>NZ_JAJFAU010000210.1 GCF_022614595.1 Streptomyces sp. CNQ085
ACGTGGTGCTGCGCGCCGCGCCGCGGGGCACCGGCCCCGCACGGCCGGCCGCCGACTGGCACGACGGTCCCGGCGTGCTGCTGCTGCCGCTCACCGCGGACGACGGCCCCGCACTGGCCGCCGCGGCCCGTGAGGCCGCCGCCGAACTCGCCGAGCGCGGACCGCGGGCGGTGACCCACCGGGCGGTACGGGAACTGTCCGCCCGCCGTGCCCGCCACACCGCCGTCCTGGTGGCCACCGACGCGGGCCGACTCGCCGGTGAACTGGCCGCCGCCGAACGCGACCTGCCGCGCGTCATCTCCGAGGGCGGTGAGTGGTCCACGCCCTCCGGAAGCTACTGCACCGCGCGCCCACTGGGCCCGGGGGGCCGGGTCGCCTTCGTCTACCCCGGCGCGTTCACCACCTATCCCGGGGCCGGCCGTGACCTCTTCCGCCTCTTCCCCGGCCTTCTGGACGGCTTCGAGAAGGAGGCCGACCACCCCGCCCGGCGGCTCAAGCACCGTGCGCTCCACCCCCGCGCCCGGGGCCCGCTCGGCCGCCGGGACCTGATGCGCCACGAGGAACGCCTGATCGACGACATCCCCGTGATGCTCGCCGCGGGCACCAACTTCGCGGTGCTGCACACCCGGCTGCTGCGCGACGTACTGGGCCTGCGTCCCGACGGCGGCTTCGGCTACAGCCTGGGCGAGTCCAGCATGCTCTTCGCCGGCGGGGTGTGGGCCGACTCCGCGCGGGACGACGCGGCGCTGGCGGCCACTCCGCTCTTCCGCGACCGGCTGCGCGGCCCGAAGCTGCGCGTCCGCGAGGCCTGGGGCATCCCCGGTTCCGTGCCGGACGGGAAGGTGTGGGCGACCCGGGTGCTGCTGGCCGGCCCGGACGCGGTGCGTCCGGCCATGGCCGGCCTGGAGCGGGTCTTCCTCACCCATGTCAACACCCCGCGCGAGGTGGTGATCGCCGGCGATCCGGAACAGGTCGCCCAGGTGATCGCGAAGGTGGGCTGCCAGGCCGCCAAGGCGCCCGCCAACCACGTCATGCACTGCCCGGTCGTCGACCCCGAACTCGACGCGCTGGCCGCGCTCAACGACTACCCGCTCGGCACGCCGGACCCCGGTCTGGAACTGCTGTCCGCCTACGACTACGACCGGGTGGACACCACCGACCGGGAACAGATCGCCCGCCGCATCGCGGTCACCCTGCGCAGCACCATCGACTTCGCCCGGCTCGCCGAGACCGCCCACGAGCGCGGCTACCGCTACTTCGTGGAGGTGGGGCCGGGCGCCACCTGCACCCGGTGGATCGGCGAGACGCTCAAGGGACGCGACCACGTGGCGGTCTCGGTGGACCGGCGCGGCGCCGGGTCCGCCGTCGCGCTCGCCCAGGCCCTGGCCCGGCTGGTCGCCCACGGTCTGCCCGTCGCCCTGGAGGAACTGACACCGCCGCCGGCGGCCGCCCCGGCCGGGCCGGTGCTCTCCGTGCCGTGCGGCGGCGAGCCGATCGCCGACCGGACGGCACGGGCGGCGGCCGCCGTCCTCACCCCTGATCCGCCCGAGGTACTGCCCGAGCGCTCCGGTCGCCCACCGGCCGCCCCGGGCGACCGGTCCGCCCCGGAACCCCAGCCCGCCCCGGAACCCCAGCCCGCCCCGGAACCCCAGCCCAGTGAGGTGACCCCGGCCATGCCGCCCGCATCCCAGGCGACGGCGCCCTCCGCCCCGGAGCCCGCCCCCGTCCTCGATCCCGATCCCGCCGCGGAGCGGATCGTCATCGAGGAGGAGCCGTTCGTCCACCTGCCCGAGCCGCTGCCGCGCTCCGCCCCCCAGCGGTACCGCCCGGCGGCCCTGGCCCGTCCCGCCGCGCCCCCGCTGCGGGCGATGGCGACGACCGTCGCTCGGGCGCACCGCGCCGCGCTGCGCGCGCAGGACGCGCTCGCCGAGAACGCGCTGCGGGCCCTGGAGGCCGCCGCCGCGCCCGCGGCGGCATCCACCGCCCCCGTCGTGCCCGCGGTGCGGGAGAAGACCGTGTTGTGGGACGAGCAGGACCTGCTGGAGTTCGCGCGCGGCCGGGTGGCACCGGTCTTCGGCCCGGCCTTCGCCGAGGTCGACACCTACCCGCGCCGCTGCCGTCTGCCCGAGCCGCCCTACCTCTTCGTCAGCCGGGTCACCAGGATCACCGGCGAGACGGGCCGCTTCGAGCCCGCCGAGATCACCACCGAGTACGACGTCCCGGTCGGCGCCTGGTACACGGTGGACGGTCTGGTCCCGTGCGCGGTGACCATCGAGGCCGGCCAGTGCGACATGCTGCTGATCGCCTACCTGGGCATCGACTTCCGCACCCGCGGCGAGCGTGTCTACCGGCTGCTGGACAGCCGTCTGGTCTTCCATGGCGGCCTGCCCCGCGAGGGCCAGACGCTGCGCTACGACATCCGCATCGACCGCTTCGTGTGGAACGGCGACAACCTGCTGTTCTTCTTCAACTACCGCTGCTACGCCGACGGCGAGCTGATCCTGGAACTCCTGGACGCCTGCGCCGGGTTCTTCACCCCCGCCGAACTCGCCGACTCCCTCGGCGTGGTGGACAGTGCCGCGGACCGTCGGCGGCGCGCGGCGATGGAGCCCTCCTGGTTCAAGCCGCTGGCCCGCACCGACCGCACCTCCCTGACCGGAAAGGACCTGGAGCTGCTGGCCGCCGGCCGCCCGGGAGAGGTGTTCGGCCCGCGCTGGGACCAGAGCGCCGACGGCTGCAACCGCTCGCTGCGCCTGCCCGGCGAGATGCTGCGCATGATCGACGAGATTCCGGTTCTCGACCGGCTCGGTGGGCCGCGCCGGCTCGGCGCGCTCACCGCCGTCAAGCGGCTGGACCCAGACGGCTGGTACTTCGCCTGTCACTTCACCGGCGACCCGGTGCTGGCCGGCTCCCTCATCGCCGAGGGCGGGGTACAGCTGCTGCAGACCTACGCCATGTACCTGGGAATGCACCTGGTCTTCCCCGACGCCGAGTTCCAGGCGGTGCCCGGTCTGGAGACCGAGGTCAGGGTGCGCGGCCAGATCACCCCGCAGACCCGCGAGGTCCGCTACGAGGTGGAGGTCATCGAGCTGACCATGCTGCCGCGGCCCACCGTGGTCGCCGACATCACCGTCTACGACGGCGACAAGCCCATCGTCGCCATGCGGAACTTCGGGGTGCGGGTGCAGGAGAAGCCGGGCACCCCCTACCGGCCCGAGACCGGCGGTCTCCCGGCCTTCCTCGGACGCCGCAACGAGCGCGGCGAGGCGGCCTTCATCAACGAACTCCACCTCGCCCATGCCGCCAAGGGCGACCTCGGCACGGCGATGGGCACGGAGTTCGAGATCTACGCCGACCGGCGCGCCCCCTACATCCCCAACGGCGACTTCCAGTTCGTGGACCGCATCATGCGGCTGGACGGCACCCGCGGCGAGCTGCGCCCCGGAGCCACGATGGCCACCGAGTACGACTCACCGCCCGAGGCCTGGTACTACCGGGACACCGGCGGGCCGGAGATCCCCAACTGCGTGGTGATGGAGACCTCCCTGCAGGCCGCCATTCTGCTCGGCTACTACCTGGGGGCCACCCTGGCCAGCCCCGACGAGGAGCTGGCCATCCGTAACCTGGACGGCCGCGCCCGCTTCGTGAGCCGCCCCGAACTGGCCGGCAGGACCATCCGCCACGAATCGGAGCTGCTGTCCAGCCAGTCCGTGCCCGGCGCGACCCTCCAGAACTTCCGCTACCGGCTGCTCGCCGACGACGAGGTGTTCTACGAGGGCGAGTCGCTCTTCGGGTACTTCACCGAGCAGGCGCTCTCCAACCAGGTCGGACTGGACTCCGGCGCGTACGTCCCGCCGTGGCTGGAGGCCGAGGGCGACGGTCTCGACCCGGTCCGGAAGCGGACGATGGCCGTCCGCTCCGACGACCGCTGGTTCCGGCCCCGGCCCGGCACCGGGCTGCACCTGGCCGACGACCACCTGCGGATGGTCGACGAGGTGACCATGGTGGACGGTGGCGGCACCCACGGCCAGGGGTACCTCTTCGGCCGCCGTACCGTGGCCGACGACGACTGGTACTTCGACTGCCACTTCCACCGCGACCCGGTGATGCCCGGCTCGCTGGGTGTGGAGGCGGTCATCCAGGCGCTCCAGGTCCACGTCATCGACTCCGGGCTCGCCGACGGCATGGGGCCGCTGCGGTTCGGGGTGCCCCTGGAAGTCGCGATGGCCTGGAAATACCGCGGCCAGATCCTGCGCGGCGACGGCGAGATGACCTTCGAGGCCCACATCAAGGAGGTCCGCCGGGACGGCGGGCGCCTCGTCGTCATCGCCGACGCAGCCGTCTGGAAGCCGGGGCTGCGCATCTACGAGCTCACCGACGTGGCGGTGGAGGCCGTCCCCGACCCGCGCGCGGAACGGACCGCCCCGCAGGACGGCCGGAACGGCCAGGACGGCCAGCACGACACGGACAAGGAGACCGGAGCATGACCACCCCCGCGACGGGCGGCGTCCACCACCGGGCCCGCACCGCACCCCAGGCCCCCCGCACCGATCCGGCCGGCGTCCAGGAGGTCCTGGGGCGGCTGGAGGAGCCCTGCTACATCGTCGGCACCGGCAGTGGCCCCGGCGCCACCACCGCCCGCCCCGGCCCCGGCACCCGGGTTCTGGCCGCGCTCGGCCCGCTGCCGCCCGAGCGCCTGGGATCCCGTGCCTTCCGCGAGCGCCACGGCACCCGCCTGGCCTACCTGGGCGGCGCCATGGCGGGCGGCATCGCCTCCGAGGAACTGGTGATCGCCCTTGCCCGCGCCGGCTGCCTGGGCTCCTTCGGCGCGGCCGGCCTGCTGCCCGAGCGCATCGACCGCGCGCTGCGCCGCTTCGCTGCCGAACTCCCGGGCCTGCCCTGGGCGGTCAACCTCATCCACAGCCCCAGCGAGGACGCCCTGGAACGCGACGGGGTGGAGCTGCTGCTCCGGCACGGGGTGCGGTGCGTGGAGGCCTCCGCCTACCTGGACCTCACCCCGCACGTGGTGCGCTACCGGGTGGCCGGGCTGCACCGTGGCCGCGACGGCCGGGTGGTGGCCGCCAACCGGCTCATCGCCAAGGTCTCGCGCCCGGAGGTGGCCGAGAAGTTCATGCGCCCCGCCCCGCCCGCGATCACCGCTGACCTGCTGGCCCGCGGGCTGATCACCGCCGAACAGGCGGAGCTGGCGCGGTACGTGCCGCTGGCCGACGACGTCACCGCCGAGGCGGACTCCGGCGGGCACACCGACCGGCGCCCGCTGACCGCGCTCTTCCCCGCGCTGCTGGAGACGCGCGACGCCGTCCAGCGCGAGATGCGCTACCCGGTGCCGGTCGGGCTCGGCGCGGGCGGCGGCATCGGCACCCCGCACGCGGCGGCCGCCGCCTACGCCATGGGAGCCGACTACGTGGTGGTGGGCTCGGTGCACCAGTCGTGCCTGGAGTCCGGCACCTCCGAGCCCGCCCGGCGGATGCTGGCCGAGGCGGGACTGGCCGACTGCGAGATGGCACCCGCCGCCGACATGTTCGAACTCGGGGTGGAACTCCAGGTGCTGAAGAAGGGCACCCTGTTCCCGATGCGCGCCAAGCGCCTGTACGAGCTGTACCAGCGCCACGACGGCATCGAGGCGCTTCCGCCGGAGGAACTGCGCCGCCTGGAGAAGCAGGTCTTCCGCCGCCCGGTGGAGGAGGTCTGGCAGGAGGTCGAGGCGTACTTCGCCCGCCGCGACCCCGATCAGCTGCGGCGCGCGGCGGCCGTACCGCGCCGCCGGATGGCGCTGCTGTTCCGCTGGTACCTGGGGATGGCCTCGCGCTGGGCGGTGACCGGCGAGGCTGACCGCACCGCCGACTTCCAGGTGTGGTGCGGGCCGGCCATGGGCGCCTTCAACGCCTGGGCGCGCGGCACCTACCTGGCGGCTCCGGAGAACCGGCGGGTGGCGGATGTCGCCGGGCACCTGCTGCGCGGCGCCGCCTACACCGCACGGGTGCACCAGCTGGCCCTCGCCGGTGTGCGGCTGCCGCGCTCCTGCGCCGAGTACCGGCCCGCGCCGGCCGCGGAAGCCGAAGGGGGCCGGCGATGACGGCGGACGACGGGCAGCGGTGGCCCCGGTACGCCGCCGCCACCTCCCTGGAACGGGAGCTGGGCGATCCGCGCGACGCGCGCAACCCGCTCGGATTCGCCGCCGCGGCCGGCGGTGTGCCACAGCTCGGGATCGTTGGGCAGCAGGACGGCCTCGGACGCGCCGGTCCCCAGCAGGGCCTGCGCCAGCTCCCCGCTGGCGGGCGGCTCCCCGGGGCACGCGGTGACGGTGGTG
>NZ_JAJFAU010000022.1 GCF_022614595.1 Streptomyces sp. CNQ085
GACGACCGGGTTGATAGGCCGGAGATGGAAGCCTCGTGAGGGGTGGAGTTGACCGGTACTAATAGGCCGAGGGCTTGTGCTGTAGATGTTCGCGTTCACTGTGTGGGTTCTGAGACCACGACCGGCCGGTTCCGGTGGTTGTGTGTGTCATGGTGTTTCGGTGGTCACAGCGAGAGGGAAACGCCCGGTTCCATTCCGAACCCGGAAGCTAAGCCTTTCAGCGCCGATGGTACTGCATGGGGGACCGTGTGGGAGAGTAGGACGCCGCCGAACAATATTTGAGAGAAAGCCCTGCCGGGTTCGCCCGGCGGGGCTTTCCCGCGTTCACGAGAGTCCCGTCCTCCGGGCTTTCGGGGTGGGTGGCGTATGCGTTACGACCTGGTGATCTTCGACAACGACGGTGTCCTGGTGGACAGCGAGCCGATATCCAACCGGATTCTCGCGGCCTATCTGACGGAGTTGGGGCATCCGACCACGTACGAGGAGTCCATCCGGGACTACATGGGCTCGGCCATGCACCGGATCCACGATCTGATCCTGGAACGCTCTGGACAGCGCCTGCCCCACGACTTCGACGCCGTCTTCCACAACCGGGTCTTCGAAGCGTTCCGGCGTGACCTGTTGCCCGTACCCGGTGTCGCCGAAGTGCTGGGGGCGCTCGACTCCGAAGGCGTGCCGTACTGCGTGGCCTCGTCCGGCACCCATGAGCGTATAAGAGTGGCGCTCGGAAGGACGAGACTGTACGGGCGGTTCGGGGAGGAACGGGTCTTCAGCTCGCAGGACGTCGGCCGGGGGAAACCCGCGCCGGATCTCTTCCTCCACGCGGCACGGGCGATGGGGGTGCCGCCCGAACGCTGCGTCGTTGTCGAGGACAGCCCACTGGGAGTACGGGCGGCTGTCGCGGCCGGGATGGACGTGTACGGGTTCACCGCCATGACGCCGGGGAAAAGGCTGCCGGAAGCGACGGGGCTGTTCTCCTCGATGGAGGAACTTCCCGGACTCCTGGCCTGAGCCGGCCAGGAGCGGCCCGATACGGTGGCCGGTATGAGTGGCGGCGCACAGCTGATGTGGGACGAGGCGGTCACCGGATACGACTTCGGGCCCGGGCATCCGATGGACCCGGTGCGCCTGAAGCTGACCATGGAGCTCGTCGAGGCGTTCGGACTGCCCGGCGCCTCCGGGCTGAGGGTGGTGGCCGCGGCGCCCGCCGGTGACTCCACACTCAGACTCGTGCACCGCTCCGACTACGTTGACACCGTGCGCCGGATTTCCGCGGATCCCCGGGCGGCGGACGGGTCGTACGGCATCGGGACCGAGGACGACCCGGCCTTCGGGGGAATGCACAACGCCTCGGCACTGATCGCCGGGCAGTCGGTCGGGGCCGCCGAGGCGGTGTGGCGGGGGGAGGTCCTCCACGGTGTGAACTTCGCCGGCGGACTGCACCACGCGATGCCGGGCGGAGCGGCCGGTTTCTGTGTCTACAACGATGCTTCCCTGGCCATCGCCCGGCTCCTGGAGCTGGGCGCCGAACGGGTCGCCTATGTGGATATCGACGTCCACCACGGGGACGGCGTCCAGGCGGCCTTCTGGGACGATCCACGGGTGCTGACGGTGTCCCTGCACGAGCACCCCCGCATGCTCTTCCCCGGAACCGGCTGGCCGGAGGAGACCGGCGGGGAGAAGGCGGAGGGGAGCGCGGTCAACATCGCGGTCCCGCCCGGCACGTCCGACGGCGGATGGCTGCGGGCGCTGCACGCGGTGGTGCCGGGGCTGCTGCGTTCCTTCCGGCCTCAGGCGCTGGTGACCCAGCACGGTGCCGACACACACATCGAGGACCCTCTCGCGCACCTGGCGGTGACCGTCGACGCGCAACGGGCCGCCGCGGAGGCCTGTCACGACTGGGCGCACGAGTACGCGGAGGGGCGCTGGGTGGCACTCGGCGGGGGCGGTTACGCGGTGGTCGATGTCGTACCCCGCGCCTGGACGCACCTGGTGGCGATCGCGGCGGGTGAGCCGATCGCCCCGAAGACCACGGTCCCGGAGGACTGGCGGCGGCAGGTGTACGCGCACACCCGGCAGGACGCGCCGCGGCGGATGACGGACGGGCGCGAGCCGGTGTGGTCGGACTGGGGGTCGGGGTACGACCCGGCGAGCGCCCTGGACCAGGCGGTGCTGGCCGCGCGGCGCTCGGTGTATCCGGCACACGGGCTGCTGCCCTGAGCCGCCGCGGAGCCTGGCTCCGCGTGTTCCGTACGACCGGGGGACGGCGCTCTCCGGCCGGTTCCCGGGCCTCTACGTCCCCCGTCCGGCGCTCTGTCGGCGCAGGGACCTCTCCTCCTCGCACCGGCGCAGGGGGGGATGTGTCGACATGGCGACTCGGTTCGGGGTACGTAATCGACTCCCCGGTGCTTACGGGGAGTCGCGCTGATTCAAGACGAGGGAGCGCGTCCTCCCCCCGATGCTCCGGGCGCGCCCTTCCGCCCGCTCCTCTCCCGTGCGTGCGGTCTCCGGCGCCGCGGCGACACCCGGAAGCCGTTGCGGAGTCGGCGATCGAGGAGTACCGACGGGCAGCGCGGCAGGTCAGCCGGGCATCGGGAGACGGGGCCGGCCGACGAGGGCTGTTTCGCGGCGCCCGCCGCCGGGTGGGAGGGAGCGGCCGTCCCGGCTCATGACTCCAAGGTATCGGACGGATACTTTCCGATTGCTCACTATGCCCCTGGTCGTTCATTTCTGTCACGTTTGGGGACCGGTGGCTGCTCCTCTTCCCCACTTGCATCACCCGCCCCTAATCTGGGGAGGAGCGCGCATGCGAGCTGGAGACACCGGAGGGGAAGCCGGTGCCCGACATGTGCGGAAGGTTCAGGTGTGACATGGCTGCTGCCGAGAGGCCTCTGAACGAGGTCGTGTTCCTGACCGTGGCGGAAGTCGCCTCGGTGATGCGAGTGTCCAAGATGACCGTGTACCGCCTGGTGCACAGCGGTCATCTGCCGGCGATCCGGGTAGGCAGGTCCTTCCGGGTGCCGGAGCAGGCCGTCCACGAGTACCTCCGCGGATCGTACGTGGAGGCGGAGAAGAGCGCGTAACCGCGGAACGACGGGCTTGTGGCCCCCTCGTGTCACGAGCACTATCCGGCGCCGGGTAGGCTGGGCCGACGTAGGTCGTGTGGGCTCGGACGCCCCGCACCGAGTGACGAAGTGAGCGAGGGTAAGTCGTGGGCTCTGTTATCAAGAAGCGGCGCAAGCGGATGGCCAAGAAGAAGCACCGCAAGCTGCTCAAGCGCACGCGCGTTCAGCGCCGCAACAAGAAGTGAGCGGGCGCGCCGCACACTGACCACCGCCCTCCCACCGCCGTGTCGGTGGGAGGGCGGTGGCGTTCCGCCGGGTGGAGGCGGCCGGCCGATACGGTGGCCACAGGCCCGCCCGCAAGCGGTTCGGGGAACAGGCCGCGAGGAGCGACGAGGAGTACGGAGGGCTGCCGGGGCCCGTGGCAGGGTTTCCGGGGGCGGTCAGCCGCACGCTGAGAGGGAGCAACGTTGGGCAAGGTCGTGCTCGTCACAGGCGTCGCCCGCCGACTCGGCGGGCGCTTCGTACGGCGGATACTGCGCGAGCCCGACGTCGACCGGGTCGTCGGGGTGGACGCCGTGCCGCCCGGACACCACCTCGGCGGGGCGGAGTTCGTCCGTGCCGACATCCGGCAGCCCTCGATCGCCGGGGTGCTGGCCGAGCACGGCGCGGACACCGTCGTGCACCTGGACGTCAGCGGGGTACAGCTTCTGCCCGGTACCCGCGCATCGGTCAAGGAGACCAACGTCATCGGCACCATGCAGCTCCTGGGCGCGTGCCAGAAGGCGCCGTCCGTGCGGCGTCTGGTGGTGAAGTCCAGCACGAACGTCTACGGCTCCTCCTCCCGCGACCCGGCGGTGTTCACCGAGACCACGCCGGCCAAGGCGCTGCCCGGCGGCGGCTTCACCAAGGACATCGTGGAGGTCGAGGAGTACGTGCGCGGATTCGCCCGCCGCCGCCCCGACGTGGCGGTGACGGTGCTGCGCTTCGCCAACATCCTCGGCCCCGACGCCGACACGCCGCTGGCGGAGTACTTCCGGCTGCCGGTGCTGCCGACCGTCCTCGGATACGATCCGCGGCTGCAGTTCGTCCACGAGGACGATGTCGTCGAGGTGCTGCGGCTGGCGGCCGGGGAGCCGCGGCGCGGCACGCTCAACGCGGGGACGTTCAACATCGCCGGCGACGGGGTACTGCTGATGTCCCAGGCCGCGCGGCGGCTGGGACGGCCCACGCTGCCCCTGCTGCTGCCGGCGGTCCGGTGGACCGGGACCGCGCTGCGCACGGTCGGTGTCACGGACTTCTCGGCCGAGCAGATCCGGCTGTTGACGCACGGCAGGGTCGTGGAGACCACGCAGATGCGCGAGGTGCTCGGTTTTGGGCCGCGGTACACCACGGCCGGGACCTTCGCCGACTTCGCGCGCGCAGGGAGCCCGGGGCTGTTGCCGCCGGAGAGACTCGCACACGCGGTGGACCGTATCGAGGAGGTCGTCCGCCATGGCTGACGCCAAGGTCATTCCCTTCGACGACGACCGGTCGCGCGGCGGCCCCGGGCGGTCCGCCCGGGGATGGACGGCGGGCGGCGGGCGGCGTACGGGCGACGAGGGCCGCCTCGGTCAGGAGGGCCGGGGCGGCGCGCAGGCGCCGCTCGGGGCCGTGCCCGAGGCCGGTGCGCCCGCGGGCACACCGGTGGGCGCGCGGCCCGGTCCGGGAGACGGGCCCCGGACATGGCGGGAGGAACCGGGTGAGCGGGACAGGGGTGACTGGGACCGCAGGATCGCCGGAGGGCTGGCCTTCCTGCGGCGTCGGATCACCGGGGAGTACGAGGTCGACGAGTTCGGCTACGACGCCGATCTCACCGGCCACGTGCTGATGTCGATGCTGCGGCCGGTGTACGGGAAGTACTTCCGGGTCGAGGTGCTCGGCGTCGAGAACATCCCGTCCGAGGGCGGCGCGCTGGTGGTCGCCAACCACTCCGGGACACTGCCGCTGGACGCGCTGATGCTCCAGGTCGCCGTGCACGACCACCACCCGGCCGAGCGGGCCCTGCGACTGCTGGCGGCCGACCTGGTCTTCATGCTGCCGGTCGTCAACGAGCTGGCCCGGAAGGCCGGGCACACCCTGGCGTGCGCGGAGGACGCCCAGCGGCTGCTGGAGCGGGGGGAGGTCGTCGGGGTGATGCCGGAGGGCTTCAAGGGACTGGGGAAACCGTTCTCCGAGCGCTACAAGCTCCAGCGGTTCGGGCGCGGCGGCTTCGTTTCGACCGCGCTGCGGACCGGGGCGCCGATCGTGCCGTGCTCGATCGTCGGGGCGGAGGAGATCTACCCGATGGTGGGCGACTTCAGGACGCTGGCGCGGTTGCTGGGCATCCCGTACTTCCCGGTCACGCCCACCTTCCCCTGGCTGGGGCCGCTGGGGATGGTGCCGCTGCCGACGAAGTGGACGATCCAGTTCGGTGAGCCGGTCCCGATGGACGACTACCCGCCGGAGGCGGTCGACGATCCGATGCTGATGTTCAACCTCACCGACCAGGTGCGCGAGACGATTCAGCACACCCTCTACCGGCTGCTGGTGAGGCGGCGTTCGGTGTTCTTCTGAGCGGGCGCTTCCGACGGTACGGGCTCCGGGCGGCCGGTGCTCTTCCGGCACCGGCCGCCCGGCCGCTAATCGGAGTCGTCGCCCACCTCGATCCCCAGCCCCGGCAGGAGGTTCGGGAGGAGCGGCGGGATGGTGATGCCCGGCTCGGGGAGCCGGGGAGCGCCGTCCGGTGACGCCGACGCGCCGTCCTCGCCGGGAGACGGCTCCAGCGGATCGCCGGGATCGGGGAGGAGTCCCTCCCCGTCCGGAGCGGCGGATCCGGACGAGCCGGACGAGCCGGACGGGCTGGGCCGCCGTCCACCGTCCCGGTCGCCTCCCTCCGCGCCGTCCGCACCGCTCTCACCGGGCGCGGGCGACGGCGGCCGGGCCGTGCGGTCGGCGCCTGGCCGTTCGCCGCGTTCGGTGCCGGGGGCGGAGTCTGTGTCCTCCCGCCCGGGGTCCAGCAGGGACCGCAGCGGGCCGACCTCGTCCTCTATGGCGTCGAAGAGTGAACTGACCTCTTCGCCCACGTCGGTGAGCTGGATGGGGAGGCCCGCGCGTACCTCGTCCCACCTGGTGCGGTGGGACTGGGAGAAGGACGACAGCGAGCGGATCGGTGCGATCTCGCCCTCGCGCTCATACGCCTGGCTGAGCAGCCGGTGGCCCTCGGAGACGTCGTCGCGCATGTGGGAGAGCGTCCTGCGGATCTCGCCGAGCGACTCGTGGTCCAGCGGGCCCGATCGGCCGCGCTCCAGCAGGCGCCGGGCCTCGTTCAGCCGTGCGGAGGCGTGGTCCAGATGGACTCCGCCGCGGTCGGTCTCGTCGCCCGCCATTCCGAGTCTGAGATCCTCTATGCCCAGTTTGAGGCTGTAGAGGGTGTCGCCGGGCAGAGCGTCGGTGCTGGCCACGGCGGCTCCGCCGAGGGCGCCCGCCGCGACGCCGATGCCCAGGCCGCCCGCCGCCAGTCCCCTGGTCAGCCGCGTCCTGGGACGCAGCCTGCGCAACGCTCCCAGCGGAGAGATTTGGCGGGATCCGCCGCGCCCCGTACGGGCGGAGCGCGGGCCGGGCACCGAGGCGCTCTCGCCGGCCCCGGCGAAGGCGCTCTCCGCGGCGGCGAGGAGCCGCGCCCGCTGGGCGGCCTTGACGTCGGGGTCCAGCACCGGTTTCGGCAGGGCGCCGAGCCTGTCCGCCAGTGACAGCAGTATCGTCCGCCTGTCGGGCGGCCCGCTCTCCGGCGCGGCTTGTGTCCTCTCCGCCGCCCCGGCCGGGGCGGCGGAGGCGGCGCCCCCGGACCGGTCGGCCGCCGTACCCTCGGGCTCGCGCTCGTCGAGGGCCTGGGCGAAGGCGGTTGCCCGCCGGCTCGGCGATACGGCTCCCATCACGGGCGGCACCTCCTCTCGTCAGCACAGTCGACTCCCTGCCCCACAGGAGGGTTGCACGGCCGTGCGGCGGCGGCTCGGAAGCCGCCGTCCGGACGCGACGGGCCGCGGGGAGTCTGCAAACCGCACAACGACCACCGGCCGGGGGGGTTACGCCCCGCGGGAGGCGCGATCGCCCTGCCGCCCCCCGCTGAATGGAACGTCATCGCGCGTCACCGTGTGTCATCGGCTGTCCTCCGGCAGCAGCCGGGCCAGGGTCCGCACCGCCCGGTACTGGAGGGTCTTGATCGCGCCCTCGTTCTTCCCCATGACCCGCGCGGTCTCGGCGACCGACAGCCCCTGCAGGAAGCGGAGCGTCACGCACTCCTGCTGCTGCGGGTTGAGGCGGCGGACGGCGTCCAGCAGGGCGGCGTTGGAGAGGGACTCCAGGACCGAGTCCTCCGGGCTGCGCTCCACTTCGTTGGCGTCGAGCATCTCGCCGGTGGTCACTTCGAGGCGGAAACGGCTCGACTTGAAGTGGTCCGCGACCAGATTGCGCGCGATGGTGACCAGCCAGGCGCCGAAGTCCCGGCCCTGCCAGGTGAAGGTTCCGATCCGGCGCAGGGCGCGCAGGAACGTCTCGCTGGTGAGGTCCTCGGCCGTGGCCCGGCCGCCGACACGGTAGTAGATGTAGCGGTAGACGGTGTCGGAGTACTGGTCGTAGAGGTGTCCGAAGGCCTCGGCCTCGCCGCCCTGGGCGCGTTCGACGAGGTCCATCATGCGGCGGCTGTCGCCGTCCACCGGCCGCCGGACGGTGCCCGAGGCGCGGGCGCGCCGACCCACCGCGGCGGTGCCGGCGGCTCCCTCGGCCAGGGCGTAGACGGGGCCTGCGGGGACAGGTGCGGCGAGGGCGGGAACGGCGTGCGCGGAGGGGACGAGGACGCGCAGTTGGTCGATGACCAGCGTGCGCAGCGCAGCCAGGCCCGAGGCGTCAACCCCGACGTGTGGGTACACGGGACTCCCAGAGGCAGAGCTTCCATCACGTGCAGTGCGGGACCGCCCGCCCGTCACAAGGGCGTGTGGACACCGGATTGCGTCTGAGGAGAATAACGCTTCGTGCAGGGAGTGCTACACCTGGTTGCCGGAATCGCCGGTTAGGTTCGTTCTGCTATGTGTTTACGGCCGCCCGGACGGCGAACCGGGATGCTGGTCCGACCGTTTCATGCCACTTTCCGATCGGCGGGCGGTTCGCTTGCGGCCGGGGGGGCGATCCTGTTCGAACCGGCGAGCGGCACCGGCGGCGGCCTCAGCGGCGGCGGCGCTGGATCGCCATGGCCGCGGCGGCGCCTCCGGCCACCGCGCCCACCCCGGCCGCGGCCGGGATGCCCACCTTCGCGGCCTTCCTGCCGGTCCGGTAGTCGCGCAGCCGCCAGCCCCGCGCGCGTGCGTGGGCGCGCAGTCTGCTGTCGGGGTTGATGGCGTAGGGGTGACCGACCAGCGAGAGCATCGGGAGGTCGTTGGCCGAGTCGCTGTACGCGGCGCAGCGGGAGAGGTCCAGATCCTCGGCGGCGGCCAGCGCGCGCACCGCCTCCGCCTTCGCCGGGCCGTGCAGCGGCTCGCCGACCAGGCGCCCGGTGTAGACGCCGTCGACGGATTCGGCGACCGTGCCCAGGGCGCCGGTCAGCCCCAGCCGGCGGGCGATGATCGTGGCGGTCTCCACGGGGGCCGCGGTGACCAGCCACACCTTCTGGCCCGCGTCCAGATGTGCCTGGGCCAGCGCGCGGGTGCCCGGCCAGATCCGGCCGGCCATGTACTCGTCGTAGATCTCCTCGCCGATCTCCATCAGCTCCGAGACGCGGTGGCCCTTGACGATGGACAGCGCGCTGTCACGGGCGTCCTGCATGTGCCCGGCGTTCTCCGAGCCCGCGAGCCGGAACCAGGCCTGCTGCCAGGCGAAGCGGAACAGCTCGCGCTTGCGGAAGAACTTCCGCTTGTACAGGCCGCGGCCGAAGTGGAACAGGGCCGCGCCCTGCATGATCGTGTTGTCGAGGTCGAAGAAGGCCGCCGCCCTGGCGTCCCCGTGCACCGGGAACTCCGGCTCCGCCGGCTTCCCCGCCTCGCCGGGGGGGAGTGCGTCGACCTCCCGCGAGGTCCTGCGCGCCGCCTCGGCCGCGGCCTCGCCTGCGAGAACGCTGCGAGCCGTCGCCGAACGCCTGCGGGGAACGAGCCATCCAAGTGCGGCCATGCCGCGAGCATAGCCAGTGTTCCGCGGGGTTCCGGTGACGGAGGGGTGTCGGCAGGGCGAGGACTGAGCCAACCGTGGAGAGGGCGCTCCCGGCCCCGCCGGGGACGGGGGCCGGACAGGGGGAGCCGGGGGCGGCGGTGACCGGGCGCGGCGGCACAATGGCGGTCATGAGGACCGTCACTCTCATCGGAAAGCCCGGGTGCCATCTGTGCGACGACGCACGCGCGGTGGTCAGCGAGGTGTGCGCGCGACTGGGCGCGCGCTGGGAGGAGAAGGACATCACGCAGGACGAGGAGCTGTACCGCCGCTACTGGGAGCAGATTCCGGTGGTGCTGGTGGACGGCGCGCAGCACGACTTCTGGCGGGTGGACCCGCGGCGGCTGCGCGCGGCGCTGGAGGGGTGACCGCGGCGGCGGGGGTGTTCGCCGGGGGGCCGTGCGGAGAGGGCCCGCACCCGGGGGTTCGACCGGGTCTCGACCGCTCCTCAGGACGTTCCACGGCCAACGGGCGTATATGTGGGAGGTGAGCCGGGCGGGATCCGGTTCCGTCCGGGGGGTGTGGCACCGGTCACTTTGGCCGGACAAAGCGGACACCGTCTTTGTGCACACGTTCACAAAGACATAGCCTGGGCGGGACGGAGCGGTCCGGACGCATGTCCAGCGGGTGTCCAGCGGGACCGCTCACCGCTTCGCGCAGACGGCAGGAGCAACGTGGCAACTGGCCGAACACACCGACCGGCGACCCGTAGCCGAGGGATCCCCGAGGCCACCGTCGCCCGGCTTCCGCTGTACCTGCGGGCGCTCACCGCGCTCTCCGAGCGCTCGGTGCCCACGGTCTCCTCGGAGGAGCTGGCGGCCGCCGCCGGCGTCAACTCCGCCAAGCTGCGCAAGGACTTCTCCTACCTCGGCTCGTACGGCACGCGCGGTGTGGGCTACGACGTCGAGTACCTCGTCTACCAGATCTCCCGTGAGCTGGGCCTGACGCAGGACTGGCCCGTCGTGATCGTCGGCATCGGAAACCTGGGCGCCGCGCTCGCCAACTACGGAGGCTTCGCCTCCAGAGGCTTCAGAGTCGCCGCGCTGATCGACGCGGACCCGTCGATGGCCGGGAGGCCGGTCGCGGGCATACCCGTGCAGCACACCGACGATCTCGAGGCGATCATCGAGGAGAACGGCGTCTCCATCGGTGTCATCGCCACCCCCGCCGGAGCCGCGCAGCAGGTCTGCGACCGGCTCGTGGCCGCCGGGGTGACCTCCATCCTCAACTTCGCGCCGACCGTGCTGTCCGTGCCGGACGGCGTGGACGTGCGCAAGGTCGACCTCTCCATAGAACTGCAGATCCTCGCCTTTCACGAGCAGCGCAAGGCCGGTGAGGAGGCGCCCGGCGAAGCCGGCGGCGACATCACCCCGCCCGCGGCGCCGCCCGCCGCGGCCGTACGCCGACGCGGCGAGGGGACCGAACAGGGGCCTGACGGGGACATGCCCGCGGTGATGCCGGCATGAACGAGCGAGCGGCCGTGAGACACCTCGCGCGCGCACCGCACACCGTACGGTCCGAGCGGAGCGGAGGACGCGCATGAGCCTGCTGGTAGTAGGGCTGAGCCACCGCAGCGCACCGGTGAGCGTCCTGGAGAGGGCCTCGCTGGCGCCCGAGGTGCGCGGCAAGCTCCTGCAGGACGCGGTCGGGGCCGAGCCCGCCTCCGAGGCCGCGGTGCTCTCCACCTGCAACCGCACCGAGCTCTACGCCGACGTCGACAAGTTCCACGCCGGCGTCGCCGAGCTGTCCTCCCTGCTGGCCCGCTACAGCGGCGTCGGCCTGGAGGAACTGACCCCGTACCTGTACGTCCACTACGAGGACCGGGCCGTCCACCACCTGTTCTCGGTGGCCTGCGGGCTGGACTCGATGGTCGTCGGCGAGGGCCAGATCCTCGGCCAGATCAAGGACGCGCTGGCCGTGGCGCAGGACCGGCACACCGCCGGGCGGCTGATGAACGACCTGTTCCAGCAGGCGCTGCGGGTCGGCAAGCGGGCGCACAGCGAGACCGGCATCGACCGGGCCGGGCAGTCCCTGGTCACCTTCGGCCTGGAGCAGCTCGCCGGTGAGCGCCCGGTCGCCGAGTGGGCGCGCGGCCGGCGCGCCCTGGTGATCGGCGCCGGCTCGATGTCCTCCCTGGCCGCCACGGTGCTGGCGCGCGCGGGTGTCACCGAATTGGTGATCGCCAACAGGACGCTGGAGCGCGCCCGGCGCCTGGCCGCCGGGCTCCACGGCGGCGGGCTCACCGCGCGCGCCGTGCCCGCCCACGAGATGCCCGCCGAGCTTCCGCACGCGGACATCGCCGTCTCCTGCACCGGCGCCACCGGGCTGGTGCTGACGGCCGACGACCTGTCGGCCGCGCTCGCCGCGCGCGCCGGATCCCCCGGCTCTCCCGGGCCCCGCGACTCCAGCGGTTCCCGTGAGGAGCCGATGGCGCTGCTCGACCTGGCCATGCCCCGTGACATCGACGCCGCCGCGCACCGCCTGGAAGGCGTACGGTTGGTGGACATCGAGTCGCTGGCCGAGGCCTCCGCCGACGCGCCCATGGCCGCGGACGTCGACAAGGTGCGCGGCATCGTCGCCGACGAGGTCGCGGCCTTCGGCGCGGCCCAGCGGGCCGCGACGATCACACCCACCGTGGTCGCGCTGCGCGCCATGGCCGCCGATGTCGTCACGGCCGAGATGGCGCGCCTGGACGGGCGCCTCCCCGGACTCGACGCCAAACAGCGCGCCGAGATCACCCAGACCGTGCGCCGGGTCGTCGACAAGCTGCTGCACGCGCCGACCGTGCGCGTCAAGCAGCTCGCCGGCGAACCGGGCGGCGCCGGATACGCCGACGCGCTGCGAGAGCTCTTCGACCTCGACCCGCAGACCGTGGCGGCCGTCAGTAACCCCGAACAGGAGCGGCAATGAGCACCAACGCACCCCAGCCGCTGAAGCTGGGCACCCGCCGCAGCCGACTCGCCATGGCCCAGTCCGGGCAGGTGGCCGAGCGCGTCCGGCGGCTCACCGGCGGGCCCGTCGAGCTGGTGGAGATCACCACCTTCGGCGATGTCTCCCGTGAGCACCTCGCCCGGATCGGCGGCACAGGGGTCTTCGTCTCCGCGCTGCGCGACGCGCTGCTCGGCGGCGAGATCGACTTCGCCGTTCACTCGTTGAAGGACCTTCCCACCAGCCAGCCGGAACAGCTGGCGCTGGCGGCCGTGCCCGTACGGGAGGACCCCCGTGACGCGCTGGTCGCCCGTGACGGCCTCACCTTCGAGGAGCTGCCCGACGGGGCGCGGGTCGGCACCGGCTCACCGCGCCGCATGGCGCAGCTGGCCGCCTGGGCCCGGTCGCTGGGCCGGGACGTCGAGATCGTGCCGATCCGGGGCAACGTCGACACCCGCATCGGGTACGTACGCTCCGGCGAACTGGACGCGGTCGTCCTCGCTGCCGCGGGCCTCAGGCGCGTCGGCCTGATCGGCGAGGCCACCGAACTGCTCAACCCCGGCGCGGTGCTCCCCGCACCCGGCCAGGGGGCGCTGGCCGTCGAGTGCGCGGCCTCGCGCACGGATCTCGCAGCCCTGCTCGCCGAACTTGACGATCCGCGCACGCGGGTCGCCGTGACCGCCGAGCGAACTCTGCTCTCCGCTCTGGAGGCCGGTTGCAGCGCGCCCGTCGGCGCGCTGGCCGATTTCCCTGCGGGAGGGCAGGATGTCACCGAACTGCGTCTGCGCGGTGTCGTCGGCACGACCGACGGCACCACACTGGTGCAGTTGTCCACCACCGGTCGCGTACCGGCGTCCGACGGTGAGCTGTTCTCCCTGGCCCAGGCCATGGGGCGTGAGCTCGCCGACGAGATGCTCGCCAAAGGCGCGGCCGGTCTGATGGGGGAGCGAGCACATTGAACCCCACCACCGATCACTCGTACGGCGCCCACGGGCACGTCACCTTCCTCGGTGCCGGGCCCGGGGACCCGGGACTGCTGACGCTTCGCGCCGTCGAGGCGCTGGCGCAGGCCGATGTACTGGTCGCCGACCCGCAGGTGTACGACGTCGTGCGGGCGCACGTGCGGGCGGGTGCCGACACCCCTCCGCAGGCAGCGGGTGACGACATGTCAACAGCCTCCGCGGGTGCCGACGATGCCGTAAATCTTGTCATGCGGGCCGTGCGCGGCGGCAAGCGGGTCGTCCGTGCGGTCGCCGGTGACCCCGGACTCGACGCGGACGCGGCGAGCGAGATGCTGGCCTGCGCCTCCGAGGGTGTCACCTTCGAGGTCGTGCCCGGCATCGCCAACGCGGTCGGAGTCCCCGCCTACGCGGGTGTGCCGCTGCGCAACGGTCACGGCGCGGACGTGCGGTTCCTGGACGCGCGGGCCGCCGACGCCCAGGCGTGGAACGAGGTCGGCTCCAGCGACGCCACCCTGGTGGTCTCCACGACGCTGGAGACGGTCGCCGCCACCGCCGCCGAACTGGTCACGGCGGGCCGCAAGCCCGACACCCCGCTGACGGTCACCGTCGACGGCACCACCACCCGGCAGCGCACCTGGACGGCGACGCTGGGATCCATTGCCCAGACCCTCAAGGCCGCCAAGGTGCTGCCCGCGGCGAACGGCTCCCGGCCGGCGATAGCCGTGGTCGGCGAACTCAGCGCCGCCGCGCAGCGCGACCGGCTGGCGTGGTTCGAGTCCAAGCCGCTGTTCGGCTGGCAGGTGCTGGTGCCCCGCACCAAGGAGCAGGCCGCCTCGCTCTCCGACCAGCTGCGCTCCTACGGCGCGGTGCCCAGCGAGGTGCCCACCATCGCCGTGGAACCCCCGCGCACCCCGCAGCAGATGGAGCGCGCGGTCAAGGGCCTGGTCACCGGGCGCTACGAATGGATCGCCTTCACCTCGGTCAACGCGGTCAGGGCGGTGCGCGAGAAGTTCGAGGAGTACGGCCTGGACGCCCGCGCCTTCGCCGGGATCAAGGTCGCGGCCGTCGGGGAGCAGACCGCGAAGGCGCTGGTCGACTTCGGCGTCAAGCCCGACCTGGTGCCCAGCGGCGAGCAGTCCGCGGCCGGGCTGCTGGAGGACTGGCCGCCCTACGACCCGGTCTTCGACCCGATCGACCGCGTCTTCCTGCCGCGCGCCGACATCGCCACCGAGACACTGGTGGCGGGTCTGATCGAGCTGGGCTGGGAGGTGGACGATGTCACCGCCTACCGGACGGTGCGCGCCTCGCCGCCGCCGGCGGAGACCCGGGAGGCGATCAAGGGCGGCGGGTTCGACGCCGTGCTGTTCACCTCCTCCTCCACAGTCCGCAACCTCGTCGGGATCGCGGGCAAGCCGCACAACGTGACGGTGATCGCCTGCATCGGCCCGGCGACGGCGAAGACCGCCGAGGAGCACGGGCTGCGCGTGGATGTCATGTCGCCGGAGCCGTCGGTGCACAGGCTGGCCGAGGCACTGGCGGAGTTCGGCGCCAGGCGCCGGGACACGATGATCGAGGCCGGCGAGGCGGTGCAGCGGCCCAGCGAGAAGCGTCCGGCCAGGAGGAGGGCACGGACATCGTGACGATCGGGAGCACCTACGGCGGCGGCTACGGGGACTTCCCCGTGGTGCGCCCCCGGCGGCTGCGCACCACCCCGGCGATGCGCCGGATGGTCGCCGAGCACCGGCTCCACCCGGCCGATCTGATCCTGCCCGTCTTCCTGCGGGAGGGCATCGCCTCCCCCGTGGAGATCTCCTCGATGCCGGGCGTGTACCAGCACACCCGCGAGACCCTGCGCAAGGCGGCGGCCGAGGCCGTGGCCGCGGGGGTGGGCGGGATCATGATCTTCGGCGTGCCCGGGGAGGGGAGGAAGGACGCCACCGGTTCCTGCGGCACCGATCCGGAGGGCATCCTCCAGGTGGGGCTGCGCGATGTGCGCGCGGAGGTCGGGGACGACCTGGTCGTCATGTCCGACCTGTGCCTGGACGAGTTCACCGACCACGGCCACTGCGGCGTTCTGGACGAGCGCGGCCGGGTGGACAACGACGCCACGCTGGAGCGGTACGCCGAGATGGCGTGCGTCCAGGCCGAGGCGGGCGCGCACGTACTGGGGCCCAGCGGGATGATGGACGGCCAGGTCGCCTTCGTCCGCCGCGCGCTGGACGAGGCCGGTCATCAGGACGTCTCGCTGCTGGCGTACACGGCCAAGTACGCCTCCGCGTTCTACGGTCCCTTCCGCGAGGCGGTGGACTCCTCGCTGGCGGGCGACCGCAAGGCCTACCAGCAGGACCCGGCCAACGCGCGGGAGTCGATGCGCGAGCTGGCGCTCGACCTCGCCGAGGGCGCGGACATGGTGATGGTCAAGCCCGCGCTGCCCTACCTGGACGTGCTGCGCCGGGTGGCGGACGCGGTGGACGTGCCCGTGGCGGCCTACCAGGTATCCGGTGAGTACGCGATGGTCGAGGCCGCCGCGCAGCGCGGCTGGATCGAGCGGGACCGGGCGATCATGGAGACGCTCACCGGCGCCAGGCGGGCCGGTGCGGACATGATCCTGACCTACTGGGCGACGGAGGCGGCCCGGCGGCTGCGCTGAGCCCCCGGCCCCGGGCGTGCCCAGGGCCGGCCGGGTTGGTCCGGCCCGAGACTCCGGCCCGTGGGAGCGGGGTCAGTCGCTGGGGAGACCGTCCGTGGTGATGGTGAGTTCCACGGACGTGTCGGTGATCTTCACGGGCTCGCCACCACCGGTCACGCCCGGGCCGGACGGGGCCCGGGCGCGTCAGTCCTTGACGCAGACGACCTGCCGCGGCCGATGTCCACGCCGACCGCCGCCGGGCAGACCGCGCCCTCCATCGTGATGACCGAGCCGGCGGTGGCCCCCTTGCCGTAGTGGACGTCGGGCATGACCGCCAGGCCCCTGGTCCACGGGAGCGTCGAGGTGTTGCGCGGCTGCCGCATCGCACCGTCCTCGACGCCGGAGGGGCCGGCCCACACCCGGATCGGCACCCGTGCCCCGGGAACCTCGGCGTACGACATGTTCGTTCATCCCCATAGCGAAGGCCTGGCGAAAGCCTGGCGGAGAAGTGCGAGCACGCCCTGCCGTGTGCGTGCGAACCGCGTACGGATCGCGCGCGATCCGGGTACGTCCGCACACGGAAGACGGACGTAATGCTGCATATGCGCCGATGGGCGAGGGTCCCGCGGCGCGTGTGACGGAGACCGTGCGATAGACATTGTGTTCTGTTGTGGTCGTATGACGGCAACGTGTTCTCGAGTGTTCGCGTGGACATGAGGAGTTGGGCAGTGCAGCGGAAGGCATACGCCACCGGCGCGGCGCTCGTCGCCGTGCTGGCCGTCGGGGCCGTGGGCTGCACCGGCGGCTCCGGCGCGGGCGGCTCCGCGGCCGACAGCAAGCCCGGCACGGTCGGCACCGCCGCCACGGCCCCGCCCGGTACCTACCGCGATCTGCCCGAGCCCTGCGGCGCGGTCGACACCGGACTCCTGCGGGCGATGCTGCCGGGCGCGGAGAGCGCCTCCCCGGAGAACGGCGCGGAGAGTGGCGACGAGACCCCGGCGGTGTACGAGGGCGAGCAGACCGTCACCTACGACGACGACCGCCGGGTCGGCTGCCGCTGGAAGAACTCCACCGGCCTGGGCAGCCGCCACCTCCTGGTCGATTTCGAGCGGGTGGTGTCCTACGACCCCGCCGTCAGCGACGACGAGCGGGCGGCGCGCCTGTACGAGGACATGGCGCTGGAGGCGGGCATCCCGCCCTCGCCGCCCGCGGACGAGGAGACCCCCGGTTCCGGGAAGGAAACGGGCGGGGACGGGGACGGCGCGGAGGAGGCCGGGGACGGCGGCGAGGACTCCGGCAGGGCGACCGGGACGGGGAGCGCCGAGCCCACGGAGAGCGGCGGCGGCGACGAACCTGAGGTCGCCGTTCCGCAGCCCACGCCCAGCGCGGCGCCTGCCCCGCGCCCCCTGGAGGACATCGGGGACGCCGCGTACATCGACGACGAACTGGTCACCGCGGACTCGGGCGTCCACCGCGACATCACCCTGGTCTTCCGCACCGGGAACGTCATCGTCACCGTCGAGTACGAGCAGTGGATGACGGACGAGCGCAGGCTGCCCGACAGCGCCGAACTGCAGGAGAGGGCGCTGAGGCTGGCCGGTCGGCTCGTCGGGGGGTTCGAGGCCTGACACCCGCTCACCGGCCCGCCCCCGTGCCCCGCCCCACCCGCCCCGCGCCCCCACCGGAACTGAGACGACGGACACACCCCGCCCCGGCGCCGCCCGGCAGGACCCGCGGCCGCTCTAGGCTGCTGCGGTGTCATCGCCCGATCGGCGTACCGTCGTGCCGTCCGACAGGGCGTGCCCGGCGCCCAGCACATCCGGAAGCGAAGGAACCATGCACCGTAACGCCACGCGCACCGCCGTCCGCACCCTCGCCTGCGCCGCCGTGCCCATGCTGCTGGCCGCGGGCTGCTCCTCCGGCTCCGGTGGCGACGACTCCGCCAAGCCCTCGCCCAGCGCATCCGCCCCGAGCGCGTCCCCGACCCCGGCGCCGGTGAAGTTCACCACCCTGCCCGACCCGTGCGAGACCCTCTCGGAGGACACGGTCGGCGACGTGGTGCCCGAGGCGAAGAAGAAGGGCAAGAACCTCGGTTCCAAGGACACCGACGGCTACGGCACCTGTCTGTGGAGCGGGCTGGACGACTACCAGTACCGGGCGCTCACCGTCTCCCTCAAGCGGTTCGACTCCGATGTGACGCTCGGCAGCGGCAGCGAGCGGGCCGCCGAGTACGCCGGCCGGCAGGTGGCCGCCGTCTCGCAGGACGAGGAGAACGAGAAGGTCAAGGACACCGCGCTCGACGGGGTCGGCGACCAGGCGACGTCCATAGCCTTCGAGACCGAGCGCAAGGACGACAAGAAGACCGAGGAGTACCGCGAGCAGCGGGTCGTCGTCATCACCGGCAACGTCGTGGTGACCGTGGACTACGAGGGCGCCGGCTTCGAGACCGGTGAGACGCCGAAGGCGGAGGACATCCGCGAGAACGCGGAGAAGGCGGCGAAGGAGGCCGTCAAGGCCGTCAAGTGACCGGGCCGGGGCCCTCCTCCGCCCCGTCACCCGCCGCGCGTACCCTGTCTTCCCCTCGGGGACCTTCAGTTCCCCGTCCCCCGCCGTCCCCCACCGCCCCGGCCGGGCGGCGGGCACCGGCGCCGACGACCGACGACGATCTCGCGAGGACACAGCAGTGGACCTGACACGCACCCACCGAATACTCATCGGCGTGGTCGTCGCCGGGGCGGTGGTGATCGCGGCGATCGGTTTCGCCGGATCGTACGCCGCCGTCCGCGACCTCGCCGAGCAGAAGGGGTTCGGCGGCTTCGCTCCGTTCTTCCCCATCGGCATCGACGCCGGGATCGTGGTGCTGCTCGCTCTGGACCTGCTGCTGACCTGGATCCGCATCCCCTTCCCGATGCTGCGGCAGACCGCCTGGCTGCTGACCGCCGCCACCATCGCCTTCAACGGCGCCGCCGCCTGGCCCGATCCGCTGGGGGTCGGGATGCACGCGGTGATCCCGGTGCTGTTCGTCGTCGCGGTGGAGGCCGCACGGCACGCGGTCGGCCGGATCGCCGACATCACCGCCGACAAGCACATGGAGGGCGTGCGGCTCTCGCGCTGGCTGCTGGCCTTCCCCTCCACCTTCCGGCTGTGGCGCCGGATGAAGCTGTGGGAGCTGCGCTCCTACGACCAGGTCATCCGCATGGAGCAGGACCGCCTCATCTACGAGGCGCGGCTGCGGGCGCGCTACGGGCGGGCCTGGAAACGGCGGGCGCCGGTGGAGGCGCTGATGCCGCTGCGGCTGGCGCGGTACGGGGTACCGCTGGCGGAGACCGGCCCGGCCGGGCTGGCCGCCGCCGGCATCGACCCGCGGGCGCTGACCGCCGCGGGCGGGAAGGCCGCGGTCGAGAGCGGGAGGACCGCGCCGGCCGAGGCGCTCACCGCGGGGACGTCCGCGGAGCGGGCGCCCGCGCCCGGCGGGGCGGCCGGCGGGGAATCCGGTCCCGGGCCGGACGGAACCCCGGCCGCGGAGGCGGCCGGACAGGAGCGGCACGAGCTGCTTCCGCCGTCCTGGCGGACCGCCGGGGAGAGAGGGGGCGCGGTGATGGAGGCCGGGCAAGGGCCGGTGCCTTCCACACGGGAGGCGGTCACCTATGTGCGGGCCGCACCGGCGGAAAGGGTGGCTCCGGCGCCGGAGACCGTGCCGGAGGCGGCGCCCCGGAACCGGTCCGAGCCGGAGGAGGCCCCCGTGACCGGGCTGACGATCCCGAGGGACCCGGCCAATCCGGGTGGGCCCCACCGCCCGCTGGGCGGGGCGCCGTCGGACAGCCGCTCCGCTCCCGTGCCGGCGCAGCGTACAGCCCGGCCGGAAGCGGAGGCGGAAATAGCCGACGAACCCGTCGGCATACCGGACGGGACGCCCCGCGAGGACGCCTACTACCGGGCCTACCACAGGTACATCGTGGAGAAGAGCGACTTCCCCAACCCTCACCAGCTCGCTCTGACACTCCTGGACGAGGGCATCAAGGACGCCAACGGTGGTCCCCTCAGCGAGTCCTACCTCCGCCCCTACGTACACGAGTTCAAGGACCGGTACCGGACGGGCCTGGGGGGCTGACCGCCCGCCGGGTGGCCGGCTCCGTCCGGCAGGGAGCCGAGCCCCCGGGCCGGGAGGCCGGCCCTCCCGCTCCGAGTGCGGAAGGCCCCGTGCCCGGGCCCCGGCACGGGGGGCGCCGGCGTCAGGCGCCCAGCAGCTTGCGCACCCGGTCCGCGCCGACCGCCAGCAGCAGCGTGGGCAGCCGCGGGCCGGTGTCGCGGCCCACCAGCAGCCTGTACAGCAGAGCGAAGAAGGCGCGCTGGGCCACCTTCAGCTCCGGCGTCGGCCTGGCCTCCGGCGACAGGCCCGCCCGGACCTTGGGCACGCCGTAGACCAGCGTGGTCAGACCGTCCAGCGACCAGTGGTCGTCCAGGCCCTCCAGCAGCAGCCGCAGCGACTCGCGCGCGTCGTCGCCGAGCGAGGCCAGCAGTTCGGTGTCCGGCTCCTCGCGCACCCGGGTGCGCTGCTCGGCCGGGACGTGGGTGCTGATCCAGCGCTGCGCGCAGTCCAGGCGCGGACGCGTCTCGTCCAGGGAGCCCACCGGGTTGTCCGGGTCCAGCTCGCTCAGGATGCGCAGCGTCTGCACCTCGTCCCCGGTGGTGATGTCCGCGACCGAGGCCAGTGTGCGGTACGGCAGCGGGCGCGGGGTGCGGGGCAGTTCGCCGCCGGCCGTGGTGGTGGCACGGCGGTGCGCGGCGGCGTCCGCGGGCTGCGCGGCGCCCTCGGCGACCTTGCGCTCCAGGGCGTCCCACTCGTCGTAGAGCCGCTGGATCTCCTGGTCGAAGGCGATCTTGAAGGACTGGTTCGGGCGGCGGCGGGCGTACAGCCAGCGCAGCAGCGGGGCCTCCATGATCTCCAGCGCGTCGAGCGGGGTGGGCACCCCGCCCTTGGAGCTGGACATCTTCGCCATGCCGCTGATGCCGACGAAGGCGTACATCGGGCCGATCGGCTGCTCGCCGCCGAAGATCTCCCGTACCAGCTGTCCGCCGACGACGTAGGAGGAGCCGGGGGACTGGTGGTCCACGCCGGAGGGTTCGAAGACCACGCCCTCGTACGCCCAGCGCATCGGCCAGTCGACCTTCCAGACCAGCTTGCCGCGGCGGTGCTCCGACAGCGGCACCGTCTCCTCGTTGCCGCACCGGCACACGTACGTCATCCGCGTGCTCTCGTCGTCGTACGCGGTGATCGTCGTCAGGTCGCGGTCACAGACGGAGCAGTACGGCTTGTACGGGAAGTACCCGGCGTCGCCCGTGCTGCCGTCGTCCTCGCCCGCGGCGCCCGAGCCCTCGGCGGCCTCGACCTCCGCGTCGTCCATGGGCTTGCCCTGCTTCTTCGGGGTCTTCGCGGCGCTCTCGGGCGTGACCTTGGTGCGGTAGCGGTCCAGGACGGCGTCGATGCGGGCGCGTTCGCGCATGGCGAAGAGGACCTGCTCGGTGTACGCGCCGGAGGTGTACATCTCCGTCTGGCTGATGCCGCGCACCTCGACGCCCAGTTCGTCCAGCGCTCGCACCATGGCGGCCCTGAAGTGCTCGGCCCAGCTGGAGTGCTCGCTGCCGGGAGGCGCGGGCACCAGGGTGAGCGGCTTGCCGATGTGCTCGGACCACGAGGCGTCGACGCCGTCGATGCCCGCCGGGACCTTGCGGAAGCGGTCGTAGTCGTCCCAGGACAGGATGTGCTCGCAGGGCACGCCCCGCCGCTTGATCTCGTCGGCGACGAGGTGCGGCACCATGACCTCGCGGAGGTTGCCCAGGTGGATGGGGCCGGAGGGGCTCAGGCCCGAGGCGCAGACGACCGGTTTGCCGGGGGCGCGGCGCTCCGCCTCGGCGATGACCTCGTCCGCGATGCGGGAGACCCAGTCGGCCTCTGTGCTCTGAGCCACGGTCGGCACGTCCCTTTCCTGGCTGTGGTGTCCAAGCTGTGGTGTCCAAGATGACGGCTCCATTGTTTCAGACGCGGTACGGGCCCCGCGCCCGTGACGAGCGCGCGCCCCGGCGGCGGGCCGCGTGGGATACTGGACCGATCCGGTAAACCCCACTCAGAGGAACGGCACTTCTTCATGGCCTCGGTCCCCTCCCTTGCCGCAACCGTCCACCAGCGCGTCGCGGACGCCCTCTCGGCAGCCCTGCCGGAGGCTGTGGCATTGGGTGCCGACCCTTCCTCTCGCTCTTCGAGCTGGGGAGATCCCATGCTGCGACGCAGCGACCGGGCGGACTTCCAGGCCAACGGGATGCTGGCGCTGGCCAGGAAACTGGGGGGCAACCCGCGGGAGCTGGCGGGCAGGGTGGCCGAGGCGATGCCGGAGGCGGACGAGATCGCCGGCGTCGAGGTCTCCGGACCCGGCTTCCTCAACATCACCGTCTCCGACGCCGCGATCGTGCGGACGCTGGCGGCGCGGGCGGCCGACGAGCGGCTGGGCGTGCCGTACGCCGAGCGGCCCGGCACCACCGTCATCGACTACTCGCAGCCCAACGTGGCCAAGGAGATGCACGTCGGGCACCTGCGCTCGACAGTGATCGGCGACGCGATCGTGCAGATCCTGGAGCACCGGGGCGAGAAGGTGGTCCGGCGGCACCACATCGGGGACTGGGGCACGCAGTTCGGCATGCTCATCCAGTACCTGGTCGAGCACCCGCACGAGCTGGACCACGCCTCCGGCGAGGAGACCGGCGGCCCCGGCGCGTCCGGTGAGGCCGCGATGTCCCGGCTGAACCGGCTCTACAAGGCGTCCCGTGCGCTGTTCGACTCCGACGAGGAGTTCAAGGCGCGGGCCCGCGACCGGGTGGTGCTCCTGCAGAGCGGCGACCGGACCACGCTGGAGATGTGGCGGAGGATCGTCGGCGAGTCGATGATCTACTTCCACGCGGTCTACGACCAGCTCGACGTGGAGATCCGCGACGCCGACGTGGTCGGCGAGAGCGCCTACAACGACGATCTCCAGCAGGTCGTGAAGGAGCTGGAGGACGGCGGCGTCGCGGTCCGCTCCGAGGGCGCGCTGTGTGTGTTCTTCGACGACGTCAAGGGCCCCGACGGCAAGCCCGTCCCCCTGATCGTGCAGAAGTCCAACGGCGGTTTCGGTTACGCCGCCACCGACCTGGCCGCCATCCGCGACCGGACGGGGAAACTGGGCGCCGACACCCTGCTGTACGTGGTGGACGCCCGGCAGGCGTTGCACTTCAAGATGGTCTTCGAGACCGCGCGCCGGGCCGGCTGGCTGCCCGAGGGCGCCGCGCGGCAGCTCGCCTTCGGCACGGTGCTGGGCAAGGACGGAAAGCCCTTCAAGACCCGTGAGGGCGAGACGGTCCGGCTGGTGGACCTGCTGGGCGAGGCCGTCGGGCGGGCCACGGCCGTGGTGCGGGAGAAGGCGGAGCAGGGCGGTCTGGAGCTGACGGAGGAGGAGATCGCCGAACGCGGCGCCCAGGTGGGCATCGGCGCGGTGAAGTACGCCGACCTGTCGACGTCCATGTCACGCGACTACGTCTTCGACCTGGACCGGATGGTCTCGCTCAACGGCGACACCAGCGTCTACCTCCAGTACGCCTACGCCCGGATCCAGTCGATCCTGCGCAAGGCGGGCGATGCGCGGCCCGCCGCGCACCCGGAGGCGGAACTGGCCCCGGCCGAGCGGGCGCTGGGCCTGCACCTGGACGAGTTCGCCGAGACGCTGGCGGGGGTGGCCGAGACGTACGAGCCGCACAGGCTGGCCGCGTACCTCTACCAGCTCGCCTCGCTCTACACGACGTTCTACGACCGGTGCCCGGTGATCCGGGCGGAGTCGGAGGCGGTCAGGGAGAACAGGCTCTTCCTGTGCGACCTGACGGCCCGCACCCTGCGGCAGGGCATGGCGCTGCTGGGCATCCGCACCCCCGAGCGGCTCTGAGGTCTCCGGGCTCCGGGGGCGGACCCGTCGTTCAGCGCTCGCGGTGCACCTTGGTGTTGGACGCCTGGGCGCGGGGGCGGACGACCAGCAGGTCGACGTTGACGTGCGGGGGGCGGGTGACGGCCCAGACGACGGTGTCGGCCACGTCCTCGGCGGTCAGCGGTTCGGCGACGCCCTCGTAGATCTTCGCCGCCTTCTGGGCGTCGCCGCGGAAGCGGGTGAGGGAGAACTCCTCGGTGCGCACCATGCCGGGCGCGATCTCGACGACGCGCACCGGCTGCCCGCACAGCTCCAGGCGCAGGGTCTCGGCCAGGACGTGGGCGCCGTGCTTGGAGGCGACGTATCCGGCGCCGCCCTCGTAGGTGCCGTGGCCCGCGGTGGAGGAGAGCACGAGCACGGTGCCGTCGCCGGAGGCGGTCAGGGCCGGGAGCAGGGCCTGTGTCACGTGGAGCGTGCCCAGCACGTTGACCTCGTACATCGACTGCCAGTCGGCGGGGTCGGCGGTGGCCACGGGGTCCAGGCCCAGGGCGCCGCCGGCGTTGTTGACCAGCACGCTGCCGGGGGCGAGGGCGCCGAGCCGGGAGGCGAAGGCGTCCACGGCGGCGCGGTCGGTGACGTCCAGGGGGTGCGCCTCGGCCCGGTGCCCGCCGGCGTTCAGCTCGGCGGCGAGTTCCTCCAGGCGGTCGGCGCGGCGGGCGGTGAGCACGGTGCGGTACCCGGCGGCGGCCAGTCGGCGCGCGGCGGCGGTGCCGATACCGCTGCTCGCGCCGGTGACGACGGCGGTGGGCTGCTGCTCGGCGGGCAGGGACATGAGGGGCTCCTCGCAGGGTGGCGGGCGTTCCCGGTCGGGATCGCCTCGAAGGATAGGGCGGCCGGTTCACCCGCCTCGCGGCGTGTGTGCGATCGGCGAGGCCCCGGCCGGCCCGGCCCGCGCTCCCGCGACGGGGCCCTCAGGGCCAGACCAGGCAGTACGGCTGGTGGCCGGCCTCGTGGAGCCGGTGGCTGAAGTCCTGCCACTCGTGCAGGAGCCGGTAGACGCCGAAGGCGTCGCACGGGCCGCCCCGGTCGGGCACGGTGGACCAGATGAAGGCGGCGGCGCCCACCGACTCCTCCCCGACACCGCGCAGCGGGTCGACGACCGTCATGGGGAGCTTGACCACGGCGTAGTCGGAGTGGAGGACGACCAGCTCCAGGGGCGGCACCCTGTGCAGCGGGACGCCCTCGATGCCGGTGAGGACCATGGCGGCCATCGTCTCCGGCTTGATCCTGGTGAACATGCCGTGACCCAGCTCGTCCCCGCCCAGCTCGTCCGGGCGCATCGTGATGGGCACACGGGCGGCTGTGGCGCCGTCCGGCGCGCCGAAGTACTTGTAGGTCACCCCCACCCGGCCACCCTTGCTGCTCCTCGTCTCCGTACCCTCGGCCCCGGCGGTACCGGCTCCGGCCGCTCCGCCGGTCTCGCCGACCGCCCTCGCGTCGCGGTCCCGCCGGTGGCGCCCCCGCGCCCGCCTGGGTCCCCGGCCCAAGTCCCCCGCGCCCTCGCCCAGTCCGCCACCGCGCTGCATGTCACCACCCGACCACTTGCGGCCCCCGCCGCGCAACCAGATCATCGTCTCAGAGACTTCCAGAGACCTCCCCTTCTGGCGGGCTGTGAAACGCCCGGCCGCACATGCGCGCGAGGCTCTGAGACCATGGCTTGCGTGAGCTATCCGTACGATGCCCCAGTATCGCAGTCGCTGTACGACCGCGCCGCCGCCGTGACGCCCGGAGGCGTGAATTCGCCGGTGCGCGCCTTCCGCGCCGTGGGTGGTACGCCCCGCTTCATGGTGTCCGGTACCGGTCCGTACCTCACCGACGCCGACGGACGTGAGTACGTGGACCTCGTGTGCTCCTGGGGTCCGATGGTCCTCGGGCACGCCCACCCCGCCGTGGTCGAGGCGGCCCGCGCGGCGGTCGCGCGCGGCACGTCCTTCGGTACGCCCGGCGAGGGCGAGGTCGAGCTGGCCGAGGAGATCGTCGCCCGCGTCGCCCCCGTCGACCGGGTGCGGCTGGTCTCCTCCGGCACCGAGGCCACGATGTCCGCGATCCGCCTGGCGCGCGGCTTCACCGGGCGGGCCAAGGTGGTCAAGTTCGCGGGCTGCTACCACGGCCACGTCGACGCGCTGCTGGCCGCCGCCGGCTCGGGCGTGGCCACCTTCGCCCTGCCCGACACCCCCGGTGTGACGGGCGCGCAGGCCGGGGACACGCTGGTACTGCCGTACAACGATCTGGACTCGGTCGCCGCCGCCTTCGCCGCGCACCCCGGCGAGATCGCCTGCGTGATCACCGAGGCGTCGCCGGGCAACATGGGCGTCGTGCCGCCGCGCGAGGGCTTCAACGCCGGGCTCAGGCGCCTGTGCGAGGAGAACGGCGCGCTGTACGTCTCGGACGAGGTGATGACCGGATTCCGCGTCTCGAAGGCCGGCTGGTACGGCCTGGACGGCGTCGTGCCGGATCTGATGACCTTCGGCAAGGTGATGGGCGGCGGCTTCCCGGCCGCGGCCTTCGGCGGCCGGGCCGACGTGATGGCCCATCTCGCCCCCGCCGGCCCCGTCTACCAGGCCGGCACCCTGTCCGGGAACCCGGTCGCCACCGCCGCCGGCCTCGCCCAGCTCCGCCTGCTGGACGACACGGCGTACGAGCGGCTGGACGCCGTCTCCGCCGAGATCCGCACGCTGGTCGCCGAGGCGCTGGCCGAGGAGGGCGTGGCGCACCGGCTGCAGAGCGCGGGCAACATGTTCTCGGTCTTCTTCACCGACGAGGACGTGGCGGACTACGACGCGGCCCGGCGTCAGGAGTCGTTCCGCTTCACCGCCTTCTTCCACGAGATGCTGGCCCAGGGGGTCTATCTGCCGCCCTCGGCCTTCGAGTCCTGGTTCGTCTCCACCGCCCACGACGGCCGGGCCGTCGAGCGGATCGCCGCCGCCCTGCCGTCGGCCGCACGCGCCGCCGCGCGGGCCGCGGCCACGGAGGAGGGGGCATGACCGGCGAGCCGAGCGGGGGCGTCCCGACCCCGGCGGAGTCGGCGGATCCCGCGGGCATGACGGATCCGGCGGACGTGGCGGTCACCGGCGAGACGGCGGGGGAGCGCGAGCAGCACGGCGGCGGCAGGCGCACCGTCGTCCACCTGATGCGGCACGGCGAGGTGGAGAACCCCAAGGGGATCCTCTACGGGCGCCTGCCCGGATACCACCTCTCCGACCTGGGCCGCCGTATGGCCGAGCGGGTCGCCGAGCACCTGGCCGGGCGCGACATCTCCCATGTCGTCGCCTCCCCGCTGGAGCGCGCCCAGGAGACCGCCTCGCCGATCGCCGAGGCCCACGGCCTGGACGTGGCCGGTGACGAGCGGCTGATCGAGGCGGAGAACATCTTCCAGGGCAAGACCTTCGGCGTCGGTGACGGAGCCCTGCGGCGGGTCGCCAACTGGCCGCACCTGCGCAACCCCTTCCGCCCGTCGTGGGGCGAGCCGTACATCGACCAGGTGGTGCGGATGATGGCGGCGCTGGAGGCCGCCCGGGACGCCGCCCGCGGCCACGAGGCGCTGTGCGTCAGCCACCAGCTGCCGATCTGGACGGTGCGCAGCTTCGTCGAGCGCCGTCGGCTGTGGCACGACCCGCGCAGGCGGCAGTGCACCCTGGCGTCGCTGACCACCTTCACCTTCGTCGGCGACCGGATCGTCTCGGTCGGCTACAGCGAGCCGGCTCGCGATCTGGTGCCGCCGCATCTGAGGGCCGGGGCGAAGCCGGCCGGGGGGCAGGGGGGCAAGGGCCCCGGGTTCGGCGCCTGACCGGTTCGCGCCGCCGTCCCGCGAAGGGCCGCGGGGCGGCGGTTCCGGAGCCGGTCGCGGCCGCCCGGCGACCGCATCCAGGGGTGACGCAAGTCACATCCGGACAGGGGGAGTTGTCAGGTTATCGCCCGGTGGGGCCTTTTGGCGGGGGTGGGGGAACGCCTGCGCGAGGCCCATGGGAAACTTTTCACATGTTTCTTCGCGCTACCGGCTCCCCAGGCCGATCCCGGCGGTCCGCGGCCGTCACCGCCGCGGCGGTCTGCGCGCTGCTCCTGTCGGGCTGCGGCGGTGAGGGCGGTCAGGAGCAGAGCAGCGGTTCCGGCAAGAACTACGTGGACGGAACGGGCGCGGTCACCGAGGTGGAGCCGGCCGACCGCGAGCCCGCCCCCGAGCTCTCCGGCGAGACGGTGGACGGGAAGCGGCTGGACGTCGCCGACTACCGGGGCGACGTCGTGGTCCTCAACGTCTGGGGGTCGTGGTGCCCGCCCTGCCGCGCCGAGATGCCGCACCTGGTGAGGGTGGCCGGGGAGACCGAGGACCAGGGGGTGCGGTTCGTCGGGATCAACACCCGTGACCTCGACCGTGTCCCGGCCCAGCGCTTCGAGGAGGAGTACGAGGTGCCCTACCCCAGCCTCTACGACCCCTCGGGCAAGCTCCTGCTGCGCTTCCCCAAGGGCAGCCTCAACCCGCAGGCCATCCCCTCCACCCTCGTCCTCGACCGGGAGGGGAGGATCGCCGCCCGGGCTCTCAAGCCGCTCGGCGAGGAGGAACTCCGCTCCATGATCGACCCCCTGGTCGAGGAGAAGTGAGAGGGATGCTCCACCTCGCCTCGGCCACGGGGGTCAACGAGACCGTCCTGACCGGCGGTCTGCTCCTGGCGGTCCCCGTCGCCCTGCTGGGCGGGCTGGTGTCGTTCTTCTCCCCTTGTGTCCTGCCGCTCGTCCCCGGCTACCTCTCCTACGTCACGGGGATCGGGGGCGCCGACCTGGCCGAGGCGCGCAGAGGGCGGATGGTGATCGGCTCCTCCCTGTTCGTCGCGGGCTTCACGGCGGTCTTCGTCTCGGGCGGCGCCCTCTTCGGATACTTCGGCCAGACCCTCCTGGAGCACCAGGAGACGATCAGCCGGATCCTGGGCGTTGTCCTGATCGCCATGGGCCTGCTCTTCGCGGGGCTGCTCAGGGGGGTCGGGCAGCGCGAGTTCCGCTTCCACCGCAGACCGGCCGTGGGCCTGGCCGGGGCCCCCGTGCTCGGTGTGCTCTTCGGTGTCGGCTGGACCCCGTGTCTGGGACCCACACTGGCCGCCGTCAACGTGCTGGCGTTCAACGAGGCGAGCGCGGGGCGGGGGGCGCTGCTGACGGTCGTCTACTGCCTGGGTCTGGGCCTGCCGCTGATACTGGCGGCGGTGGCCTTCCGGCGGGCGATCGGCGCCTTCGCCGCGGTCAAGCGGCACTATGTGTGGGTCATGCGGATCGGCGGGGGGATGCTGGTCGCGCTGGGGGTTCTGATGCTCACCGGTGTGTGGGACCTGCTGCTGACCGAAATGCTCACCTGGACCTCCAGTTTCACCGTAGGGATCTGAGATGCCCACAGCCGATGTCGGGAACGCCCCCGAGGACACCCGGGCCGACGCCGAGGAACGGGAGACGGGCGGCCGGATCTCCACGGCCCCCCGCGAGGACCCGGCGGTCGACATCCCCGTTCTGGGGCCGGTGGGCTGGGCCCGCTGGTTCTGGCGGCAGCTCACCTCGATGCGGGTCGCGCTGATCCTGCTCTTCCTGCTCTCGCTCGCCGCCGTCCCCGGCTCGCTGATCCCCCAGAACGGCGCGGACGCCTTCGCCGTGCGGGACTTCAGGGAGCGCAACGGGACGCTGGCGGAGGTCTACGACAGACTCCAGCTCTTCGACGTCTACAGCTCGGTGTGGTTCTCCGCGATCTACATCCTGCTGTTCGTCTCGCTCATCGGCTGCATCCTCCCGCGCAGCCGGCAGTTCGCCGGCCAGCTCCGCTCCCGACCGCCGCAGGCGCCGCGCCGGCTGACCAGGATGCCCGCCCACACCACCTGGCGCACCGAGGCCGAGCCGGAGCGGGTGCTCCGGGCGGCGCGGACGCTGCTGCGGGGGCGCCGCTTCCGCATCTCCCCGGCCGAGGAGCACGGAGGGCCGGACGGGCCCGGCGGGCCCGGCTCGGGGGACTCGGTCGCGGCCGAGAAGGGTTACCTGCGCGAGGCCGGGAACCTCGTCTTCCACATCTCGCTGATCGTGATGCTGCTCGCCTTCGCGGCCGGGCAACTGTGGAACTCCGAGGGCGGCAAGCTCGTCGTGGAGGGTGACGGGTTCTCCAACACGCTCGTCCACTACGACGACTTCACCTCCGGGTCGCTGTACGACACCGGCGACCTGGACGTCTTCGGATTCACGCTGGAGGAGTTCCATGCCTCCTTCGAGCGCACCGGCCCGCAGCGCGGCACCGCGCGCACCTTCCGCGCCGACGTCTCGTACTGGGAGGGCGCCGACGGCCCCGAGGAGAAGACCTCCATCGAGGTCAACCACCCGCTGAAGGTCGGCGACTCCAAGGTCTTCCTGGTCGGCCACGGCTACGCGCCGGTCGTCACCGTCACCGACGGGCAGGGGAGGATGGCGTACCGGGGCCCGGTGCCGTTCCTGCCGCAGGAGAGCCTGGGCCTGACCTCCACGGGCGTCATCAAGGTCACCGACTACCGCGACAAGGACGGCGAGAAGGAGCAGCTGGGCTTCCAGGGCATCTTCACGCCCACCTACGGGATCGACGCGGAGCGCGGACCGCACTCGACCTTCCCCGAGCTGGACTACCCGGTGCTCTCCCTCAACGCCTTCCACGGTGACCTGGGCGTCGACGCGGGGCTCCCGCAGAACGTCTACCAGCTCGACACCGACAAGATGGAGCAGTTCGAGGCCGAGGACGGCGACCTGTTCCGGGCCGACCTGCGCCCCGGCGAGTCGGTGGAGCTGCCGGAGGGCGCGGGCACCCTGACCTTCGACCGCGTCGAGCAGTGGGCCAGCTTCCAGATCTCCCAGGAGCCCGGGGAGGGCTGGGCGCTGGGCGGGGCCGTCGCAGCCGTGCTCGGCCTGGCCGGCTCGCTGTTCGTCCGGCGCCGCAGGGTGTGGGTCCGCGCCCGGCGCGGCGCGGACGGCGTCACCGTGGTGGAGATGGCCGGGCTGGGCCGCAGCGAGTCCGCGCGGCTCCCCGAGGAACTGGGCGAGCTGGCCTTCGCCCTCCAGGACGACGCGCCGCCCGCGGCGGAACGGGACGGGGCGGAACCGGCCCCCGGCCGGGACGCAGGGGGAAGTACAGGGGGGACCGCGGAAGACGTACCGGCTGCCACCGAGGACGCCGGCCCCTCGTCACGAGGAGAGAACGAGTGAACCCAGTGGACATCGCCGTCGCAGCCAACGAGGGTCTCGCCGAGTTCAGCAACCTGCTGATCAAGTCGGCGATGGCCGTGTACGCCCTGGCCTTCGTCGCGCACATCGTGGAGTGGGTGTTCGGCAGCCGCAGCAAGGTGGCCCGCACCGCCGCCGCGCTGACCGCCGACGGTTCCGGAAAGCCCGCAGGTGCCCGGAGCACCGCCGCGGGGAAGGGCGCCGACAGGGTCTCCGTCACCGTGCGGACCTCCGGCGGCGGCACGGAGGTGCTGGAGCGGCCCGCGGTCGTCACCCGCTCCGCCCCGGGCCGCCGGGCCGGTGTGCCGGACGGTCCGGGCGCGCACGGCGGCGACGAGCGGGGTGACCTGTACGGCCGGATCGCCGTCTCGCTCACCGTGCTGGCCTTCCTGCTGCACTTCGGCGCGGTGCTCACCCGCGCCCTGTCGGTCCAGCGTGCCCCCTGGGGCAACATGTACGAGTTCTCGACGGCCTTCTCGATGGTCGCCGTCGGCGCCTACCTGGCCTTCCTGGTGGCGAAGAGGGACATCCGCTGGATCGGGCTGCCGCTGGTCACCACCGTGCTGCTCGACCTGGGCCTGGCCATCGTGGTCTTCTACACCGAGAGCGACCAGCTCGTCCCGGCGCTCGACTCGTACTGGATGTGGATCCACGTCTCGCTGGCCATCGTGTGCGGCGCGCTGTTCTACCTCGGAGCGGTCTCCACGCTGCTGTACCTGTTCCGGGACCGCCACGAGGCCAAGCTGGAGGCCGGCGGCCGGCCGGGCGCCCTCGCCACCTCCGTGCTGGAGCGGCTGCCCAGCTCCGCGTCGCTGGACGGCTTCGCCTACCGCATCAACGCCGCCGTCTTCCCGTTCTGGACCTTCACCATCATCGCTGGCGCCATCTGGGCCGAGAACGCCTGGGGCCGCTACTGGGGCTGGGACCCCAAGGAGACCTGGTCCTTCATCACCTGGGTCGGCTACGCGGCGTACCTGCACGCCCGTGCCACGGTGGGCTGGAAGGGGCGCAGGGCGGCGTACCTGGCGCTGATCGCCTTCCTGTGCTTCCTGTTCAACTACTACGGCGTCAACGTCTTCTTCGACGGCCTGCACTCCTACGGCGGGGTGTGACCCCGCCCCGGCGTGACACGGCGCGGGCGCGCTCTCAGGAGGCGGCGGGCGGGGTGGTGTCCTCCGGCCCGCCGTTCTCCCTGTCTGCCTCTCTGTCGGCGCTGCCGGCGCTGCCGCCCTTCCTGCCGTCCCTCCGGCCCCGCTCCTCACCGGACTCCGGCTCCCGCTTCCGTTCCGGCTCCGGCGTCTCGGGGCGCTGCCGTCCGCGCTCGTTGATCGACTTCAGGAAGTCGGGGTTGTCGTCCGGCGCGACCCAGCGGCGCTCGGCGGAGCGGGTGGCGCCGTAGGGCGCGTTCCTGCGCGGCCGTCCTGCCAGGAACCAGGCGATGGGCCCGAACAACACCGAGCCGAAGAGCACGATGATGAAGACCCATGCCAGCTTCGGCAGCTTGCGGACCTCGTCCTCGGGGGTGTTCAGGCAGTCGATGAAGGCGTAGATCCACACTGCCAGGATCAGAACGGTCGGAAGAAGCCTGAGCATTGGGCAACGCCCCCTGGAAGCGTGTAGTGCGGCAGGTGCCGGTCCCTGTGCGGACCCGTGGTCCGGGATGCCTGGCCGGAGCCGGAGGAGGCCCCGTGACACGCCCAGGGTAATCGGTGTCGGATACTTGCCCGTATGGCATACGACGATCTCCGCTCGCTGCTGCGGGCCCTGGAGCGCGACGGCGACCTGGTACGGATCAAGGCCGAGGTCGATCCCCATCTGGAGGTCGGGGAGATCGTCGACCGGGTCCAGAAGTCCGGCGGTCCGGCGCTGCTCTTCGAGAACGTCAGGGGCTCCGGCATGCCGCTGGCGATGAACGTCTTCGGTACCGACCGCCGCACGCTCAAATCGCTGGGCCTGTCCTCCTACGACGACATCAGCGAGAAGATCGGCGGACTGCTGCGCCCCGAGCTGCCGCAGGGCTTCGTCGGGATGCGCGAGGCGTTCGGCAAGCTCGGCGCGATGGCGCACGTACCGCCGAGGAAGGTGAAGGAGGCGCCCGTCCAGGAGGTGGTCCTCACCGGCGACGACGTCGACCTGGAGAAGCTGCCCGCGCTGTTCACCTGGCCGAAGGACGGCGGCTCCTTCTTCAACCTGGGACTGACCCACACAAAGGACCCCGAGACCGGCATCCGCAACCTGGGCCTGTACCGCCTCCAGCGGCACGACCGGCGCACCATCGGGATGCACTGGCAGATCCACAAGGACAGCCGCAACCACTACCAGGCGGCCGCACGGCGCGGCGAGCGGCTGCCGGTCGCCATCGCCTTCGGCTGCCCGCCCGCCGTCACCTACGCCTCCACCGCGCCGCTGCCGGGCGACATCGACGAGTACCTGTTCGCCGGGTTCCTCCAGGGCAGGCGGGTGGAGATGGTGGACTGCAAGGCGGTGCCGCTCCAGGTCCCCGCCCGCGCCGAGGTGGTGCTGGAGGGATGGCTGGAGCCCGGCAGGATGCTCCCGGAAGGGCCGTTCGGCGACCACACCGGCTTCTACACGCCGCAGGAGGACTTCCCGGCCCTGACCATCGACTGCGTGACGATGCGCAGACGGCCGGTCTTCCAGTCCATCGTCGTGGGCCGCCCGCCGACGGAGGACGGGCCGCTGGGCCGGGCGACGGAACGCTTCTTCCTGCCGCTGCTGAAGATCATCGTCCCGGACATCGTGGACTACCACCTCCCCGAGGCGGGCGGCTTCCACAACTGCGCGATCATCTCGATCGACAAGAAATACCCCAAGCACGCGCAGAAGGTGATGTCCGCCATCTGGGGCGCGCACATGATGTCGCTGACCAAGCTGATCGTGGTGGTCGACTCCGACTGCGACGTCCACGATCTGCACGAGGTCGCCTGGCGCGCCCTGGGCAACACCGACTACGCCCGCGACCTCCTCCTCACCGAGGGACCGGTGGACCACCTGGACCACGCCTCCTACCAGCAGTTCTGGGGTGGTAAGGCGGGCATCGACGCCACCGCCAAGTGGCCCGAGGAGGGCTACACACGCGACGGGGGCTGGCCGGACATGGTCCTGTCCGACCCCGACACGGCCGAGAAGGTCGACCGCCGCTGGCGGGAGTACGGGCTGTGAGCGCCCTCACCGAGGGCGCCGCGGGTCCCCGGCCCGCCGGCCGGGTCAGGGCGTTCCTGCGGCTGGTGATGATCGAGCACTCGGTCTTCGCGCTGCCCTTCGCCTACATCGCCTCGCTCACCGCGATGTTCCTGGACGACGGCACGGTCCACTGGCGGGAGCTGCTCCTGGTCACCGTCGCGATGGTGGGGCTGCGGACCTTCGCGATGGCCGCCAACCGGATCATCGACCGGGAGATCGACGCCCGCAATCCGCGGACCGCGGGGCGCGAGCTGGTCACCGGGGCGCTGTCGGTGCGCACCGCGTGGGCCGGGGCACTGGTCGCGCTCGCCGTCTTCCTGGGAGCCGCCGCGCTGCTGAACCCGCTGTGCCTGATGCTCGCGCCCGTCGCCGTGGTGCCGATGGTGGTCTACCCGTACGGAAAGCGGTTCACCGACTTCCCGCACGCCATACTCGGGCTCGCGCAGGCCATGGGGCCCGCGGGCGCCTGGATCGCGGTCACCGGCGCCTGGTCGTGGGAGGCGCTGGTCCTGGGTCTGGCGGTGGGCGTGTGGATCGGCGGCTTCGACCTGATCTTCGGCTGCCAGGACGTGGCCGCCGACCGGGCACACGGGGTGCGGTCCGTCCCAGCGCGCTTCGGCATAGCCGCCGCGCTGTACGGGGCCCGCGGCTCCCACGCCGTCACCGTGGCGCTGCTGGCCTGGTACGGGGTGCTGACCGGGGCCGGCGCGCCGTACTGGGCGGGGCTGGCGGTCGTGGTGGCGGCGTTCGTCTACGAGCACTCCATCGTGCGGCCCGGCGACCTGTCCCGGCTGAACCGGGCGTTCTTCACCGTCAACGGCTTCATCGGGATCGCGCTGTTCGGCTGCGCCCTGCTCGATCTGGCGCTGCGCGGCCTGACGGTGTGACGGTGCGGTCGCGGGACGGTTCCGTCCGGTCCGGCCGATCAGGTCAAGGCTGGTCAGGACTGGTGGTCAGGGTATCTGCCGCCGGACTCGCGAGACCGGCGCCGACCGGCGGAACCAGAACGCCGCCAGCACCCCGCCGATCAGCCCGAACAGATGCCCCTGCCAGGAGACGCCCTGCGCCGTGGGCAGCACGCCCCACAGGATCGAGCCGTAGAGCAGCACGACCGTGATGCCCACGGTTATGTCGAGTGCGTCCCGGTCGACGAAACCGCGCACCAGCAGATAACCGAAGAGACCGAAGACCACGCCCGAGGCGCCCGCCGTCAGGGAGTTCTCCGGCGCGGTGAGCCAGACGCCGAGGCCGCTGACGACGATGATCGTCAGACAGACGGCCAGGAAGCGGCCTATTCCGCGTACGGCCGCCAGAAAGCCCAGTACCAGCAGCGGCAGGCTGTTGGCCGCCACGTGGTCCCAGCCGAAGTGCAGGAAAGCCGCCGGTACCACGTCGGCCAGCTCGTCCGTCTCGCGCGGTGAGATGCCGTAGGGGTCCAGGGAGTTGCCGGTGGCCACGTCGACGGCCTCCAGCACCCACAGCAGCGCCACCCAGGACGCCATCAGCACCCCCGCCGACATCGCTCTGGAGGCGCGTGAGGGGCGGGACGCCCCTGCCGTCGGTCCGTACACCATCCGGTCTCTCCCGTTCGATACCGCTGTCGGTCCCGGCATCCCCGGCACCCCGGACACCACTGCCGGTACCGCCGCCGACGCCGGCAGCGCCGCCGTCCTCCGGCCTGCCCGTTCCACCACCGCGTACGTCCTGAGAACGTCACGGAACGTGTCGGTAGTTCCGGCCGGGGCGACTCAGGGCCGGGACGAGCCCAGCTCCTCGTAGAACACCGCGGCCATCACGTCCTGCGGATCCAGCCACCTGGCTCCCCGCGGGGCCCTCACCGGAACCGCTGAACCGGGCGCGAAGGACATCGTGAACGGTATCTCCGCCGAGCCCTCGACGCCCGTCTCCCCGGAGAACTGCGCCAGGTCCACCGTCATTCCCGACAGGACACCGCCGCGCAGTGCCAGCTCCGCCGTGACCCGCCGGTCCGGAGCCCGCTCCAGCCAGGAGAACCCGATCCCGTCGAAGCGGTCCTCCAGCGGGGCCAGCGCCTCCGCGAGGCCGTCGGCGACCTCGCGGGCCGGGAGCGTCACCCTGACGCGCTCGGTGCCGTCCGCCCGCCCGGCGTCCCGCAGGACGGCGTGGTCGTCCAGGGCCCGGCGCACCGCGCCGATCACATGGTGCTGGGCCCGGGCGCTCTGCAGGAGGTCCACACTGTTGGCCAGCCGCTGGGCGCGCTCGCCGTACTTGCCGCCCACCGCCCGCGCGAAGTGGTCGAACTCCTCGGGGTCTATCTGCACCCACCGGCCCTCGAGCATGTCCCGGGCGGCGGCCAGGGAGGGCGGCAGGCCGTCCGCCGAGCGGGCCAGTTCGGCCGCCTGCACCACCGTCTCGCGGCTCCGGTCCGTCTCGTGCGCCAGCCGCGCCCAGTCGGCACGCACGTAGAAGTCGGCGCCGACCGACTTGTAGGCGGCCACGTCCCGGTTGCCGAAGTTCACGGCCGCGGCCGTGTCGATCCTGTCCTTCCGGCCGAGGTCCTTCAGCGGCCTGTCCGCGCCGAACACGAACGCCGTCTCCATCCGGGACAGCAGCAGCGCGTCGGTGCGGGAGGCCGCCGGGCCCATGCCCCGCTCGTGGTTGCGCCGCAGGAAGGCGTGTATCTCGTCGGCGGGGGCCTCGACGCGCACGGCGACCGACACCGTCTCCCACTCGCCGAGCCTCTCGACGGACTGGCGGGCCCTGGCCTCGGCGCCGCTCTTCTGGGGAGTCCCACAGGCGGCGGCGACCAGAAGGACGCAGCCGGCCGCCGCCAGGCACATGCGCCCGGTGCGCGGGCTCCGGGAGGTGCCTGGGGTGCGTGAGGTGAGCGGGAGGCGCTCGGCGTGCGCGATGGGCGTGCGGGGCGTACGGGACATGCGGCGATCCAACTACCTCGGAGACGGAGACGGCCAGGGTCCGGGTGCCCCGGTCGGCGCGGGAGGGCGGTACGGCGGCCGTTAGGCTCGGTGCCGTGAGGGACAGTGTGCGACGGCCGTGGATCGTCGGTGTATCCGGGGCGTCCGGGACGCCGTACGCCGCGTCGGTGATCCGCGCGCTGCTCGCGGCGGGCGAGGACGTGGACCTGGTGGTCAGCCGGGCCTCCCGGCTGACCCTGCTGGACGAGACCGGCCACCCCTTCCGCGACGCCCACTGGCGCGAGGACCTGCGCCGCTGGCTGGCCCGGGGCGCGGACGGCTCCCCGGACGCGTACGACGTGGCGGTCCCCGAGCCCGGCTCCCGGACCGGCTCGGTGCCGGACGCGCCCGGCACCGTACGGTACTGGCCCGCCGGCGACCTGGCCGCGGGGCCGTCCTCCGGCTCGTACCCGGCCAGGGGCATGATCGTCGTCCCGGCCTCCACCGCGTCCGTGGCGGGCATCGCCCTGGGACTCTCCAAGGACCTGCTCCAGCGCACGGCGAGCGTCACGCTCAAGGAGCGCCGCCCGCTGGTCGTCGCCGTGCGCGAGACGCCGCTGAACGGCCAGACGCTCAGGCACCTGGTCACCCTGGACGAGGCCGGGGCCGTGGTGCTGCCGGCCTCGCCCGCGTTCTACGCGGGGGCGGCGCAGATCCAGGAACTGGTCGACTTCGTCGCCGGCCGCGCGCTGGACGCACTGGGCGTTCCGCACGATCTCTACCGCCGATGGGAAGGTGAGCTGGGGGGCGCACAGAGGCAGTCGTAGGGCGATGCCCCCGGATGCCTTAGATTCGATTACGGAAAGCTCTTGCGGTATCCGACAGCCGAACAGCCCGTACGACGGCCCGAACGACGGAAGGCACCAGGACGCATGGACGCGGTGGACAGACAGCTCATCCAGGCGCTGCGCGAGAACGGCAGGGCCTCGTACGCGGAGCTGGGCCGACTCGTCGGCCTCTCCGGCCCCAGCGTGACCGACCGCATCAACCGGCTGGAGGCGGCCGGCGTCATCACCGGATACCGCGCGACCGTGGACGCCCCCTCCCTGGGCCTGGGCGTCACCGCTCTGATCGGCATCCAGCTCTCGGACTCCGTCGACCACGAGGACGTGGTGGAGCGGCTGCGGGACCAGGCGGAGATCGAGGACTGCTGGTTCATCGCCGGGGACGACTCCTTCATGCTCAAGGTGCGCGCCACCGACGTGGACGGCCTGGAACGGACGATCCGCAGGCTCTCGGGCACCAAGGGCGTCTCGCGGACCCGCACCACCATCGTGCTCTCCACCAAGTGGGAGAACCGGGTCGGCGTACTGCCCACCGAGGAGTGACCGCGCCCGCCCGCGCCCCGGGGCCCCGCCCGGTGCGCGGCGGGGCAGGCGTAGGCTCAATGAGCCGCCCGTGAAGGACGGCCCCGCAGGACCCGCAACCCCGTACACACCGAACAAGGAGGCGGCGAGGCATGGACGCTGGGCTCAAACGCGAGCTGGAGGAGAAGGTCCGCGCCGGTGAGCGGCTGAGCCGTGAGGACGGCATCGCCCTGTACGAGTCCGACGACCTGGCCTGGCTGGGCGGCCTCGCCCACGAGGTGCGTACCCGCAGGAACGGCGACGTCGTCTACTTCAACGTCAACCGCCACCTGAACATGACCAACGTGTGCACGGCCTCGTGCGCCTACTGCTCCTTCCAGCGCAAGCCGGGGGAGAAGGACGCGTACACCATGCGCATCGAGGAGGCCGTGCGGCTGGCCAGGGCGATGGAGGGCGACAACCTCACCGAGCTCCACATCGTCAACGGCCTCCACCCCACCCTGCCCTGGCGCTACTACCCGCGCTCGCTGCGGGAGCTGAAGAAGGCCCTGCCGGACGTCTCCCTGAAGGCGTTCACCGCCACCGAGATCCACCACTTCGAGACGATCTCGGGCCTGTCGGCCTCAGAGATCCTCGACGAGCTGATCGACGCCGGACTGGAGTCGCTCACCGGCGGTGGCGCGGAGATCTTCGACTGGGAGGTGCGGCAGCACATCGTCGACCACCGCACCCACTGGGAGGACTGGTCGCGCATCCACCGCCTGGCGCACTCCAAGGGCCTCAAGACGCCCTGCACCATGCTGTACGGGCACATCGAGGAGCCCCGCCACCGCGTCGACCACGTGCTGCGGCTGCGTGAACTGCAGGACGAGACCGGCGGCTTCCAGGTCTTCATCCCGCTGCGCTACCAGCACGACTTCGTGGACATGAAGGACGGCAAGGTCCGCAACCGGCTCCAGGCCCGCACCACCATGGCCACCGGGGCGGAGGCGCTCAGGACCTTCGCGGTCTCGCGGCTGCTGTTCGACAACGTGCCGCACGTGAAGGTGTTCTGGGTGATGCACGGCGTGCAGACCGCCCAGCTCGCCCTCCAGCACGGCGCGGACGACATGGACGGCTCGGTGGTCGAGTACAAGATCACCCATGACGCGGACAACTACGGCACCCCCGACAAGCTCACCCGGGAGGACCTGCTGGAGCTGATCCGCGACGCCGGCTTCCGCCCCATCGAGCGCAACACCCGCTACGAGATCGTCCGCGAGTACGACGGCCCGGACCCGGCGCGGCGTGAGTCGCCGCAGCCGATGCGGCTGTGACCCGGCACCGGGCGTGACACGGAACACCGGTGAGAACGGCTCGATGACACTGCGGTACGTACTCGATCCTCCCGTCGACCGGCGGCTGGCCGACGGAATCTGCGACCTGTGGGCGCGGGTGACCAACGCGGGCGGCGCCGTCGGCTTCGCACCGCCGGTGACCGCCCAGGAGGTGCGGCCCGAGCTGGCCCGGCACCTGACGGCGATGGCCGAGGGGCGGGCGCGGCTGCTGGCGGCGTACGACGAGGAGGACCGGGTCGCGGGCACCGCCTTCCTGATGCCGAACACACACCGGCTGATGCGACACTGGGTGTGGCTGTACACCGTGATGCTGAGCCCCGAGCGCCAGGGCCGGGGTGAGGGCCGGGCCCTGATGGCCGCCGTGGAGGAGGCCGCCCGGGGCATGGACGGCGTCCACGGCATCCGGCTCACCTGCCGGGGCGGGCTCGGGCTGGAGCACTTCTACGGCTCGTGCGGCTACAAGGAGGTCGGACGCGTGCCCGATGCCATCCGCGTCGCGGACGACGACCTCCGGGACGACATCACCATGTGGCTCCGGCTCAGCTGACCCGGCCACGCCGAAAGGATCCACCACCGTGACCAGCACCTCGGAGACCGGCACCACGAACACCGGACCGGCCACCGGACCGGACACCGTGTCCGCCGCCGCGCCGGTCCGCAAGCCGCACGCGACGCTCCGCTACACGGCCATGCGACTGGGCGTCTTCCTCGCCTGCTTCGTGGTCGTCGCGGTGCTCGCCTACGTCGGCATCCTGCCCGAGGCCATCGGCAGGGCCAACCCGTTGTGGCTGCTGATGCTCGCCATGGTCGTCTCCGCGCCGCTCAGCCTGGTGCTGCTGCGCCGGCAGCGCGACGAGATGTCCGTGCGGATCGCCGAGCGCGTGGACCATGCCAAGCGGAAGCTGGCCGCCAACCAGAGCCAGGAGGACTGAGGGCGGGCTCCTCGCCGCACGTAACCCTCGTCACACTCCCTCACGACGCCCCGCCGGGAATGCCCTTCCCCCGCGGGGCGTTGTGCGTCGGCGGAAACCATTCCGCCAGGCGGCGCCCGGGAAGCCCCGGGGCCCGGTGTTAGCGTGAGGACCATGACGAGCGCAGCCCGCACCACTCCCCAGGCCAGGAGCACGATGCTCGTGGCCCGGCTGCACGTCGACCTCTGCCGCTGCCTGTCCGCGGCCTGTCGCATCGGCTGAGCCCCGCGCGACCACGGCGGCCGGGGTTTCCTCCGGTGCGCTCTTCCCTCTTTCCCGGTTCTCCGGGACCGTCGTGTTCCCGACGCACGCGCAGAACCCGGAGAACCCCCCCCCGAGAACTCTGTCCCCATCACATGTCCCACCGGAGTGTGCCCGTGTCCTCCAACACGCCATCCAGCGCGCCCGGCGAGTCCGGCAAGACCGCCGCGTCCACCGAGGCCGCCGCGTCCACCGGGCCGAAGCGCCGCACAGGCCTCGCCAGAGTCCCCTTCTGGGCCCAGATCCTCCTCGGCCTGGTCCTGGGAGTCCTGCTGGGCTGGGCCGCCCGCAGCGGCGACATCGCCTGGCTCAGCACCGCCCTCGACAGGGTCGGCGGCACCTTCGTCCAGCTGCTGAAGCTGGCCGTCGGTCCGCTGGTCTTCTTCGCCATCACCGTCTCCATCACCAACCTGCGGAACGTCTCGGGCGCGGCCCGGCTGGCCGGACGCACCCTGCTGTGGTTCATGGCCACCTCGCTGGTCGCCGTCGGGATCGGCCTGACGATCGGTCTGCTGACCAACCCGGGCGAGGGCACCGGACTGTCCCCGAAGGACGGTGCCCGACCCGAACAGGCCGGTTCCTGGCTGGACTTCCTCACCGGGATCGTCCCCACCGACGTGGTCACACCGTTCACCGAGCTGAACGTCCTGCAGATCGTCTTCATGGCCGCCGTCGCCGGCATCGCCGCGCTGCGGATCGGGGAGAAGGCGGCGCCACTGCTCTCCTTCGCCGAGTCGGCCCTCACCCTGCTGCAGAAGGCCCTGTGGTGGGTCATCCGGCTGGCCCCGCTGGGCACCCTCGGCCTGATCGGCCGTGCCATCGACCAGTACGGCTGGGACCTGATCGGCCAGTACGCCACCTTCACCGCCGACGTCTACATCGGCTCCCTGCTGGTGATGTTCGGTGTCTACCCGCTGCTGCTGTCCCTGGCCGCCCGCGTCAGCCCGCTGCAGTTCTTCCGCGGCGCCTGGCCCGCCATCCAGCTGGGCTTCGTCTCCCGCTCCTCGGTCGGCACCATGCCGGTGACCCAGAAGGCCATCGAACGGCTCGGGGTGCCCAGGGAGTACGCCTCATTCGCCGCGCCGTTCGGGGCCACCACCAAGATGGACGGCTGTGCGGCGGTCTACCCGGCGCTCGCCGCGATCTTCGTCGCGGAGATCTTCGGGATCTCCCTCGGCGTCGCCGACTACGTGCTGATCGCCTTCGTCTCGGTCATCGGATCGGCCGCCACCGCCGGTCTCACCGGTGCCACCGTGATGACCACGCTGACCCTCTCCACCCTCGGCCTGCCGCTGGAGGGCGTGGGTCTGCTGCTGGCGATCGACCCGGTCCTGGACATGATCCGGACGGCCACCAACGTCGCCGGCCAGGCGGCGGTCCCGGTCGTGGTCGCGGCCCGCGAGAGGATCCTCGACCTGGACGCCTTCCGCGGCGCCCGGAGCTTCGACATCGACTCCCTCGACGACACCGGCGCCCTCGACGACACCGGTGGTGCCGGAACCGCACCCGCCGGAGGGACGGGGGACCGCCGGAGCGGTGAGCCGGCCCCCGCCACCGTCTGACCGGCCCCGCACGACCCCCGCCACCGCCTGACCGGCCCCGCACGGCGTCCACCACAGGGCTTGGTCAAGTTCCGGAGTCGTGCGGCTGGGTCGGGCTGTGACCGGTTGGGGTGCATAGCAGAGCAGGCACGGGCTTCGTGATCATTGGGGTGTCGAAGCTCAACGATCATGAGGTGGCC
>NZ_JAJFAU010000211.1:0-1006 GCF_022614595.1 Streptomyces sp. CNQ085
GCGCCGTAGGTCACCGACACGAAGGTGGGGGCGACGGCCTCGACACGGCGGATGGCGTTCCAGAGGGTGCGCTCGCCCTTCTCCGTCTTGGGCGCGTAGAACTCGAAGGAGTACGAGCGCTCACCGGAAGCGAGTAGTTCGCGGACGGTGCGCGCGCGGTCCGTCCGGGTGGAAGGGGTACCGAGAGCCATACCGGCAGGCTAACCGGCGCCCCGGCCGCGCACCGCATCTCCGGGGTCATATGTCCGTTTGACCTGTCTGCCGTCCAATGGGTGGACACCACTCCCGGGAGCCGCCGCCTCAGACCGACCGCAGCCGCGCGGCGAGGTCCGCGGCGGCGGCTCCCGGGTCGTCCGCCTCGGTGATCGCGCGGACCACCACGACCCGCCGCGCCCCGGCCTCCAGCACCCGGTCCAGGTTGGAGGCGTTGATCCCGCCGATGGCGAACCAGGGCCGCTCCGGCCGCAGCCGCGCGGCGTACCGCACCAGGGAGAGCCCCGGGGCGGGGCGGCCGGGCTTGGTGGGAGTGGGCCAGCAGGGGCCGGTGCAGAAGTAGTCCACGCCCGGCTCGGCCAGCGCCGCGTCCACCTCGGCCTCGGTGTGGGTGGAGCGGCCGATCAGGACTCCGCCGCCCAGGATCGCGCGGGCGGCCGGCACCGGCAGGTCGCCCTGCCCCAGGTGCAGTACGTCCGGGCCCGCGGCGTGGGCGACATCGGCGCGGTCGTTGACCGCCATCAGCTTCCCGTGGCGGCGGCAGGCGTCGGCGAGGACGGCCAGGTGCTCCAGTTCCCCGGCGGCCTCCAGGGACTTGTCGCGCAGCTGCACGATGTCGACGCCGCGGGGGAGCACCGCGTCCAGGAACTCCGCCAGGTCGCCGCGCTCCCGGCGCGCGTCCGTGCACAGGTACAGGCGGGCGTCGCCGAGCCGCTCGCGTGCGGTCGCTGCCATGCGGGAATCCCCCCGGAACGAGGCGGCAGCGCTCTGCGCGCCCTGCTCGGTGCGGGGG
>NZ_JAJFAU010000211.1:1016-6220 GCF_022614595.1 Streptomyces sp. CNQ085
CCCCCCCCCCCCCCCCCCCCCCCCCCCCCCCCCCCCCCCCCCCCCCCCCCCCCCCCCCCCCCCCCCCCCCCCCCCCCCCCGGTGGTCGGTCGTGCGGTTGGCCTCGTCCGGCCCTGCCGGGCCGGGTCGTCCGCGGTGAAGCGCCGTTGGGACGGCCGGCTTCAGACGGCCAGCGCCTGGGCGCGCCGCTTCACCTCGGTGCCGCGATTCTCGCGCAGGGCCCGCGCCGGGGTGCCGGGCAGGGTGTCATCGGGCGTGAACAGCCACTCCAGCATCTCCTCGTCACTGAAGCCGTCGTCCCTGAGCAGCGTGATGGTCCCCGTCAGGCCCTTCACCACCCGGCCCTCGTCGATGAAGTCGGCGGGCACCTGGAGCACCCGGTTCTCCCCGCGGCGCACCGCGATGAGCTGCCCCTCCTTGACCAGCTGCCGCACGCGCGTCACCTCGACGCCGAGCCTCTCGGCGACATCGGGGAGAGTCAGCCAGGCCGGGACGAGAGCATCGGTCTTCGCGTCAATCTCGTTCACGGGCACCAGCCTGCCATCTGCCACCGACAGTCACTAGCGGGCCGCGCTCTTCAGGGGGACGGACGGGTCGGCGGCCCGCGTCGGGTCCAGGACCGTACCGCGCTCGATCAGCTTCCGCCCCTGGGTCAGGTCCCGCGGACGGCCCACCGCCAGCAGGGCGCGCAGCACACCGCCGCGCAGCCAGCACACCGACCAGGCCGCGTCCGCCGGATCGCCGCGCCACAGCATCTCGTCCTCGCCGGTGTGGTGGCCCGCGTACTGGACGAAGCGGCCGAACTGCTCGGACCAGAAGTACGGCACCGGGTCGTACAGCGGTGTCCCGGCCTCCCCGGCGGCCAGGCCCGAGGCGACCGTGCGGGCCCCCTGGAGCGCGTTGTCCCAGTGGTGGACCAGCAGGCGGCGGCCGTAGCGGGCCGACGGGTAGGAGGCGCAGTCCCCGACTGCGCGGACACCGGGGGCGGAGGCGCGCAGGTACTCGTCGGCGAGGACCGAGCCGTCCTCGCCCAGCGCCAGGCCGGAACCCGCCAGCCAGCCGGTGGCCGGGCGCGCGCCGATCCCGGTGACGACCGCGCCCGCCGTCAGCACCGAGCCGTCGGACAGCTCCACCTCGCACACCGGGTTCTCCGGCGTGCCGGCCGCGGCGACGCCCGTGACTGCGCACCCGGTGCGCAGTTCGGCGCCCGCCTCCTCGTACCAGACGCGCATCCGGGCCGCCACGGACGGCGGCAGCGCACCGGCCAGCGGCTGACCGGCGGCCTCCACCACGGTCACCCGGCAGCCGGCCTCGCGGGCCGCGGTGGCGAACTCCGCGCCGATCCAGCCGGCTCCGACGACCACCACCTCCCGGCGCCCGGCGAGCACCGGCCGCAGCCGCTCGGCGTCGTCGAGGGTGCGCAGCGGGTACACCCCGGGGACACCCTCGGCGCCGGGCAGGGGGACCGGCGCGGCGCCGGTGGCGACGACCAGGTGGTCGTAGGGCAGCGGGCCGGTGTCTGTGTCCGCCTCCCGGTCGCCGGTGCGCAGCCCGGTGGCGGCCGTGCCCAGGCGCAGGTCTACTTCCAGGGCCCGGAAGTCGACGTCGAAGGCGGATCCGGCAGCCCTTCCCAGCAGCACGGCCTTGGACAGCGGCGGCCGGTCGTACGGCCGGTGGGGCTCCTCGCCGACGAGGGCGATCGCTCCGGGCCAGCCCTGCTCGCGCAGCTGCACGGCGGTCTGCGCCCCGGCCATCCCGGCGCCGACGACGAGGACCCGCTGCCTGCTCCGCTGTTCGGTTCGCACGCTCACGCGATCACTGTAGGAGGTCGGAGCGGGTCCCGGGACGGCCTCGCGGCAGAACCCGGTGAGAGCCCTGCCACAGCCGCCGTGCCCGCCGACGCCCGGGCTCCCCTTCAGCCCCGGCGGGCACGCGGATAAGGTGGACGTCGTTCCGGGAGCGGGAGGGGACTCCGGCGAACCGGAAGCGGAACGAGGAAGAGCGCGGGAGCCCGGCGCACCGGGCTGAGAGGGAGGCTTGCGCGGCCTCCGACCGTACGAACCTGATCCGGGTCATTCCGGCGAAGGGAGGGGCACGGCGCTCATGCACGTGCTGATCATCGGCGGGGGCGTCATCGGGCTGGTCACCGCCTGGCGGACCGCGCAGCGAGGGGCGCGGGTCACGGTCGCCGACCCGGCGCCGGGCGGCGGCGCCGCCCACGTGGCGGCCGGGATGCTGGCGGCTGTCACCGAGCTGCACTACGGCGAGGAGTCCCTGCTCGCCCTCAACCTGGCCTCGGCACGCCGCTATCCGGCCTTCACCGCCGAACTGGAGGAGGCATCGGGCCTGGGAACCGGATACCGCGCCTGCGGCACACTGGCCGTGGCGCTGGACGCCGACGACCGGGCGCATCTGCGGGAACTGCACGCGCTGCACCGGCGCTGCGGGCTGGAGTCGGCGTGGCTGACCGGCCGCGAGTGCCGCCGCCTGGAGCCGATGCTCGCTCCCGGGGTGCGCGGCGGGCTGCGTGTGGACGGCGACCACCAGACCGACCCGCGCAGGCTGACGGCCGCACTGCTGGCCGCCTGCGAGCGGGCCGGGGTGCGTTTCGCGCTGCAGCGCGCCGAGCGGCTGTCCCTGTCCGGCGACCGGGCGGCCGGGGCACGGCTGGCCGACGGCACCGCGGTCGAGGCCGACCGGGTGGTGCTGGCGGCTGGCGGCGGAAGCGGCCGGCTGGCGGGGGTGCCCGAGGAGGTCCTGCCGCCGGTGCGCCCGGTCAAGGGCCAGATCCTGCGGCTGCGGATTCCCGGCCCGTACGCCCCGTTCCTCTCGCGCACCGTGCGGGCCCTGGTGCGCGGCGGCCATGTCTACCTGGTGCCCCGGGCCGACGGCGAGCTGGTGCTGGGCGCGACCAGCGAGGAGCAGGGCTGGGACACCAGCGTGACGGCCGGGGGCGTCTACGAGCTGCTGCGCGACGCGCACGAGCTGGTGCCCGGCATCACCGAGCTGCCGCTGGTGGAGACCCGCGCCGGCCTGCGCCCCTGTTCTCCCGACAACGCCCCCCTGCTCGGCCCGACCGCCCTGCCCGGCCTGCATCTGGCCACCGGCCACCACCGCAACGGGGTGCTGCTCGCCCCGGTCACCGGCGACGCCCTGGCCCGGGCCCTGACCACCGGCGAGCTCCCCGAGGAGGCACGCCCGTTCACCCCCCGGCGTTTCGACCGCACGCTTCAGGAGACTCCTCTGTGAACACCGGCGCACCCCGTACCGCCGCCACCGTCACCGTCCAGGTCAACGGCGAGCCGCGCGAGATCGCGGCCGGTCTCGCCCTCGACTCGGTCGTGTCGTCCCTGACCACCGCCCCGGCCGGCGTCGCCGCGGCCGTCAACGAGACCGTCGTGCCGCGCGGGCAGTGGCCGGCGACACGGCTGTGCGACGGCGACCGGGTCGAGGTCCTGACCGCGGTGCAGGGGGGCTGACGGCGGCCATGGCGGACGACACCCTCACCATCGCCGGCACCTCCTTCGCCTCCCGGCTGATCATGGGCACGGGCGGCGCGCCCAGCCTGGACGTGCTGGAGCGGGCCCTGCTGGCCTCGGGCACCGAGCTGACCACCGTGGCGATGCGGCGCCTGGACCCGACCGTCTCCGGCTCGGTGCTGTCGGTGCTGAGACGGCACGGCATCCGTGTGCTGCCCAACACCGCCGGCTGCTTCACCGCCGGGGAGGCCGTGCTCACCGCCCGGCTGGCCCGCGAGGCGCTGGGCACCGACTGGATAAAGCTGGAGGTCGTCGCCGACGAGCGCACCCTGCTGCCCGATCCGGTGGAGCTGCTGGAGGCCGCCGAGACGCTGGTCGACGACGGTTTCACCGTCCTGCCGTACACCAGTGACGATCCGGTGCTGGCGCGGCGGCTGGAGGACGTGGGCTGCGCGGCGGTCATGCCGCTGGGCTCGCCCATCGGTTCCGGCCTGGGCATCCGCAACCCGCACAACTTCCAGTTGATCACCGAGCGGGCGTCCGTCCCGGTCGTCCTGGACGCGGGCGCGGGCACCGCCTCGGACGCGGCCCTGGCCATGGAGCTGGGCTGCGCGGCGGTGATGCTGGCCTCCGCCGTCACCCGCGCCCAGGAGCCGGTGCTGATGGCCGAGGCGATGCGGCACGCGGTGGAGGCGGGACGGCTGGCGTACCGGGCGGGCCGGATCCCGCGGCGGCACTTCGCGCTGGCCTCCTCGCCGGCGGAGGGGATGGCGGACCTCGACCCGGAGCGGCCGGCCTTCGGGTGATCGTCCGCGGGCCGCGCCGCGATGTCGCGGCGCGGCGGCGGTTTCGTCACCGTTGCGCCGCACTCCGGTGCGCCTGCCCCGGTGCGGTCGGCCGTGCGGGCGGCGGATCGTAGACTCTGGGCCGTGGACACGACCCTCCGGGACCCGTTGATCGGGCACCTGCTCGACGGCCGGTACCGCGTGGAGGCGCGGATCGCCGTCGGCGGCATGGCCACGGTCTACCGGGCGGTGGACACCCGCCTGGACCGGGTGCTCGCCCTGAAGGTGATGCACCCCTCCCTCGCGGCCGACGCCTCGTTCGTCGACCGGTTCATCCGGGAGGCCAAGGCCGCGGCCCGGCTGGCCCACCCGAACGTGGTGGGGGTCTTCGACCAGGGCGAGGACGGCGGCTACGTCTACCTGGCCATGGAGTACGTGCGGGGCTGCACGCTGCGCGACGTGCTGCGCGAGCGCGGGGCGCTCCAGCCGCGCGCCGCCCTGGAGATCCTGGAGGCCGTGCTCGCCGCGCTGGGGGCCGCCCACCTGGCCGGCCTGGTGCACCGCGACGTGAAGCCGGAGAACGTCCTGATAGGGGATGACGGAAGGGTCAAGGTCGCCGACTTCGGCCTGGCGCGGGCCGTGGGCTCCCAGACCTCCGTCTCCACCGGCTCGGTGCTGGGCACCGTCTCCTATCTGGCGCCCGAGCAGATCGAGCACGGCACCGCCGACGCCCGTGCCGACGTCTACGCCTGCGGCGTGGTGCTGTACGAGATGCTGACCGGCTCCAAGCCGCACGCCGGCGGCACCCCGGCCCAGGTGCTCTACCAGCATCTCCGGGAGGACGTCCCGGCCCCCTCGGCCGCCGTGCCGGGCCTCGCCCCCGCCCTGGACGACCTGGTGGCCCGTACCGCCGCACGCGACCCTGGGCGTCGGCCGGCCG
>NZ_JAJFAU010000212.1 GCF_022614595.1 Streptomyces sp. CNQ085
ATTCCGTGTGCCTCCGCCACCTTCACGAGGTCGAGGCGGCGGCCGGGCACGCGGGCAACGTGCCGGTACCAAGTGCCGGACGGGATGACCAGGATTGGGACCAGGCCGCCGCGGGGAGACCGGTGGCGGGCCGGTGGGGGAGGGCCGGCCGCCGCCGGTCAGTGGAAGGTGTGCTCCTCGGCGGGGAAGGCGGAGCCGACCACATCCTGGGCGAACCCGCGCGCCGCGTCGCCGAGCGACTCGCGTAGCCGCGCGTACTGCTTGACGAAGCGCGGCATCCGGCCCGCGGTCATGCCGGCCATGTCCGTCCAGACCAGCACCTGGGCGTCGCAGTCCGGGCCGGCGCCGATGCCGATGGTCGGGATGCCCAGGAAGCGGGTGACCTCGGCGGCCAGCTCGGCCGGGACCATCTCCAGGACGAGGGCGAAGGCGCCCGCGTCCTGGGCGGCCTTGGCGTCGCGCAGGAGCCGGTGGGCGGCCTCGTCGCCGCGGCCCTGGACGTAGTAGCCGCCCAGCGCGTTGACCGACTGCGGGGTCAGGCCCAGGTGGGACATCACGGGGATGCCGGACCGCACCAGCAGCTCGGTCTGGGCCAGGGAGCGCTCGCCGCCCTCCAGCTTCACCGCGCCGGCGCCGGCCTCCTTCACCAGGCGGGTGGCGTTGCGCAGGGCCTGGACGGGACCCTCCTGGTACGAGCCGAAGGGGAGGTCGGCGACGACCATCGCCCGCCGGGTGCCGCGTACGACGGCGGCGGACATCATGGCCATCTGCTCCATGGTGACGGGCACCGTGGAGTCGTAGCCGAGGTGGCAGTTGCCCGCCGAGTCACCGACGAGCAGGACGGGGATGCCCGCCTCGTCGAACACGGACGCGGTCATCGCGTCGTACGCGGTGAGCATGGGCCACTTCTCGCCGCGCTCCTTGGCGGCGGCCAGGTCCCTCACGGTGATGCGTCGCTGCTGCGTTCCGCCGTACAGCGCCTTGCTGCTGTCGGCCGCCTGCTGGGCATGCGTCATTGCGCCGGCTCCTGTGTTCGTCGTCTCGAGGCGCCCTCACGGCGTCCCCGGATCCGCGTCCATGGTGGCACCACCGCGGGGCGGGAGGGAAGGGGGGCCCGGGGTTCGACACGGAGGGCGCGCGGCGATACGAGACGGATTCGTATCGTAAATGTCCTATTCTGTGGCGATGAGTGCAGTGAGTCCCGAAGTGCCACCGTGTCCGACGGTCCCGGAGGCCGTGCACCGCAGACGCTGGGCGATCCTGGCGATCCTGATGCTCGGCCTGCTGATCGTCGTCCTGGACAACTCGATCCTCAACGTCGCGATGAGGACCATCGCGACCCCGCCCCCCACCGGCCTCGGCGCCACCCACAGCCAGCTGGAGTGGGCGGTGAACTCCTACACGCTCGTCTTCGCGGGACTGCTGTTCACCTCGGGCCTGCTCGGGGACCGCTACGGGCGCAAGCGGGTGATGCTGGCGGGCCTGGTGGTGTTCGGCGCCGGCTCGGTGCTGGCCGGGCTGTCGGACTCGCCCGGTGAGCTGATCGCCTTCCGCGCGCTGATGGGTGTCGGCGGCGCCTTCGTGCTGCCCTCCACGCTCGCCGTCCTGATGAACGTCTTCGAACGCGACGAGCAGCCCAGGGCCATGGGGATCTGGGCCGGGGGCGTCGGCGTGGCCATCGCCGTGGGGCCGGCCACCGGCGGCCTGCTGCTGGAGCACTTCTGGTGGGGCTCGGTCTTCCTGGTCAACGTGCCCATCGTGCTCATCGCGCTGATCGCGACGGCCGTGCTGGTCCCCGACTCCAGGGACCCCGCGCCCGGCCGCCCCGACCCCCTGGGCCTGCTGCTGTCAGTGGCCGGACTGGTGCTGCTGGTGTACGGCGTCATCAAGGGCGGGCAGCTCGCCGACTTCACCGACCCCGAGGTGCTGCTCACGGTGGGCGGCGGCCTCGCCGTCCTGGCCGGCTTCGTGCTCCACGAGAGGCGCAGCGAACATCCGGCGCTGGATGTCCGGTACTTCCGCGAGCCCGCCTTCTCGGCCGCCGTCACCGCCGTGGCGCTGGTGTTCTTCGTGCTGATGGGCGTGACGTTCTTCATGGCCTTCTACACCCAGAGCGTGCGCGGCTACACCCCCTTCCAGACCGGCCTGCTGCTCCTCCCGCTCGCCGCCTCGCAGCTGTTCTTCGCCTCCCGGGCCGAACTGGCCGTCAAGCGCTTCGGCGCCCGGGCGACGTGCACGGCCGGCCTGCTGGCGGTCGCCGCGGCCATGGCGGCGTTCCTGCTGCTGGACACCGGCACGCCGATCTGGGTCCTGGAGGTCGTCTTCGTCGTCCAGGGCGCCGGGATGGCGTGCGTCGTGCCGCCCGTCACGGTCACGATCATGCAGTCGCTGCCGCGTGAGAAGGCCGGCTCCGGCTCGGCGGTCAACAACATCTTCCGGCAGGTCGGCGGAGCGCTGGGCGTCGCGGTGCTCGGCTCGCTGCTCTCGACGGCCTACCGCAGCCGGATCGAGGGCGAACTGGCCGGGGTGCCGGGCCTGACGAAGGGCGCCCGGCACGCGGCGGGCGAGTCCATCGAGGCCACCCGGGCGCTGGCCGGGCGGATGGGCCCGGAGGGCCGGGCGCTGGCCGAGCGGGCCGACGAGGCGTTCGTCCACGCCATGCACGTCACGGTCGCGGTCTCCGCCGCCGTCGCCCTGGCCGGCGCGGTCGTCGTAGCGCTCTTCATGCCGGGCGGGCGGAGCGCGCCGGGTGGCGGGGAGGCGGTGCGGGAGACGGGGGAAGAGGGCGGGAGCGGGAGGAGCGGCGGGGACGAGGAGGGGCGGAAAGAGGCAGAGACCGCGGGCGTGCCCGGGGCCGGGCGCTCCCGGGACGCCCTGGAGGCGGAGGCGGAGCGGTGACGCGGGAAGGGGACGGTGCGGTGCGTGCGGCACGCGGCAGGCCGCGCAGCGCGGCCGCGGACCGGGCGATCATCGGGGCCGCCCTGCGGCTGCTGGAACGCGGGGCCGGTGTCGGAGCGCTGTCCATGGAGGGGATCGCCCGCGAGGCGGGCGTGGGCAAGGCGACCGTCTACCGCCGCTGGCCGGGCAGGGACGAACTGCTGCTGGACGTCATGCGGGCCCTGGACGAGCCCCCGGTCGAGGTGCGCGGACGCTGCGTGCGGGAGGACCTGGTGGAGATCCTGGAGGGACTGCGGCGCAAGGGCCTGGCCAAGCGGGACTCCGCGCTGCTGCGCACCATGATGAGCCACTTCCACAGCCATCCGAGGCTGTGGCGGGAGTACCGCGACACCGTGATCCGCGCCCGGCGCGAGACGCTGCACGCGGTGCTGCGGCGCGGCGCGGCCGAGGGCGTGATCCGCGCGGACCTGGACGTCGAGCTGCTGGGCGAGCTGTTCACCGGGCCGTTGCTGTCGCGGGCGCTGCTGCACGAATGGAGGGAACTGCCCGAAGGGCTGGCCGAGCAGATCGTGGACGGGGTGCTGGACGGCGCCCGGCCGCGCGGCTGAGGGGGCCGGGGCGCTTCCGGCGGCTCCGCGGGTGCGCGGGCGAGGGCGCGCGGACCCGCACGCCGCGCCGGAATGCGTGTGTTTCGTTACAGTGGCGGATGCTGCCGGAAGGTCAGGAACCCGCCACAGGACCGCGTTCGTCCTGGCAGATGTGACGGCGTAGGGGCCGCCCGGCGCGGCCGGCAGGCAGGACCGGCCGCCGCCCGGGACGCCGGACCGGGGCGGCGGCCTCGCGATGACGGCAAGTGAGGACGGCGGATGGCACGGGTGCACATGACCGAGGCGGAGACGGCGCGGGACGCGGCGGACCGGCGGCCCGACCCCGGCCCCTCCACCGCCGCCCGCCTCCGGCACGCGTTCGTCCGGGCGGGCGGTGAGGGCCGGTGGCGCCGCGGCCTGCTGCTCGCGCTGTTCTCCGTGCTGACCGCACTGCTGATGGCGCTGCACTCCCGGGTGCCCAACCGGATCGGCAACCTGGGCAGTCTGGTGGAGACCTTCCTGCCGTGGGCCGGTCTGGCGATCCCCCTGCTGCTGCTGGCCGCGCTGCTGCGCCGTTCGGCCACCGCGCTGGTGGCGCTGCTGCTGCCCGCCCTGGTCTGGGCGGACATGTTCGGTGGCCTGGTCACCGACAAGCGCGGCGCCGGCGGAGACCTGACGGTGGCCACCCACAACGTCAACGCCGACAACCCCGACCCCGCCGGTACGGCACGTCAGCTGGCGCGCAGCGGCGCCGAGGTGCTGGCCCTCCAGGAGCTGCCGGGCCGGTCGGTGGGGGAGTACAGGAAGGTACTGGCTGAGGCCTACCCCTACCACACGGTGCAGGGCACGGTCGGGCTGTGGAGCAAGTACCCGATCGAGGACGCCCGGCCGGTGGACATAGGGATCGGCTGGACGCGGGCGATGCGCGCCACCGTCACCACGCCGGGCGGGGACGTCGCCGTGTACGGCGCGCACCTGCCGTCGGTGCGGGTGAAGTTCGAGGCGGGGTTCACCGCCCGCCAGCGCGACGTCGCCTCCGACCTGCTGGGCGAGGCCATCGCGGCGGAGCCGGTCGGGCGGGTGGTGCTGCTGGGCGACCTCAACGGGACGATGAACGACCGGGCGCTGGCGTCCGTCACCTCACAGATGCGTTCCACGCAGGGCGCGGCGGGCGACGGGTTCGGGTTCAGCTGGCCCGCTTCGTTCCCGATGGCCCGGATCGACCAGATCATGGTGAAGGGGGTCGAGCCGGTGTCGTCGTGGACGCTGTCGCCGACCGCCAGCGACCATCTGCCGCTGGCGGCGTCGGTGAGCTGGTAGGGCCGCGGAGCCTGGAGGGCGGTCCGTCCGGTGGAGGCGGGCCGCCCTCTGCTCGTAGCAGGGCTGTCACCTATTTGTTTTGTTGCGGAACAAAAAGCTGCGAGACTTGTCCGTGTCCGGGGCGGACCGGCTCCGCCACCCCGCCCCGCCGCACATCCGCCCCCGTGTCGAAAGGCTCTCCCATGCCCATGGCCCTGTTCGCCCTCGCGATCGCGGCCTTCGGGATCGGTACGACCGAGTTCGTGATGATGGGCCTGCTGCCCAACGTCGCGGACGACCTGGGCGTCTCCGTGCCCACCGCCGGCCATCTCGTCTCCGCCTACGCCATCGGCGTCGTCATCGGCGCCCCGCTCCTGGCCGCCGTCGGGGTCCGCGTACCGCGCAGGCGGATGCTGATCGCCCTGATGGGCCTGTTCACCCTCGGCAACCTCGCCTCCGCGCTCGCCCCGGGATACGGCACGCTGCTGGCCGGGCGAGTGCTGGCCGGGCTGCCGCACGGCGCGTTCTTCGGCGTCGGCGCGGTCGTCGCCGCCCGCCTGGTGCGGGAGGGCCGGCAGGCGCGGGCCGTGGCCACGATGTTCCTGGGGCTGACCGTGGCCAACATCGTCGGCGTGCCCGGCGGCACGGCGCTGGGGCAGCAGCTGGGGTGGCGCGCGACGTTCCTGGTCGTCACCGTGATCGGACTGGTCGCGATGGGGGCGCTGGCGGCCCTGGTGCCCTGCCTGCCGCTGGAGCGGCGGGACGGCGGCACCGGCGACGGCGGCGGCGCGATCCGCGAACTACGCCGCGAGGCAGGCGCGCTGGGGGACCGGCAGGTGCTGCTCGGGCTGCTGACGGCCGTCTTCGGCTTCGCGGGCGTCTTCGCCCTCTACAGCTACCTTGCCTCGATGGTCACCGAGGTCACGGGGATGGCCGAGTCCTCGGTGACGGTCGTGCTGGCGCTCTTCGGGGTCGGCATGACGCTGGGAGCGCTGGCCGCCGGGCCGCTGACCGACCGCGCGCCGCGTCCAACTCTGTACGGGGCCCTGGGGGCGCTGGCACTGGTGCTGGTGGCCTTCCGGTTCACCGTCCACGTGCCGTGGGCGGCGATGGCGACCGTGGTGGTGATCGGCGCGGTGGGATTCATGACCACCACACCGCTGCAGATGCTCGTGATGGAGAAGGCGCGCCACGCGCCGACGCTCGCCGCGGCCTCCAACCACTCCGCGTTCAACCTGGCGAACGCGGGCGGCGCGTGGGCCGGCGGCACGGCCATCGCGGCCGGCTGGGGCTGGACGTCCCCGGCCCTGGTGGGCGCCGCCCTGGCGGCGGCGGGCCTGGCGATCGCCCTGGTGGCGGGAGCGCTGGACCGGCAGGCGC
>NZ_JAJFAU010000213.1 GCF_022614595.1 Streptomyces sp. CNQ085
CGCCGGGGCGCATGCCCTGGCGCCCGCGGCGCTTTCCGCGCCGTGTGCCCCGGCGACGCGCCGACCGACGACCGCCCGCTCCCCGGAGCCGGGACACACCCCGACGCTCCGCCGGAAGGCTGCGCCCCGCGTCGCCGGACCGGTAGGCTTTCCGTGTGATCTTCAAGCGAATCGGAAACGGGCGGCCGTACCCCGACCACGGCCGGGAGAGCACCCGCCAGTGGGCGGACGTCGCCCCACGCCCGGTGCGTCTTGACCAGCTCGTCACCACCAAGGGGCAGCTCGACCTGGAGACCCTGCTCGCCGAGGACTCCACCTTCTACGGCGACCTGTTCGCACACGTCGTGAAGTGGAACGGGGACCTCTACCTGGAGGACGGCCTCCACCGCGCCGTGCGCGCCGCCCTCCAGCAGCGGCAGGTGCTGCACGCCCGGGTACTCGAACTCGACTGACGCCCCGGGCGTCCGCCGGCGCCCCGGCGCCACCGGGCGGGACATGTTGACCCTTTCGGGGCCGACTGCGGGGTACGCATTGATCGTTTAGTAGGCATTACGCCGTCTCCGCACTACGCTGCGCCCATGAGCATGCTCACTCCCCCCGGCATGGGCGGCAAGTACCGCATCACGGGTAACAGCTACCCGCGGATGCGGCGCCCGCGCAGGCGCCGCAGGATCGTCGCCGCCTCGGTCGCGGCGACCGCCGCCGTCGGTGTGCTCTCCTGGGGGACGGTGCAGCTCCTCGATGTCTTCACCGGCGGCGGCACCACGGTGCGGGCGGCCGGCGACGCCCCCGGCTGCGAACGCTCCGGCGGCGGGCCCTCGAAGAACGGCGGTACCGGCGTCGCGGCGCGCTCCGCCGGGGGAGAGAGCCCCGGCGCCTCGCCCGACGCCCTGCCGAAGCCGTCCGCCATCACCGTCAACGTCTACAACGCCACCACCCGCGGCGGCCTGGCCAGGAAGACGGCGGACACGCTGGAAAAGCGCGGCTTCACCATCGGCGAGGTGGCCAACGCCCCGGCCTCCCTGGACAAGAAGGTGGAGAAGACCGGGCTGCTGATGGGCCCGCCCGCCGCGTACGGGAACGGCGCGTTCGATGTCCTGCTCGCCCAGCTCCCCGGAGCGGAGGTCAGGGCGGTCGAGCGCCGGATGTCCGGGGAGTCCGGGGAGTCCGGGGACGGAAAGAGCGAGATCGACCTGGTGATCGGCAAGGGGTTCAAGGCCCTGGCCGGGGAGAAGGACGTGCGCGAGGCCATGGCGGCCCTCGCCTCCCCCTCCCCCTCGCCGTCCGCCTCGGGCTGCCGGTAGGGCGGGTACGGCGGCCGGGTCAGCCGGCCGCCCCGTACATGCGATCGCCCGCGTCGCCCAGGCCGGGCACGATGTAACCGTCCTCGTTGAGCCGCTCGTCGACCGAGGCCGTCACCACCGTCACCGGCGTGCCCGCCAGTTCGCGCTCCATCAGCTCCACGCCCTCGGGCGCCGCCAGCAGGCAGAGCGCCGTGACGTCGTCGGCGCCGCGCCGGATCAGCTCCCGGATCGCCGCGACCAGCGTGCCGCCGGTGGCCAGCATCGGATCCAGGACGTACACCTGACGCCCGGAGAGGTCGTCCGGCATCCGGGTGGCGTACGTGGACGCCTGGAGGGTGCGCTCGTCGCGGATCATGCCCAGGAAGCCCACCTCGGCGGTCGGCAGCAGCCGCACCATCCCGTCCAGCATCCCCAGCCCGGCCCGCAGGATCGGCACCACCAGAGGGCGCGGGTGCGACAGCCGCACGCCCGTGGTGGCCGTCACCGGGGTCCTGATGCCGACCGTCTCGGTGCGCACGTCCCGGGTGGCCTCGTAGGCGAGCAGGGTCACCAGCTCGTCGGCGAGGCGCCGGAAGGTCGGGGAGTCGGTGCGCTCGTCGCGCAGCGTGGTGAGTTTGTGCGCCACCAGCGGGTGGTCGACGACGTGAATCCGCATGCCGTCGACAGTAGCCGAGCCGCTTTCCCGGATCGCACTGGCGTACAACCGCCTTTTCGGGGGACAGTGAACAGGTACGACCGGAGGTGGGCCGTATGACCGAACCGAGGCAGCAGCACGACGACACCCCCGACGACCGTCGGGCACTCATACGCGAGGACCAGCGGGGACAGGAGCCGCGGGACCGCCGGGGGCCCGGGGAGCGCCGCACGGGCACCCGGCCCCCCGGCACCACGGCCCCGGACGACGACGCGGAGCGCCGCCGCCGCCGGGCGGTCTTCCTGCGCGAACTGAACGAGGCCAAGGCCCTGCGCGAACGGGTGCAGCCGCGCCGCGCCCGCGCCGCACGCATGCGCCAGGCTATGCGGATGAGGACATTTCGCTGGTAGTCCGGCGCAACACCCACGCGACGCACGGTCGAAGACCTCTCGCTCGGCGCCGGTTTCTGCCACGATTCCGATTGGGCGGGGCGCGGTCCCGTCAGCACTCGGGCACCTGAAACCAGTGGGAGAGTCACGGTGTACTTCGCCGCACTGCTCGCGCGCACCGAAGACGGCTGGGAAGCGAGCGACACGGAACTCGACGAGGTCGAGTCCCTGGCCGATCTCGCCGACCTGGCCCGGGAGGCCGCCGAGGACGACGAGCCGGTCCTCGTCTGCATCGAACAGGAGGGCGTCTGGTTCGGCGTCGTCCGGGTGGAGGGCGAGGAGGATCCCCGCATCTTCGTCTCGGACGCGGCCGCGGCCACGCGCAGTTCCTACGGGGAGATCCTGCTCACCGACGAGCTCCTCGGCCGTGAGCCGGGCGGGGATGACGACCTCGACCTCCTCGTGGACCTCGACGGCACGGAGGAAGGTGAGCCGCCGAGCGACACGGAGGACGACGAGGACGACCGGGACGCGTCCGCACAGGCCTCCGGCGCCGCTCCTGCCGGGCCGGTCGGCGACGTCGAACTGCTGGCCGACTTCGGCGTGGACGGCACGGCGCTGCTCTCGCTGACCTCCGACGACGCGTTGACCGAGATCGCCGACGCGCTCGGCTGCACGGACATGCTGGAGGCCGTGCGGTAACCGGCGTACGCGGCACCCGCCCGCCGTACGCGGGGCCGCGGCGGGCGGGGACACTGGGTGCATGAGCGTTCCGCCGGAGCCGCACACCCCTGCCCCGGAGTCCGAGGCTTCCCATGCCTGGGATGCCTCCCGGAACGGGACGACCGATCCGCTGCGCGACCCGTGGCGGGCGGCGATGCGCCGTGCCCTGGCCGAGGCCGCGCGGGCCCCCGGGACCGGCGACGTGCCCGTCGGCGCGGTCGTCCTGGACCCGGACGGTGCGGTTCTCGGGCTCGGCCGCAACGAGCGCGAGGCGACCGGCGACCCCACGGCGCACGCGGAGGTCGTGGCGATCCGCGAGGCCGCCCGGGCGGTCGGCGAGTGGCGGCTGTCGGGCTGCACCCTGGTGGTGACGCTGGAGCCGTGCACTATGTGCGCGGGCGCGATCGTGCTGTCCCGGCTGGAGAGGGTCGTCTACGGGGCGGTGGACGAGAAGGCGGGTGCGGTGGGCTCGCTGTGGGACGCCGTGCGCGACCGCCGGCTCAACCACCGGCCCGAGGTGGTCTCCGGGGTGCTGGCGCGGGAGTGCGGGGCACTGCTCACCGACTTCTTCCGCGCGCCCTCCCGTACGGCCCCTCACGCGGCTCCCCGACCGCCAGAGGGCGCCCTGGAGGGCCGGAGCGACGCCTCCCCCGGAACCGATTTCGGCACACGCCCGACCATGGGCTAGGCTTCCTCCCGGTAGCGTGTCCGAGCGGCCGAAGGAGCTCGCCTCGAAAGCGAGTGTGGGGGCAACTCCACCGTGGGTTCAAATCCCACCGCTACCGCTTGTGAAGTGCAGTAACGCCGAGGGCCGCACCCGTTCGGGTGCGGCCCTCGGCGTCGCTCCGTCTCAGTTTCCGTCTCAGTCGCGCATTTTTGAGTGCTGAAGTTTCCTGGTCACCAAGCACCTACGGTGACCTGTCCAACGCCCCGGGTTCAGTCTTCTCCCTCCCAGATCAGTCCGTCCACCTGCTCAGCGATGCCGCTGCGGACCGTGTCGACCATGTGCTGATACCGCGCGGCCATCGAGGTGGACGACCATCCCATAAGCCCCATGACGGCCCGCTCAGGCACTCCCAGGATGAGCAGCACCGTGGCGGCGGTGTGGCGGGCGTCGTGCAACCGACTGTCCCGGACCCTGGCGGCTCTCAGCAGTTCCTTCCACGCGTCGTAGTCCGTCCGGGGGGACGTGCCTCGGCCGGTCTCCGTGGCGAAGAGCCAGCCTTCGTCCTGCCAGTCCCCTCCTGCGGCCTTCCGCTCTGCTTCCTGCTTCCCCTGGTGCCTGCGCAACAGGTTCACCAGTTGCGCAGGCAGGCCGATCGCGCGTCGTCCTGCCCGTGACTTGGTCTCGGCGGTCTCCGGGTTGGTCCGGCGCCGCTGAGGACAGTAGCCCGCCTTCCGGCCGCACGTGTCGCCGCACCCGTGGGCGTAGCGCGGCCGGCGGCGGCTGCGGCGGACCCAGAGCACGCCGTTGGTGAGATCCACGTCCGTCCACTTCAGCCCCAGCGCCTCCCCCTGCCGCAGCCCCAGCGCGAGGGCGACGGCCCAGCGCGCGGAGTTCCGCCGGTCCTCCGCCGCCCGGAGTATCCGGCGGACCTCCTCGACCGTGTAGGGCTCGATCTCCTCCTCGACCACCCGCGGAGCCTTGGCGAGCTTCACCGGGTTCTGTGCGAGGTGACCACGGCGCACGGCCTCGTTGAGAGCGGTCCGGAAGGTCCGGTGCACCTGGTGGGCGGTGGCGGGCTTGCTGCCGTTCGCCTGCATCTTCGCGTAGAAGCGTTCGATGTGCTCCGGCTTCAGCCGGTCCAACCGATGCGCCCCGAGGCCGGGGATGAGGTGGACCCGTACGGCGACGCCGTAGCCCACCATCGTGTTCTCTCCCACAGCCAGAGGAGCGATGTTTTCCACCCAGTGCGTCAGCCACGTCTTCACCGTCCAGGCCGGACCGGGCTTGCGCACGTTCCCGGCGTCCCGCTGCCGCTCCAGCTCGCGTACCGCCGCCGTGACCTCGGCCCGGGTCTTCCGCTCCACGTGGCGGCGGTCCGGCCTGCCGTCGTCCCGTACGCCGACGGTTACGCGGCCGTGCCACTTCCCGTCCTTGCCCAGGTAAATGGAGGATGCGCCATTGGGCTGACGCGTGCGCTTCTTCTCTCCCACGGATGTCCCCTCAGGCAACGGTGATGTCGGAGCGGTGCGCCCTGCGGAGCCGCACGACGTAGTCGTGTACAGCCTCGGCGGGCACGCGGCGGAGACGGCCGACCGGGACGGACTCCAGCTCTCCGGAGCTGATCAGGCTGTAGCAGTACGTCCGGCCGATGCTGAGACGGCGTGCTGCCTCTTCCACGGTGAGCAGCACCAGCGTCGGGTCTGCGGCCAGCGCTGCGGTGTCTGCGGTGTCGCTCACTTCCCGGTCCTTTCGCTGAAGCGCGACGGGTGTGACTGTGACGGCGTGACAGGTGTGACAGCTCATGCCTGCCTCCCAGCGCTGTCCGGGGCCTCGGGAGCGGCGTAGCCGCCGGAGTCGCGGATGAGCTGGGCGTCGTTGACCATCCGGACGCAGGTCTGACGGACCAGACCGGGATCAATACCGGTGGCCTCGGCGATGTCCTTCGGCTTGCAGCCGGGGTTGCTGCGGACGTGGCGGAGGATGACGGCGCGAGTGTCGCCGATGGTGTGGTCGGAGGCCGGTCCTTCCAGCAGTTGCCAGGCGCCGGCGGCGGCGTGGAACTGGAGGGCGTACTCGGCTTCGTCCACGTCGCGGCCGGTGACGTGGAGGACGCCATCGGCCTTGCCGCGGGCCCGCTTGAGCACCAGTGTGGCGTCGGCCGCGCCCGCCAGGCCGTTGGTGCCGGACACCTCGGTCAGGAAGTCGTCCGAGCCTGCCTTGCGCACGTGGTGCACCAGTACCACGGCCACGCCGTAGTG
>NZ_JAJFAU010000214.1 GCF_022614595.1 Streptomyces sp. CNQ085
CCGCCGCGGACGCCCCGCCCCGGCCGACCGCGCCGCGGCCGGGGAGGCGGCACGCGACCGCATCCTGGCCTCGGCCCGCGCCGAGTTCGCCGAGCGCGGCTACGACAAGGCATCCATCCGCTCCATCGCCCGCGGAGCCGAGGTGGACCCGGCCCTGGTCCACCACTACTTCGGGACCAAGGAGCGAGTCTTCGAGGCCGCCGCGGAGATCTCCTTCGCCCCCGCCGCCGAGGGTCTGGGCCACCTTGCTTCGCACGGCCCCGACAGCCTCGGCGAGGAACTCGTCCGCTTCTTCCTGGGCGTCTGGGAGAACCCGGCCGGCCGCGTGCCCCTGCTGGCCGTCTTCCGCTCGGCGCTCAGTAACGAGACCGCTGCCCGGATCTTCCGCGGCATGGTGACGCGGCAGCTGACGGCCCGGGTGGCGCGCCGTCTGGACGTCCCGGACCGGGAGCTCCGGGTGGAGCTGGCCGCCGCGCAGATGGTGGGCGCGGCGATCATGCGGTACGTCCTGGAGATCGAACCGCTGGCCTCCGCGGAGCCCGAGGAGCTGGTGGCCCGCCTCGCCCCGGCCGTCCAGCACCATCTGACAGGGCCCGCCGGGCCGGCGTCCGGGGACGGACCGGCCCCGGCAGCCGGCGAGCACCCGCGCGGAGAGTGAATCCAGGCGCCCCTCATGTCTTACGATCCGGACTTTCCGTCCAGATCTTGAGCGGGAGGCGTACGCTCGTCAGCTACGGCCCGAAGACCGCGCCGAACGGTCGCCCCATGGTTCACGAAGGAGTGGAGCACCATGCCCCAGCTGAGGTCCCGCACCGTCACCCACGGCCGCAACATGGCGGGTGCCCGCGCCCTGCTGCGGGCCGCCGGCGTAGCGCGCGAGGACTTCGGCAAGCCGATCATCGCGGTGGCCAACAGCTTCACCGAGTTCGTGCCGGGGCACACCCACCTCCAGCCGGTCGGCCGGATCGTCAGCGAGGCGATCAAGGAGGCGGGCGGAGTTCCGCGCGAGTTCAACACCATCGCCGTGGACGACGGCATCGCCATGGGGCACGGCGGCATGCTCTACTCCCTGCCCTCCCGTGACCTGATCGCGGACTCCGTGGAGTACATGGTCGAGGCCCACTGCGCCGACGCCCTGATCTGCGTCTCCAACTGCGACAAGATCACCCCGGGCATGCTGATGGCCGCCATGCGCCTGAACATCCCCACGGTCTTCGTCTCCGGCGGGCCGATGGAGTCCGGCCGCACCACCCTCGTCGACGGCACGGTCCGCAAACTCGACCTGATCAGTGCCATCGCCGACTCGGCCAACGAGGCCGTCTCCGACGAGGACATGGCACTCATCGAGGAGAACGCCTGCCCCACCTGCGGCTCCTGCTCGGGCATGTTCACCGCCAACTCGATGAACTGCCTCACCGAGGCCATCGGCCTCTCCCTGCCCGGCAACGGCTCGGTGCTGGCCACCCACACCGCCCGCCGGGCACTGTACGAGAACGCCGGCCGCACGGTCGTGGAGATCACCAGGCGCCACTACGAGCAGGACGACACGAGTGTCCTGCCGCGCGCCGTCGGCTCCCGCGCCGCCTTCGAGAACGCCATGGCCCTCGACATCGCCATGGGCGGCTCCACCAACACGATCCTGCACCTGCTCGCCGCCGCGCAGGAGGCCGGGCTGGACTTCGGGCTGACCGACATCGACGCCATCTCGCGCCGCGTGCCGTGCCTGTCCAAGGTCGCGCCCAACGGCTCGTACTACATGGAGGACGTCCACCGGGCCGGCGGAATCCCCGCCATCCTGGGGGAGCTGTACCGCGCGGGCCTGCTCAACGAGGACATCCGCACCGTCCACTCCGACTCCCTGGCCGAATGGCTCAAGACCTGGGACATCCGCGGCGGCTCCCCGTCGCCCGAGGCCGTCGAGCTGTTCCACGCCGCCCCCGGCTGCGTCCGCTCCGCCAGCGCCTTCTCGCAGTCCGAGCGCTGGGAGTCCCTGGACACCGACGCGGCCGGCGGCTGCGTCCGCGACGTGGAGCACGCCTACTCCAGGGACGGCGGACTGGCCGTCCTGCACGGCAACCTCGCCGTCGACGGCTGCGTGGTGAAGACCGCCGGCGTCGAAGAGTCCATCCTGACCTTCAGCGGCCCGGCCGTGGTCTGCGAGTCGCAGGAGGAGGCCGTCGAGAAGATCCTGGGCAAGAAGGTCAGGGAGGGCGATGTCGTCGTCATCCGCTACGAGGGCCCCAGGGGCGGCCCCGGCATGCAGGAGATGCTCTACCCGACCTCCTTCCTCAAGGGCCGGGGCCTGGGCGCCAAGTGCGCGCTGATCACCGACGGCCGCTTCTCCGGCGGCACCTCGGGACTGTCCATCGGCCACGCCTCTCCGGAGGCGGCCGCGGGCGGCACCATCGCCCTGGTCGAGGACGGCGACCTGATCAGCGTCGACATCCCCGCCCGCACCATCGAGCTGAAGGTCGACGAGGCCACCCTCGCCGCCCGCCGCGAGGCGCTCGGCGGCCGGTACGCGCCGACGGCGCGCGACCGCAAGGTGTCCGCCGCCCTGCGCGCCTACGCGGCCATGGCCACCAGCGCCGACAAGGGCGCGGTGCGGGACGTCACCAAGCTCGGCTGACCCCGCCCCAACGGCCTACGGGCATCCGCGCGCATAATCGACACCATGAGTGAGAAGCGGGAGCGCCCCGAGCCCGAGCCGATCCGGTTCTACGGCACCACCTGGGTGGACCACTCCGGTGGCTACCTCCCGCGCCGGATCGTGCTCGGACTCGGGGCGCTGCTGCTGGCCGCCGCCGGGGCCTGGGTGCTGCGGCTGGTGTACGAGGGAAGCACCTTCGCGGACGGCGGCGTGATCGGCGTCCTGCTCGTGGTGGCCCTGGCACTGGCCAGCTCCATGGCATTCAGCCGCACCCTCACCGATTACACCCGCGAGCCCGGAGAGGACCGCCCCGACGACGCGGCGATGCGCCCGGTCAAGGCGATCGGCTTCCTCGGCGTCCTGCTCGCCTACGCCGCGCGCAGCCTGGTCGAGGCCCCCGGCGAGAAGCTCCGCCGTGCCGAGTACGACCGGGCCGTCGCACGGCACGAGCGCCGTGGTGCCGCCCGTGCCGCCCGCCGCGGCAACCCGGCCGCCCGCCGCGGCTCCGGGAGGCCCGGAAGGTCCGGCCGCGGGCACTGAGGGAAACGGGCCGAGGCCCCGCCCCGCGACACCACCGAACGCCCCCGTCCGCCACCCCGGACGGGGGCGCCGGCATGTCCGGCCCCGCCCCGCTTGACGCCCGGATCGGCACGGGAGCATTATTCAACACATGATGAATTCTTCTGCGGGGCCGGCCGTCCTGGCCGACGGCCTCACCGTCGTCCGCGGTGGCCGCACCGTCGTCGACGGCCTCTCCTTCGAGGTCCCGCGCTCCACCGTCACCGGACTGCTGGGCCCCAGCGGCTGCGGCAAGACCACCCTGATGCGCGCCGTCGCCGGCACCCAGGCGAAGGTCACCGGCACCCTCGACGTACTCGGCCGGCCGGCCGGAGCCGCACCGCTGCGCTCCCGCGTCGGATACGTCACCCAGGCTGCCTCCGTCTACACCGACCTGACCGTCCGCCAGAACCTCGAGTACTTCGCCTCCGTCCTGGGCCTGCCCCGCGCCGACCGCCGCGAACAGGCCGGGCGTGCCATCGCCGATGTCGACCTCACCACTCACGCCGACTCCCTCGCCGGCAAGCTGTCCGGCGGGCAGCTCTCCCGGGTCTCCCTGGCCGTCGCCCTGCTCGGCTCCCCCGAACTGCTGGTCCTCGACGAACCCACCGTCGGCCTCGACCCCGTCCTCCGCCGCGACCTGTGGGGCCTCTTCCACCGCCTCGCGGCCGAACGCGGCACCGCGCTGCTCGTTTCCTCCCACGTCATGGACGAGGCCGACCGCTGCGAACGCCTGCTGCTGATGCGCGCCGGCCGCCTCATGGCCGACGACACCCCCGAAGACCTGCGGAACCGCACTCGCACCGGGAACATCGAGGACGCCTTCCTCCACCTGGTCGACGCCGCCCGCGGGAAGGACGAGAAGACCGACGAAGGAGAGAACCGGTGAGCGCGACCCGAACCCTGGCCACCGCCCACCGCGTGCTGCGCCAGCTCGCACACGACTCCCGCACGATCGCGCTGCTGCTCCTCGTCCCCGTACTGCTGACGGTCCTGCTGTACTACGTCTACGCCGACGACCGCGAACTCTTCGACCGCGTCGGAGCCTCGCTGCTCGGCATCTTCCCGATGATCACGATGTTCCTGGTCACCTCCATCGCCACCCTGCGCGAACGCACCTCGGGCACCCTGGAACGACTGCTGTCCATGCCGCTGGGCAAGGCCGACCTGATCCTGGGCTACGCCCTGGCCTTCGGCCTGCTGGCCGTCGCCCAGGCGGCCCTGGCCACCGGGGTGACCATCTGGTTCCTGGACCTGGACTTCGCCGGCTCCCCCTGGCTGCTGCTGCTCATCGCCCTGCTCGACGCCCTGCTCGGCACCGCACTGGGCCTGTTCGTCTCCGCCTTCGCCGCCACCGAGTTCCAGGCCGTCCAGTTCATGCCCGCGCTGATCCTCCCGCAGCTCCTGCTCTGCGGCCTGCTCACACCGCGCGACACCATGCAGCCCGTCCTGGAAGCCGTCTCGAACGTCCTCCCCCTGTCCTACGCGGTGGACGGCATGAACGAGGTTCTGCGCAGCCCCGACGTCACCGGCGACCTCGTCCGCGACATCGCGATCGTCGCCGGAAGCGCTCTGCTCGTACTTCTCCTCGGCGCGGCCACCCTCCGCCGCCGCACCCCCTGACCGCCAGATGGACGAACCGGCGGCGGCACCAACACGGGTGCGAGTATGGCAGCGCAGCACACACGCAAGCGCGGTACGCGCGTACCGGACCCGGACAAGGTGAGCCGTCCCATGACCCAGAAGATCGCCGTACTCGGAACCGGCAAGATCGGCGAAGCCCTGCTGTCGGGCATGATCCGCGCCGGCTGGTCCCCGTCCGACCTCCTGGTCACCGCCCGCCGACCGGAGCGCGCCGAGGAGCTGCGCGCCCGCCACGATGTCACCGCGGTCACGAACGCCGAGGCGGCCAAGGCCGCCGACACACTCATCCTGGCGGTCAAACCACAGGACATGGCGGACCTCCTCGGGGAGCTGGCTCCCCACGTCCCCGCCGACCGCCTGGTCGTCAGCGCCGCGGCGGGCATCCCGACCGCCTTCATCGAGGAACGCCTCACCCGGGACATTCCGGTCGTCCGAGTCATGCCCAACACCCCGGTACTGGTGGACGAGGGCATGTCCGTCATCTCCGCCGGCACCCACGCCACCGAGATCCACCTCGTCCGCACCGAGGAGATCTTCCAGCCGGTCGGCAAGACGCTGCGCGTCCCGGAGTCCCAGCAGGACGCCGCCACGGCGCTTTCCGGCTCGGGTCCGGCTTACTTCTACTACCTGGTGGAGGCCATGACCGACGCGGGCATCCTGCTCGGCCTCCCCCGCGACAAGGCCCACGACCTGATCGTCCAGGCGGCGGTGGGCGCCTCGGTGATGCTCCGGGACAGCGGTGAGCACCCGGTCAAGCTCCGCGAGGCGGTCACCTCTCCGGCGGGCACCACGATCAGCGCCGTCCGCGAGCTGGAGCGGCACGGCGTGCGCGCCGCGCTCATCGCGGCCCTGGAAGCGGCCCGCGACCGCAGCCGCGAGCTGGCCTCCGGCGGCAACGGCTAGGACTGTTTGATGGACCGCCCGCGGTCGTGTACTGTTCTCCGAGCTGCCACGGAGTCGATCCGACACCGGGCAGCTCTTCTGTCGCCCTCGGCGGTGACCACTCACTTGGTGTGATTCCCTTCCGGGAGTGAATTGCGGCATGCCGCAATTCCGGTCCGGGCGGCCCGATTAGGAGC
>NZ_JAJFAU010000215.1:0-1250 GCF_022614595.1 Streptomyces sp. CNQ085
CCGCCGGCAACCGCGCCCACGCCGCACGAGCCGCCGCGCTCCACCGGCTCCTGGCCGACGCCGGCGCTGTCTGCCGGCCGTCGCACGCCGGGCGCCACCTCTACCCCGACTTCGAGGCGCTGCGCCCGGCGCTGGCCGCCCGCGGCATCGAGGACGCCCCCCGGCTGGAGGCGGAACTGGTGCGGCGGCTGGGACCGTACGCCCTGGGCGGCCACCGCTTCGGCGACGATCCTCGTGCCCTGCGGGTGCGGCTGTCCACCGATGTGCCGTCCACCGACGCGACGGCCGGCGCCCCAGCGGCGGACGGCCCCGCCGGGGCGCGGCCGTCGCTGGAGTCGGTCCTGCGGGAGCTGACGGCCGCAGGCTCGGCGTCGCCCCGCCCCGTGAAATCACCGGACGCAGATGGGAGCCCCGCATGACCGAACGGACGGACAGGCCCGCACAGGCCGTCCTCGACGCCCCCGCCGCAGGCTCCCCCCGGCGTCCGCGCCCTCCCGCCCTGCCCGAGCCCCGCCCGCTCGGTGAGCGGCGTACCTGGCCGGGCGGCTTCGCCGGCCGGCTCACCGAGCCCCTGCCCGGCCTGCGCTCCCTGTCCCGCATAGCCAGGGAGGGCAGCACGCGCCCCGACCCCGCGACGCTGCGCGAGATCCCCCTGCTGCCCCGCGAACCGGCGCCCCTGCCGCCGGTCGACGCCGACACGGCCGCCGTCACCTGGGCCGGGCACGCCAGCTGGGTGGTGCGCATCGGCGGCCTCACCGTCCTGACCGACCCCGTCTGGTCCCGCCGGATCCTGGGCACCCCGGCGCGGGTCACCCCGGTCGGAGTCCCCTGGGAGGACCTGCCGCGCGTCGACGCGGTGGTGATCTCCCACAACCACTACGACCACCTCGACGCCCCCACCCTCAGGCGGCTGCCGCGCGACACCCCGCTGTTCGTCCCCGCCGGGCTCGGCGCCTGGTGCCGTAGGCGCCGCTTCACAACCGTCACCGAACTGGACTGGTGGGAGGCGGCCGAACTGCCCTCGCCGGGCGGCGGCCGTGTCCGCTTCGACTTCGTCCCCGCCCACCACTGGTCCCGGCGCACCCTCACCGACACCTGCCGCTCACTGTGGGGCGGCTGGGTGCTCACCGACCGCCACGGGCAGCGGATCCACTTCGCCGGCGACACCGGGTACGGCCACTGGTTCGCCGAGATCGGCCGCCGCCACCCGGGCATCGACCTCGCCCTGCTGCCGATCGGCGCGTACGCGC
>NZ_JAJFAU010000215.1:1260-5914 GCF_022614595.1 Streptomyces sp. CNQ085
CCCCCCCGCGCCGGATGCTCCGCCCGGTGCACACCGACCCGGAGGAGGCCGTACGGGCCTGCCTGGACCTCGGCGCCCGCCGTATGGCCCCCATGCACTGGGCCACCTTCCTGCTCTCGGCCGAGCCGCCGCTGGAGCCGCTGAGCCGGGTGCGGACCGCCTGGACCGCGGCGGGACGTCCGCGCGGGGACCTGTGGGACATGCCGATCGGGGCCTCCAGGATCCTGGGACAGCCGGACCGACAGCCGGACCGACAGCCGGACCGACAGCCGGACCGACAGCCGGACCGACAGCCGGACCGACAGCCGGACCCGCACCCTGATCCGGGCCCGGACCCCGGCCCCCGGCCCCTCTAGTGCGGGACCCGCGCCGGGCGCAGCCGCCGCCACACCGAGGGCGCCGAGCCGACCAGCAGCGTCAGACCGACCGCCGCGGCCACGCCCTGCCACGGCTCGGGGAACAGCGAACCGCCCAGGATCCCGATCAGCTGGTAGGTGGCCGTCCACACCAGGCAGGCCGGTGCGGCACCGTGCACGAACCGCCGCACCGGCACCCGCGACAGCAGGCAGGCCACCATCACCGGGATCCGCCCGGCGGGCACCAGCCGGGAGAGGACCAGCACCGTCACACCGTGCTCATCCAGCCTCCGCCGTGCGGCCTCCAGCCGGTCCGGCTCGGCCCGCTCGCGCATCCGCTCCAGCCAGCGCTCCCCGCTCCTGGAGTGACCGCCGCGCCGTCCGAGCCAGTACAGCAGCAGATCGCCCAGGAACGCCGCCAGCGACGCGACGGCGAACACCAGCAGCAGCGGAAGGACCGGAGGACTGCGGTGGAACGCCACCGCCGACGCCGCGCTGACCAGCGCCCCCGTCGGGACCACCGGCACCAGCGCGCCGAACGCCACCAGCAGGAACAGCGAGGGATAGCCCACCGCGCCGGGCGCGACCTGCCCCGGTATCTCCCGCACCGCGCCCAGCAGCGCCTCGATCACCCCGCCGCCTCCAGCCGTACGCTCTCGCCGTGCCCCAGCCGGCGCACCGCCGCGGCGGGGGCCGAACGTGCCGCCAGCCGCACGAACTCGTCACCGGGGGAGTGGAACTCGTGCGGCCGGACCGCGTCCAGCCCGATCGGCCAGTACGTCCCGTAGTGCACCGGCACCGCCAGCGGCGCGCCCAGCCGGGACAGCGCCTCGGCGGCCCGGCGCGCGTTCATGTGCCCGTCGCCCAGCTTCGGCCCCCAGCCGCCGACGGGCAGCAGCGCCGCGTCCACCGGGCCGACCGCCTCCGCCATCGAGTCGAACAGCCCGGTGTCCCCGGCGAAGTACGTCCTGGACTCCCCCTCGACCACGTAGCCCAGGGCGGGCGCCCGATGAGGCCCGTACGGCAGCCGCCGCCCGTCGTGCTCCGCGGGCACCGCGCGGACGGTCACGTCCCCGGCCCGCACCCGCTCGCCCACGTCGACCTCCTCGACCCGCAGCCGCCCCGACAGCCGCCGCAGCCCCGCCACCGAGGCGAGCGCGCCGCTCGGCACCACCACCCGGGTACCGGGCGCCAGGCGGGCCAGGGAGGGCAGATGCAGATGGTCGGCGTGCAGATGCGAGACCACCACCAGGTCCACCCGTGCCGCCGACTCCGGCGGCGGCTGTCCGCGCCGTCTGCGCAGATGGGCCAGCCGCCGGACGAACACCGGGTCGGTGAGCACCGTCACGCCGGAGTCGCGCACCGTCGTCGTGGCATGGCCCCACCAAGTGATCTCCGCAGGCACCGGACCCTCCTTCCACCCGCTCGCCCCCTTCCCCGTACCGATCCTCTCATCACACCCCGTGCTCCAGGGAGCCTTCGGAAGGAGACCGCCGCGCGCCCCCGGCAGCGGGAGGGCTGTGGAAAAGTAGGACGTGCCGGACCGGGAGCGGCGGTTGCCGGCGCCGGCGGCGGACACGCGACGAGGACACCGGCGCGCGGGAGGCATGGACCCCCGCGGTGCGGAGAACGCGGACGGCGGGGCCCGGCGCGAAACCGGCCCGGGGCTTTGGAGGAGGGAGGGCGGACGGCGTGCGGATGGCGGCCTGGCGCAGGGCTGGCGGCGCGGTGCTGCGCGTCCTGGTTGTGTGGGTGGTGAGCACCCTCACCATGCTGGTGCTGGCCGGAGTGCTCCCCGACTTCCGGCTCCAGTCCGCCGACGGCGACAGCGCCACCAGCATCGGGACCACCGCCGCCCTCGGGGCCGGCGCCTTCGGCCTGCTCAGCGCCCTGGTGTGGCCCCTGCTGGTCAGAGCCCTGCTGCTGGTGCCCGCCCTGGTACTGGGCCTGCTGGTGTTCTTCCTCAACGGCTCGTTGCTGTGGCTGGCGCTCGCCCTCCTGCCCGACTACCGGGGCGAGACCGACCCGCAGACCGCCGTGGTCGTCGCCGCCGCTATGTCCGCCGCCTCCTCGGCGGCCAACACCTTCCTGGCGGTCCGCGACGACCGGGCCTACCGGCGGCGCCTGGCCCGGCTCGCCGACCGCCGCTGGCGCCGATCCGGAAGTCGGCGGGTGCCCGCCACCCCCGGCACCGTCTTCCTCCAGCTCGACGGGATCGGCCACGAGGTACTGCGCGACGCGGTCACCGCCCCCGCCGGCGGCGAACCGCTGATGCCGGGCATCGCCGCCATGCTCCACGACAGCCACCGCCTCGTACCCTGGCACACCGACTGGTCCAGCCAGACCGGTGCCAGCCAGCTCGGTATCCTGCACGGCTCCAACGAGGACGTGCCCGCCTTCCGCTGGTACGAGAAGGAGACCGGCGAGGTGGTGACCAGCAACCGGCCCTCCAGCGCCGCCCGGCTCCAGCGCCGTGCCGCCGAGCACAGCGGCGAGCCCGGACTGCTCGCCCATGACGGCGCCAGCCGCGGCAACCTCTTCAGCGGCGGGGCCGCCCAGGCGGCCCTGGTGCTCTCCGTCTCCGCCCGGCGCGGCCGCCACAACCGGTCGCGCGCCGGGTACTTCGCGTACTTCTCCGACCCGGCCAACGCCACGCGCACGGCAGCCTCCTTCACCGCCGAGGTCGTCCGCGAGATCGTCCAGTCCACCCGCGCCAGGCTGCGCGGGGACGGCCCGCGGGTGCCGCGCGGCGGGCTCTACCCGTTCATCCGGGCCTTCGCCACCGTCGTCCAGCGGGACGTGGTGGTCGCCTCCGTCATCGGCGACGTCCTCAGCGGGCGTACCGCCGTCTACGCCGACCTCGTCGCCTACGACGAGGTTGCCCACCACTCCGGGCCGCGGGGCCGGGACACCCACCAGGTGCTGCGGCGTCTGGACCGGTCCGTCGGCCTGATCGCCAAGGTCGCCGCCCAGGCCTCCCGGCCCTACCGACTGGTGCTCCTGTCCGACCACGGGCAGAGCCCCGGCGAGACCTTCGCCTCCCGCTACGGGCTGCCCCTGGAGGACCTGGTCCGCGCCGGATGCGGACTGCCGGTCTCCCGGCGGGCCCGGCACACGGCCAGCGGCGCCGAGGCCCGCGCCGCCGCCCGCGCCGCCCTGCACCGGCCCGAGGACGGGCACGGCGCCGAACCCCACTGGCCCGCTCCCACCTCCGACCCCGTGGTGCTGGGCTCGGGCAACCTCGGGCTGGTCTCCTTCCCCGGCATCCCCGGCCGGGCCACTCGCGAGGAGATCGACCGCCGCCACCCCGCCCTGCTGCGCACCCTCGCCAACCACCCCGGCATCGGGTTCCTGCTGGTGGACACCGAGTGCCACGGACCGGTGGCGCTCGGTCCCGGCGACAGCGAACACCGCCTGGACACCGGCGAGATCACCGGTGAGGACCCCCTGAAGCCCTACGGCCCCCACGCCGCCGCACTCGTGCGGCGTACCGCATGCTTCCCGCACGCCGCCGACATCATGGTCAACTCGGCCCTCGACCGGGCCACCGGCACCGTCCACGCATTCGAGGAGCAGATCGGCTCCCACGGCGGCCTCGGCGGTGAGCAGAACCGCGCGTTCCTGCTCCACCCACGCCTGCTGGCCCCGCCGGACAGGGACGGCGAACTGGTCGGCGCCGAGCAGATCCACCGCGTGCTGCGCGGCTGGCTGCGCGACGCGGAGGCCGCCCCCGCCGTCACCGCACCCTTCGTCCCGGCCCGGACCCCACTGCGCTGACCGGACCTTCCGGACCGCTCCGCCGGGTTCGTGAAAAGTGTGCCAAGCGCTCTCGGCCGGGAACGGCCGCGGACCGGAGGCGGACCGGGTGCGCGTGGTGGTGGAGGGGCCCGTCCCCGTGCCCGTGTCGACCACGAGGATCCCGTGCCGCGGCCCTAGGCTCGAAGGGTCGTCCACGGGAAGTGAGATTTCGTCCATGGCACCTCGACCGCTGACCTCGCAGGAGATCGACGCCGCGCTGGCGGAGCTGCCCGGCTGGGAGTTCGCCGAGGACCGGCTGAGGAGGACGTACTCCCTCGCCGGGCACTTCCCGGCCGCGGTGATGGTGCTCCATGTCGCGCAGATCCAGGAGGAGATGAACCATCACGCGGACCTGCTGCTGGGCTATGACGCGGTGGGGGTGTCGGTGAACACCCACAGCGTGGGCGGGAAGGTGACGGAGCTGGACGTGCGCCTGGCCCGGCGGATCGAGGGGATCGCCCCGTCGCACGGCGCCCGCCCGTAGTCCGCGGGCCGCGGGC
>NZ_JAJFAU010000216.1 GCF_022614595.1 Streptomyces sp. CNQ085
GAGCCCTGCCGTCCGGGAGGGACGGCAGGGCTCCGGCGGGTCTGTCGGGTGTCAGACGTCCCGCTGCGAGGAGGCCGGCCCGACGAACTCCGCCCATGCCTCGCGCGACACCGTGAGGACCGGCCCGGCAACGGCCTTGGAGTCCCGGACGTGCGCAGCGGCCGTGCCGACCGCGACCTCCACGCACTGGCCGCCCTCGGCTCCGCCGTACGGGCGACGCAGTACCGACTCGTCCATCACGAAACTGAGCAGCGGCGCGGGCCGCCGGTCCAGGAGTTCCTGACGGGCCAGCCGCGCGGCGACGCGCAGTTCGATGGTCTCCGGGTCCAGCGGCGGGCGCCGCATGCCGAGCAGCGCCCGCATGTACTCCTCGGTCTGGAGCAGACCGTTGACCACGAGCGTGTCGTACATGACCAGTTCGATGGCCTCCTTCTCCAGCGCCGCCATCCCCTGGAAGAAGAGCGGGTACTGGGCCCGCTCCACCTCCTCCTTCCACAGGGCCAGCAACCCGTCGGCGCTCAGCACTTCGTCCGCCCGCTCGATCGTCCGCGGTGACGGGATCCGCCGTCCCTGCTCGAACGAGGCGACCGTCGAGGCCGAGTACCCGATCCGCTTGCCGAACTCCTCGCGCTCCAGCCCCTGCCGCGACCGCAGGGCCTTCATGGTCCGCCCGAACGCGGTGACGACACCTCACCCGCTCTCGTCCTCCGGCCGTCGCCCGGGCCCGTCGTCGCCTTCCCAGCCGTCACCGAAGTTCACGACCGCCCCGCCACTCGGGGCGGTCTCCCCGTCCGTACGCTCCGTCATCGAACATCACCTCACCGGGCCAACGCGCCTGCCCGGGAGGCGGTCACGCCGCATGCCTCGTACTCGCACGCGTACCGCGCGTACAAGCGGCCCGCGAGCCGCGTCACCACTGGTCGCGCCGCGCCTGGCCGCGCCGCGCCACCACGGGGACCGTGGTGGCCATGACGAGTAAGCCCGGCAGCCCCGTTGACGCCACCCGTCCCACCCGACTCACCAGCCCCGGCGGGCGCGTCTTCGGGATGCGCTTCACCTCCACGCCCAGAGGGGCCCGTCTCGCCCGGCGCCTGGTCGCCGTCCGCCTCGACGCCTGGGGGATCCCGTACGGCACCACCGAGCACGACGAGATCGTGCTGATCGCCGCCGAACTCACCGCGAACGCCGTGCGGCACGGACACGTACCCGGCCGGGACTTCCACCTCCGCCTGCACGCACCGGCCGGCGGCCGGTGCGTGCGCGTCGAGGTCACCGACACCCGCGCCGAACGCCTGCCGGTGCGCCCCACCACCCCGGACGCCGAGTGCCCACAGGAGTCGGGCCGCGGCCTGCTCCTGGTGTCGGAGCTGGCCGCGCGCTGGGACTGGCACACGCGCAGGGACGGGCCGGGCAAGACCGTCTGGGCCGAGTACGCGCCGGGGGGGGGAGCGGTGAGCGGCGACCGCCCGGTTCGTTACTTCGTTTCCTCGGTCCCGGTCTCATCCTCGGGCTCGACCCTCAGGGCGTCGCCGCGCAGAGCCTTGTCCGTGACACGTCCGATGACAGCGGTGGCCCCCGCGTCCACGGCGCCTCCGACGATGCCTCCCAGGATCGGGATCCCCTTGGCGAGCGTGACCGCGGCGCGCTTGGTCCCGTGCTTCGCGACGAGGTGGAATCCGACCTTCTTGTTGATGGCATGGATAACCGCCATCGGAATCTTCTTGATCATCTGCTGGCCGAACTTCTGGCTGACCTTCACCCCGAAGGCCGCCAGGACGTTCTGCGTGCTCATCCCGATCGCGAGCATCATCGCGACGGTCCGCACGTGCGGATCGTGGACATCCCATCCCCGGAGGTGTGCGATGGAGCCGGCCATCCGCATGTTGATGGCGACGGACGCGGCCACGTTCGCGGGGAGCGTCACGCCCGCGGTGAGGAGTCCCCCGAGCCCGGTGACGAACCCCTGTGTCCCGGCCGCTGCCACGGACTCCTTGATGAGGCGGGCGATGACCGCGTCGATGTCGTCCTTCATGTCCTCGGGGGAGCGGCGCTCCTCGTCGCCGGGCGCTCTGTAGTCGGCGCCCTGTCGGCGTGAGAGGCGGTCCTCGGCCCAGGTCACCGATCCGGTGATCGGCCCCACGCCGTTCACCATGACCCGCTCCGCGAGTTCGGCGGCCCACCGCCCGGTCCTCTCGGCCATTCCCTCAGCCGCTCCCTCGTCGGGAGTCTTCTCGTCGGCCATCACACACCCCTTCCGCGAGGCGCCCCGAGGGCGCCTCGCACCGCTGCGGGCAGGGAGAGGGGTTCCGGTCGCCGGTGTCCCCGGCAAGGCCGTGGGCTGTTGAAGCCGCGCCCCCTCGCTACCGCCCGCCCACCCCTTCGCGCCGCGACGTTCCTCGTCGCACCGCCCTTCGCGAGCCGAAGCGGCTACACCTTCCCAAGTAATGAAAGCTCCGTCAAATGGTCTTGACTTGCTTGCGTGTGCCCGCATCAGAGGCGGCCGACAGGCCATCTCGCGCCACCGCGTCCCCGGCCCGGACCTTTTCGCCCAAGCACTGCTCGATCACATACCGCGCGGTGAGTGAGCGGGCTGTGCCGCAGCACGCGCTGCGGCACGGCCCGTACTCACTCCTGTTCGGCCTGCTCGTCGTGCAGTGTTCGTGCGAGATCAGAGAGAGTGGCGGTGCCGTCCAGTGTCCACCGGGCCGGCCCCTGCACTGCCACGGGTGCCTCCTGCCAGCCGGCGAGTTCGTAGAGGTTCAGGACCAGACGGGTCGGCGAGTACGCCTTCCCGTCCACCGCCCATACGAGGCACCGAGTCCGGTCGTTCACCCAGGTGGCCTCGCCGCGCCGGGGGTCCTCCGCGAGCCAGGAGGCGAGCGCTTCGATCTCGGGTTTGTTCCCCAGGCGCAGCCGGACCGGTGTGCCGTTCTTGATCGTTCCGTTGTCCACGAGGGTGGGCACGGCGTTGGGGCGGCGTGGCTTGCGCCTGCTCCCCTTGGGGGCCTTGTAGATCGTCGGCAGGTCGGGGATGACCCCTTCACGTTGGGCGTCACGCAGTACCAGCTCCGCAAGCCGCTTGCAGCGTCCGGCATCGGTGAGCGTCCCGCTGAGGAAGGAGGTGGGACCGTACTCCGCGTCGATGTGGTGGATCAGCCAGGACAGGACCCGGTTGGTGAGCGCGGGCACTTCCCGCAGCGCCGTGTCCCAGTCGTACTCCGGGTCGTCGATGCGATCCTGGTCGAGAAGCTGGAAGACCAGATGGGTGATGAGCAGGTCACCCCGCTGGCTCACGTCGGAGGCGCGCTTCTGGAACCGCTTGCGCTCTTCGTTGAGAGCGGTACCCACAGCACGGCGCACGAGTACCGAACGCCAGATCTGGAAAGCGCTGGGACGTTCTCCGAAGAGTCGCGGGTAAGCGCCTCTGCTGCCGCGCTCCCAGAGGAGGTCCGTGTCCCGTTTCGCCCGTACGGCGAGTTCGGTGCTGCGGTGCGCACAGGCCAGGGCGACGGCGGCGTGCACGACCGAGCAACCTTCGTCCGGCGCCGGGTCGGGTTCACCACGCTTGAACACGTAGGACTTCTGAAGGGACAGCATGAAGTCCTCGTGGATCATCGCCTGCACCTCGTCCAGGGCGATGAAGTCCCGCTGCTCCACGTGGTTCTGCGTATTGGTCGTCTCGGTGATGCGCTGTGCGAGATCCGGCATGTTCTTGTCGACGACGATCACCTTGACCGTGACCTCGGCGTCCTCCACCGCTTCGGGGGACGCCTCCATGGCGCGATGTGCCGCCGCGACGGTTTGCGCGCCGTTTACGACACTGACCCCCGAGATGCGAAGGTGCACGGGCTCGTCCGGCCGGCGGCGTCCCGGCCACTCCTCCTCGAGTCGGTCGCACAGCACCGTCACCCCGTTGTTGAAGAGCCAGAAGTTCTCCGGCTCGTTCACCAGGGTGCTCAGCATGCCCGAGTTGACTCGGGTGGTACCGAGCGACTGGCGCAGGTTCTGCTCGTACAACCGGCTTTCATACGACTGGTACCACTCGGCGACATTGCCGGCCGGAACCGTTCCCTGGTAAGCGGTGAGCGGGGTGTTCCGCCGGAGCCAGTTCGTCATCCGCACGGTCACCCGCACAGGCTCGGGTGAGAGGTCCTCACGGATCTGCCGGAGGATGTCCGCGGCGTGGACCACGCGGTACTCAAGGGCCGGGCCGAGTCCGTTGAACTCGTTCCGGGCGTCTTCCAGAACGTTGGTGGTTTCCCTGCTGAGCGTCCCCACACCCATGACGGCGATCACCAGAGTCACCTTGAGCCGGGCGTCGTGCATCGCTGCGTTGACACGTGCGGCGATCGGCTCCAACCGGTCGTTGAAGCGGTCGAAACTCCGCTGCTCGATGAGGCGGAGACCGGCGATGAGCTTGTGTGCCGCGTTGGTGTCGAGCTTGCCCTTGCCGTCGTCGCTCCACTTGGCCTGAACGAGCCAGACCTCCTGTGTGCCCTCGGTGACCGCCACGCCGTCGATGCCCTGGTCGTCCTCGCCGTCGATGACAGAGGCGCCGGCGGTCTTGCGGTCGCAGCCGGTCACCTCGCGTACGGCAGCCGCCGTTAACGCACGGGAAAGGAACCGCTGCTCGTAGCCCTGCTGGTCGTACCCTCTGAGGTCCTTGTCGTAGATGAGCCCCTCGTACTGCCGCAGAAGCGCGGTGCGAATCTGGTGGATATGGATAGGAGCCGTTGCGGCCCTGCGTTCCGTCTCTTCCAACTCTGTCCCCAGTGCCGTGCGCTGCGTCTCCTGACGCAGTTCAGCGTTGATCTTCCATGATGCTCCGCCGACGGAGTCGGCGGATGCCTTCCGTGCTGTCGGTCGGAATGTGGGCGACTCCATGACCGGAGTGTCGCCTCGGGGCGGCGGGGCCCACTGCCTTGGATGTCGAGGCGCTTCGAACCTCTTGTCGAAGAGGACGCCGAAGTTCTCCTCGTCGTTGACGAAGTCCAGGACGGCCAGGTCCGCCCGCGACTTGCGGTCGGCGGTGCGGTTCAGGCGCGAGAGCGTCTGCGATGAAGCCCTCCTCGATGGCCTGGCGCATGGAGTACTAATGAGATGAATCGTCACCCCGGCCGCGTACTCCGTTCGCCGCCCGCGCCGGCAGCAGCTGCCCGCCGGTGAGTCCGCTCGCCAGCAGCCCTGCTGTCCCCTCCCCAAGCAGGACCGCCCGCCGGGCCTGTGCCCGGAGCTCGTGCACGTGCCGGAACGCCTCCCCGTAGCGCCGCTGCTCCTCCAGCGGCAGCAGGGGCACGCGCAGCCGGCCGGGGTTGACGGTCAGCACCGTGCTTCCCGTCGACGCACCCGCGATGTTCTCCTCCGCACCCAGGAACCCGGCGAGGAACCAGGCATCCAGGCGTGCCGGGTCCGGCCGGAAGAGGTGGACATGGGGGCCGGGCAGCGCCCCGGAGTCCTCCTGGCCCGCGACCCGGGTCATCGGGCCGTCCGCGCTCGCGATCGCCCGGACGAGGACGTCCCCGGCGGCGATCACGGGCGCGGTGTCGTCGTGCGGCCCCGCCGGGTCGCCCGTGGGGCCCGACCCGGTGGCGATGTCGGAGGCGGTGAGCACCGCCCGTGTCTCGGGCCGCCCGCCTCCGCCGACTTCGCCGTTCGCGGCCTGTGCCCGGGTGCGTGCGCTGTCCGGCTGCGACCGCAGCAGGGTGAGCGCTCCGCCGCGGGCGAGGTCGGAGGCCGTCGCCGTCCGCCACTCGCGGGCCGTGGCGCCCGCGGCGCTCCAGACCTCGCGGCCCGCCGTCCGCGCCAGGGACCGCGCGGCCTCGACG
>NZ_JAJFAU010000217.1 GCF_022614595.1 Streptomyces sp. CNQ085
TGGACAAGTGCCGGGCCGGCGCCGACTACGCCATCACGCAGATGTTCTTCCACGCGGACGACTATCTGCGGCTGCGCGACAAGGTGGCCGCCGCGGGTTGCGACGTCCCGATCATTCCGGAGATCATGCCCGTCACGAGCGTGCGGCAGATCGAGCGGTTCGCGAAGCTGAGCAACGCGGCCTTCCCGCCGGACCTGGCCGAGCGCATCCTCGCGGTGGAGCACGTCCCGGCCGCTGTACGCTCTCTGGGAATCGAGTACGCCACGGAGCTGTGCGCGAGGCTGATGTCCGAGGGCGTCCCCGGACTCCACTTCATCACCCTCAACCACTCCACGGCGACTCTGGAGATCTACGAGAATCTGGGCCTGCACAGGCGGGGCTAGAAGACGGGGTGGGAGGACGCACATGGGGTGGACGCTCCTCTACATCGCGTTCGGTGTCGTCGCGGTCTGGCTGCTGGCCGAGGTGCTGCTGCAGTACAAGGCGAGGCTGCGCTGGCGGCTGCTGGCCTTCGGCGGGTTCACCCTGGTGGTTCTCGGTGTGGTGGTGATCCCCTCGGTGCCGGTGTCGCTGACGGTCATCTCGCTCGGCGGGGCGGCCTTCGCGGTCGGCCAGACCTTCGTCACCCTCTCCTACCGGCGCGGCTTCACCGCGGGCTGGGCGCTGGGCGGCATGCCGGGCACCAGCAGGCGCCGCCGCGAGGTGCGGCCCATGCCGCTCCAGGACGCCGAGCCGCACCTGGAGGTCTCCGGGCTGGAGGTCCATGAGCCGGATCCCCCCGCGTACAACCCGGAGCCGCTGCCCGACGACACCGGCGGTTACGGCGTCTACGAGCGGGACGCCTCCGCCTCCGGGCAGTCGGAGGAACGGTACGACGGGCAGGAACGGTACGACGGGCAGGAACGGTACGACGCCCACTCCGCCGCGTACGCGACCGGTGACTACACCGGCTACCCCGGCTACGACCAGGCCGGACAGTACGCCGGCCCCTACGACCACGGCTACGGCACGGGCGACGGACAGCAGCAGTACGCCGCCTACTCCGGCCAGTACGCCGACGCCTCCGACGCCTCCGACGCCTCCGGTGCCTCCTACGCCGACGGGTACGGCGCGGGCCACCCCGCCGACCCGTACGCGGGCCACACCCCGCCCGGCGGGGTGTGGGTGCCGCAGCAGCGCGGCTCCGAGCCGCGTCCCGGGCAGTACGGCGAGGACAGCGGGTACGGCGGGTACGGATACGGGGAGGACGGGTACGACCCGGCCCCCGGAGCCGCCCACCCCCATGGAGAGCAGCCCCGCTACTGAGCCGGGTCCCGCCGCCGGACGGGCCCCGTCACCGGGAGCCGCGCCAGTCGTCCCCCTCGACGATCAGCCCGGCGGCCAGCGCCCCCGACATCCCGGCGTGTGCCAGCCCGCCTCCCGGATGGGCCGAGCCGCCCACCCGGTACAGCCCGGCCGTGCCCGTGGAGTTGGCCGCCCGCAGGAAGGCCCCGTCCGCCCCGGCCAGAGCGGGGGCGGGCACCGCGCCGCCGGGGGCCCCGGTCTCCCGCTCGGTGTCGGCGGGGGTACGCACCTCGCGCCACAGCAGCCTCCCGCCCAGACCGAGCCCGGCCGCGTCCGCGGCGGCCAGCGCCTCGTCCGCGGCCCGCTCGGCCGCGCCCGGCGCCGTCCAGTCCACCGTCCCGCCGTCCCCGGCCCCCGCACCGGCCGCCCCCGCGCGGTGGGGCGGCACGGTCACCGACAGCACCGCCGACTCGTGCTCCGAGTCGGGGACCAGCGCCGGATCGCCGGGCCGCAGCACGGTGACGGTGCGCGTCGTGCCGCCCGGCCCCCCGGTGTGCACCACCGTGCGGTGCGCGGTGCCCTCGGGCCGGGCGCCGCGCAGCGCGAGCAGCACGGTCAGCCGTCCCGTCGCGTAACCGGGACCGCCGTCCGCCGCGCCGGCCCGGCCGCCGTACATCGGCCGGGGGTCGACTCCGCAGACCACGGTGTCCGCGGCCACCCGCGTCCCGTCGGCCAGTTCCACCCCCGCGGCCCGGCCGCCCTCCACCGTGACCCGGGACACCGCCGAGCCGAACCGGAACTCCACCCCGCGCGCCAGGCACCGCTCGTACACCGCGTCCGCCAGCGCGCGCATCCCCCCGCCGACGTACCAGGTGCCGAAGGTCTGCTCCAGATACGGCAGGACGACGGCGCTCGCCGGGGTGCGGCGCGGGTCGAGGCCGCGGGCCAGCGCATGGCTCTCCAGCAGTGCCACCAGCCGCGGATCGCACAGCTCGGCGCGGGCGACCTCGGACAGGAAGGGGGCGCGGCGGCGCAGCAGCCCGCGCCGCCGCGCCGGATACGGGTCGGCGCCGAGTCCGGCGCGGTCGCCGGCGCCGGTCAGCGGTTCCTCCAGCAGCGGGCGCCGGGTGGTCTCCCACGTCCGGCGGCCGCGGCCCAGCAGCTCGCTCCACCGCCCTCCCGTACCCGCCCCGAGGGCCGCGTCCAGGGCGTCGACCGTGCCGGCCCGGGATCCGCCGGGCAGGCGGACGGAGGTGCCGTCGGCGAAGACGTGGCGGACGGCCGGGTCCACCTCGGTCAGCGCGACGCACTCCTCCAGCGGTTCGCGGCCGGTCTTGACGAAGAGGTCCCGCCAGACGGCGGGCAGGTACAGCAGTCCGGGACCGGTGTCGAAACCGAACCCGTCCCGTTCCAGGCGGCGCACCGCGCCGCCGTGGGTCCGCGCCCGCTCGTACACCGCCACCCGGTGGCCGGCCACGGCCAGCCGGGCGGCGGCGGCCATGGCGCCCATACCGGCGCCGATCACCACAGTCCGTGCCATGGCCAGGAACTCTAGCCGGGGTGCGGTAACAGCTTTGAAGCGCCGTACGCAGTAGATGAGTAGAAGTACCTGAGTCCGGTTCTGAGTAGCCGTACGGATGGGCTTCACCAGGCGTGGACGGCAGAGTCGGAGACGACGGGAAACGCGGTACCGCACCGCCGGCACGGGGCGGCGGAGCGGGGCGGCGGCCGTCTGTAGGGGGAACGCTCGGGGGACACGGGGGACGGGAGCGGGCGGTACGGCGAATCGGCCGTCCGCTCCCGCCGTTCTCGTCGCCTTCCTCGGCCGGAGCGCGCCCGCGCCCTCACCTGGACGCCCTCACCCGGATACGCCGGAGAAGCTCCGACAGGAGATGTTTGCCCAGGTCGGGGCCGATTGTCAGTGGCATGCGCAACGATGTTCCCATCGCGATCGCCGGTCGCGAGCCGCGCGTGCGGACAGCACGGCGGACAGCACAGCCGTGACGGTCATGACGATGACAGGAGGTTCGCAGATGAACGGGCCCCCGGAGGATGTCCACCCCGTACCGCGCAGGGCGTCGGCCCCGCCCGCCGCACTCGGCCTGCTCGCCCAGGCACGGCGCGGTCTCGACGAGGCGGCGGAGCTGGAGCACCCCAACGACCGGTACGCCACCGCACACCTGGCAGCCCTGCGCACCGCCGCCGCGGTGCTCGCGGTGCGCGGCCGGCCGGAGTCCACCGCACGCGCCCGACGGCGCATACGCAGCGCCTGGGAGGTGCTGCCCGAGGTGGCGCCGGAGCTGGCCGAGTGGTGCAGGCTGTTCGCCGCCGGCGCGGACAGGCGCGCCCGTGCCGAGGCGGGCATCGCCGGCGCGGCCGGCCGGCGTGACTGCGACGACCTGATACGCGACGCGGGCATGTTCCTGCGCATCGTCGAGCGGATGCTGGTGAGGCAGCCCGTGCTGCCGTTCCCCGGAAATCCGGAGGGCCCGGGGGAGCGCGGGCGCCCCGGAGGTGAGGGGCCGCGGCTGCGAGCGGGCTGAGGGCGGGAGTCGGGGCGGGTGCGGGACGTCTTTTCCCGCCGCCCGGCAGGCCGTACCGCCGCGGTGACGCAATAGGCTTGGGCCAGTCACGTCCGAGCCGCCCAGGAGCGTCCGCCATGTCCCGCCCCCACGCACACTTCCGCACCGCCGTGGTCCGGGAGGTCCTGAGGGAAGCACTCGACGACCGGGTCAAGGTCGCGGGCCGCGGGACGCTCGATGTCCTGGACACCGGCGGCGGCACCGGCAACTTCGCCGTGCCCGTCGCCCGGCTCGGCCACCGCGTTACCGTGGTGGACCCCAGCCCGGACGCGCTGTTCGCCCTGGAGCGCCGCGCGATGGAGGAGGGCGTGGCCGGCCGGGTACGGGGCGTGCAGGGCGACGCACACGGGCTGTTCGACGTGGCCGAGCGCGGCGGCTACGACGTGGTGCTCTGCCACGGGGTCCTGGAGTACGTCGACGATCCCGCCGAGGGACTGCGCAACGTCACGGCCGCGCTGCGTCCCGGAGGCGGCACCCTGAGCGTGCTCGCGGCCGGACTGGGCGGCGCGGTGCTCGCCCGTGCCCTGGCCGGCCACTTCGCCGAGGCCCGCCGGGCGCTGGGCGACCCCGACGGCCGGTGGGGCGGCGGGGACCCGGTGCCCCGGCGCTTCACCCCCGAGCGGCTCACCTCCCTGATCACCGCCAACGGGCTGGAGGTCGGCGCGGTTCACGGCGTGCGGGTCTTCGCCGACCTGGTACCTGGTGCGCTGGTGGACGCCGAGCCCGGTGCCACGGAGGCCCTGGCCCGGCTGGAGGAGGCGGTGGCCGAGTCGCCGGCCTTCCAGTCCGTCGCGGCGCACCTCCACGTACTCGCGCGTACCCGGGAGGAGGCCCCGCCCTCCGCCGGTGAGGTGCGGTAGGCCACAGGCGACCCGAACGGCGGCTACCCACCGTATGATCGAATCACACCGATCGGCATGACGGCACGGCGGCGGGGGAATGAGAAGCCCGACACCGCTACCCGGCTCCCGGTCCCGGTGGCACGAACTGGCGTAGAGGGGCGGGTTTCACGGGGGCGAATCCCTGCCTATCCTTGAAGGGTCGCATCCGGTCGCCCCCGCGACCGACGAGTAGGAGGACTCCGTGCCGCTCTCTGAGCACGAGCAGCGGATGCTCGAGCAGATGGAGCGAGCGCTGTACGCCGAAGACCCCAAGTTCGCGACAGCGCTCGAGGGAAGCGAACTGCGCACGTACACCCGGCGACGGGTCTACCAGGCGGTCGCGGGCTTTCTGGTGGGCGTCGCGCTCCTCATGGCCGGGATGGTCGCGAAGCTGGTCATCGTCAGTGTGCTGGGTTTCCTGGTGATGCTGGGCTGCGCCGTCCTCGCGGTGACGGGCTGGCGCAAGGCGCCCAAGCCGGGTGAGCAGCCCCCCGCCGGCCAGGGGCACGACGGACACGACGGAGGGGGCCGTCAGCACTCGCGAAGGCAGGGAAGGCAGCGCCGCTCGATGATGAACCGCATCGAGGACCGCTGGCAGCGTCGCAGGGACGAGCAGCAGTAGCGGTCCGCTCGCACGCCGCCGCCCGTGGGCGGACGGCGCAGGACGATGCGACCCCGCGACTCGTTCGACCATACGACCCGGTGACGCCACCGCGCTGCCTCCGCGCGACCGGCGGGCCGGGACCGACGAAGCGGCGGGCGGCCCGCCCCGGCCTCAGGCCCGCTGCCGCGGCCGCCTGACACGCCCGCGTATCCGCCCCACCGCGCCGCTCCACCGCCCGGACACCGCGGACCAGCGCTCCGAGAAGGCCCACACCGCGCGTACGGCCGACCGCGGCAGCAGCAGGGCCCGCAGCCGCGCGCCGCGCCCGGCGGCCGCCCCCGCGCCCTCACCGCAGATCATGGAGGAGTACACCGACGTACCGGACTCACTGCCGTCCGTGGTGGCCGCGACGGCGCGGGACGTCACCGAGGGCGCGTCCAG
>NZ_JAJFAU010000218.1 GCF_022614595.1 Streptomyces sp. CNQ085
CGCCCGCCGCACGGCCGCGCGTCGGACGGGCGGCGGGCACGGGAAGCTGTCCCTTGAGCGGACCCCACTCGTTCGGGTCGGGCACGCCGGGCGGCAGCGTCTGCCGTCGCCGCGGGCCGCCCTCCGCGGACTCGCCCGGCTCCTTGGCGCCGGGCCACGCCTTGGCGACACGGGCCGCCAGCACGAAGTCCTTGCGCAGCGGATGTCCCTCGAAACCGTCGGGCAGCAGCAGCGGCGCCGGATTCGGATGACCGGTGAAGAAGACGCCGAACATCTCGTGTGTCTCCCGCTCGTGCCAGGCGGCCCCGGCGTACACACCGGTGGCGGTGGGCAGGGCGGGCGCCTCGTGCGGCACGGTGGTACGCAGCAGCAACCGCCGGACCGGTGTGCCCAGCGCGGCCAGGTGCGCGCAGACCGAGAAGCCCTCGCCCGGCTCGTCCACGGCGCTCAGCCAGTCGAAGAACGTGCAGCCCAGCTCGTCGCGCGCGGCGGTCAGCGCCTCCGTCCAGCGGGCGGCCGGCACGTCGACGGTCAGCAGCCCGTACGCCTCGGCCGCGCTCGCGTCCTCGCCGAAGACCTCCTCGGCGGGCCGGGGCAGCCATCCGGCGGCTGACGGCCGCCGCCCCGTTGGGTTCGGGTCCGGTCCGGTCATGCGCGCCCCTCCCCCGCTGCCGGGCCCGGAGACGGGGGCGGGGTCACCAGGCCGCTGGTCAGGGACGCCCCCGACGGGCTCGACGGCGCGGCTCCGGGTGCGGAGGCGTTCCCGTACCGCTCCGCCATCGACTCCCCGGCGATCTTCTCCTGGAGCTTGAGGATGCCCTGGAGCAGCGCCTCGGGCCGGGGCGGGCAGCCGGGCACGTAGACGTCGACCGGAATGATCTGGTCCACGCCCTTGGTGACGGAGTACGAGTCCCAGTACGGGCCGCCGCAGTTGGAGCAGGCCCCGAAGGAGATCACGTACTTCGGCTCGGGCATCTGCTCGTACAGCCGCCTGATCGCCGGTGCCATCTTGTCGGTGACCGTGCCCGACACCACCATCAGGTCGGCCTGGCGCGGCCCCGGAGCGAAGGGGATGACACCAAGGCGGATGAAGTCGTGGCGGGACATCGACGCGGCGATGAACTCGATCGCGCAGCAGGCCAGCCCGAAGTTGAAGACCCACAGGCTGTAGCGGCGGCCCCAGTTGAGGATCACCTTCATCGGCTCGGGGGCGAGCCGGGCCAGCCCGCCCAGCCGGCGGGGCTCCGGCAGGGGTTCCGGCGGGGCAGCGGCCTCTCGGGTGCCGGGGGGCTCGGGGTTCACGTCCATGCCAGAACGCCCTTCTTCCAGGCGTAGAGCAGTCCCACGGCCAGGAAGCCGAGGAAGACGAACATCTCCACCAGTGTCACTCCGCCGAAACCGGGCTCGGCGAAGACCGTCGCCCAGGGAAAGAGGAAGATCGAGTCGACGGCGAAGACGACGTAGAGGAAGGCGTACACGTAGTAGCGGATCTGGGTGTGCGCCCAGCCCTCGCCGACGGGGTCCACTCCGCACTCGTAGGTCAGCAGCTTCTCCGGCGTCGGCACCACGGGCCGCAGCAGCCGCCCGGCGCCGAAGGCCACCGCCACGAAGAGCACCCCGACGACCGCGACCAGCCCGACGACCGCGTAGCCGTGGAAATAGTCCGGCACGTCCGCCCCTCGCTCCGTGGTGTTCGCATCGGTTACGACGCTCCGTTCGGAAGGGGAGTCTAGGCCCTGGGCCCGCGCGCGGAAGCGGGCCTCCGCCACATCCGCGCCCGGCCCTCGCCGCGCCCCGCCCGGTGGTGGGGTTGACCCCACTGTGTCCCGCCCACGAACCCCATGGCGGCGTGCCCCCCCCACGCGCGGCTGCCGCTCGGGGTCCGGGGCGAGGGGCCGACGCTGATTCGGCACCGGTCTGGCCGGCCCGGCCGAGCGCCTCGGTTCCGTCGACGGCCTCCTGCCCGTGGAATCCCCCGACGACGGGCCCACCCACCGTCAGCGCCGGGCTGCCCCGGCTCGGTCCCGACGACGGCTGACACCCCGGTTTTCCACAACCCCCGCGCCGCCGGGTCCCGGTCCTGGAATGCTGTGCACAGAGATTCCTGCACACAGCATTCGAACGACGGGGAGCGAGGGGGAGCGGCCGTGGGGGACGTGAGGGACGGGGTGCGGGTGGTCATCGCCGAGGATTCGGTCCTGCCGAGGGAGGGCCTGACGCGCCTGCTCGGCGACCGCGGCCACGAGGTCGTCGCGGGCGCCGGCGACGGCGAGGCGCTGGTGAAGGCCGTCGGCAACATCTTCCTCAAGCCGGGGCCGGCGCCGGGCGGCGAGGACCACCGGCGGGTGCCGGCTGTGCTGACGCACCTCGGGTCGTAGTCCGGCGGCGGTCCGGCCCGGGACTCCAGAAGGGCTCCAGAGCACCGCCGGAATATACGCACGTCCCCGAGTGTCGTCTCATCGGAACGTCCACCATGTGACCGACCTCAGGAAGGTCACCCTTACCCACGTACGATGGCTGACGAGCCCCGCCTCAAGGGAGGTCCAGTCCAGTGACCAGCCAGGTCAGCAGCCCAGCCGATCAGCAGCACTCGCCCGGCTCACCGGCCAAGGAGGTTCGGCGGCTGGAGCGGGTGATCATCCGTTTCGCCGGTGACTCCGGTGACGGTATGCAGTTGACGGGTGACCGGTTCACCTCGGAGACGGCGGCCTTCGGCAACGATCTGTCCACGCTGCCCAACTTTCCCGCCGAGATCCGGGCGCCGGCCGGAACGCTGCCGGGGGTGTCGTCCTTCCAGCTGCACTTCGCCGACCACGACATCCTCACCCCCGGTGACGCGCCGGACGTGCTGGTGGCGATGAATCCGGCCGCGTTGAGGGCGAACATCGGCGACCTGCCGCGGGGCGCGGAGATCATCGTCAACACCGACGAGTTCACCCGGCGGGCGATGGCCAAGGTCGGTTACGCCGCCAGTCCGCTGGAGGACGGTTCGCTGGAGGCCTACCGGGTGCATCCGGTGCCGCTGACGACGCTGACGCTGCAGGCGCTGAAGGACTCCGGGCTGGCCCGCCGGGACGCCGAGCGGGCGAAGAACATGTTCGCGCTGGGCCTGCTGAGCTGGATGTACCACCGGCCCACCGAGGGCACCGAGTCCTTCCTGCGCGGTAAGTTCGCCAGAAAACCGCAGGTGGCCGAGGCGAACGTGGCGGCCTTCCGGGCGGGCTGGAACTTCGGCGAGACCACCGAGGACTTCGCCGTCTCCTACGAGGTGGCCCCGGCCTCGGCGGCCTTCCCGCCGGGCACCTACCGCAACATCTCCGGCAACCTGGCGCTGTCCTACGGGCTGATCGCCGCGTCCCGGCAGGCGGACCTTCCACTGTACCTGGGCTCGTATCCGATCACCCCGGCCTCGGACATCCTGCACGAGCTGAGCCGCCACAAGAACTTCGGTGTGCGCACCTTCCAGGCCGAGGACGAGATCGCGGGCATCGGCGCGGCGCTGGGCGCCGCCTTCGGCGGGGCGCTGGGGGTGACGACCACCTCCGGTCCCGGGGTGGCGCTGAAGTCGGAGACGATCGGGCTGGCGGTCTCTCTGGAGCTGCCGCTGCTGGTCGTGGACATCCAGCGCGGCGGCCCCTCCACGGGGCTGCCGACCAAGACCGAGCAGGCCGACCTGCTGCAGGCGATGTACGGGCGCAACGGTGAGGCGCCGGTGCCGATCGTGGCCCCGGCCACGCCCGGCGACTGCTTCACCGCGGCGCTGGAGGCGGCCCGGATCGCGCTGGCCTACCGCACCCCGGTGTTCCTGCTGTCCGACGGCTATCTGGCCAACGGCTCCGAGCCGTGGCGGATCCCTGAGCCCGGCGAACTGCCCGACCTGCGGGTGCGGTTCGCCTCGGGACCCAACCACACCACCGCGGACGGCACGGAGGTGTTCTGGCCCTACAAGCGCGACCCGCACACCCTGGCCCGCCCCTGGGCGGTGCCGGGCACGCCGGGCCTGGAGCACCGCATCGGCGGCATCGAGAAGCAGGACGGCACCGGCAACATCTCCTACGACCCGGCCAACCACGACTTCATGGTCCGCACCCGCCAGGCCAGGATCGACCGGATCGAGGTGCCGGACGTTCCCGTCGACGACCCCACCGGCGACGCGAGGGTGCTCGTGCTGGGCTGGGGCTCGACCTACGGGCCGATCACCGCCGCGGTACGCCGTCTGCGCGCCGTCGGCCAGAAGATCGCCCAGGCCCACCTGCGCCACCTCAACCCCTTCCCCGGCAATCTCGGCGAGGTGCTGAAGCGCTACGACAAGGTGATCGTCCCCGAGATGAACCTCGGGCAGCTGGCCACCCTGCTGCGGGCGAAGTACCTCGTCGACGCCCAGTCGTTCACGCAGGTCACCGGCCTGCCGTTCAAGGCCGAGCAACTCGCCACCGTTCTGAAGGAGGCCATCGATGGCTGAGACCACGACGCAGGCGCCCACCTTCGGAGCGCTCTCCCTGGTCCCCAAGGCCGACGGCAAGCAGACCATGAAGGACTTCAAGTCCGACCAGGAGGTCCGCTGGTGCCCCGGCTGCGGCGACTACGCCGTTCTGGCCGCCGTCCAGGGCTTCATGCCGGAGCTCGGGCTGGCGAAGGAGAACATCGTCTTCGTCTCAGGCATCGGCTGCTCCTCCCGCTTCCCGTACTACATGAACACCTACGGGATGCACTCCATCCACGGGCGCGCTCCGGCCATCGCCACCGGTCTGGCCTCCTCCCGGCCGGATCTGTCGGTGTGGGTGGTCACCGGTGACGGTGATGCGCTGTCCATCGGCGGCAACCACCTCATCCACGCGCTGCGCCGGAACGTGAACCTGAAGATCCTGCTGTTCAACAACCGGATCTACGGGCTCACCAAGGGCCAGTACTCCCCCACCTCCGAAGTTGGCAAGATCACCAAGTCGACGCCGATGGGCTCGCTGGACGCGCCCTTCAACCCGGTGTCACTGGCGATCGGCGCGGAGGCGTCCTTCGTGGCCCGCACCGTCGACTCCGACCGCAAGCACCTCACCGGCGTGCTGCGGGCGGCTGCCGACCACCCGGGCACCGCCCTGGTAGAGATCTACCAGAACTGCAACATCTTCAACGACGGCGCCTTCGAGGTACTCAAGGACAAGGAGCAGGCGCTGGAGGCCGTGATCCGGCTGGAGCACGGACACCCCGTCCGCTTCGGTGCGCCGGCCGAGGACGGCCTGGGGTCCAAGGGCGTGGTCCGCGACCGGGCCACCGGAGACCTGAAGGTGGTCGACGTCACCGCGGAGGGCACCGACGGCGTCCTGGTCCACGACGCACACGCGGCCTCCCCGACGACCGCCTTCGCCCTCTCCCGGCTCGCCGACGCCGACACCCTGCACCACACCCCCATCGGCGTCCTGCGCGACGTGCGCCGCCCGGTCTACGACACCCTGATGACCGAGCAGCTGGAGAAGGCCGTCGTGCAGAACGGCAAGGGCGACCTCGGCGCCCTCCTGACCGGCAACGACACCTGGACGGTCGTGGGCTGACGACGCCGTCCGAACGGCCGAGGGGCCGGTCCCGCCTGGCGGGACCGGCC
>NZ_JAJFAU010000219.1 GCF_022614595.1 Streptomyces sp. CNQ085
GGCCGCCCTGACGGCGGCCTGCGGAGGCGGCGCTCTCGGCCGCACCGGCGACGACGGACGGACGGTCACCGTGACGGCCCTGGCGGCCTCCTCCCTCACCGACGTCCTCAGCGAGGCGGGCGCCGCCTACGAGGAGGAGCACCCCGGCGTACGGCTGCGCCTGTCCTTCGCCGGCTCCCAGGAGCTGGCCGCGCAGATCCGCCAGGGCGCGCCCGCCGATCTGGTCGTCACCGCCGACACCGTGACGATGGGGTCCCTGCGGGACTTCACCGGCCCGTCCACCGTGATCGCCCGCAACCGGCTCGTCATCGCCACCGCCCCCGGCAACCCCCTGGGCGTCGAATCACCGGACGACCTCGCCCGCGAGGAGGTGAAGGTGGTGCTCGCCGCCCCCGAGGTGCCCGCCGGGCGGTACGGGCAGCGGCTGCTGGAGCGGCACGGCGTCACCGTGCGCCCGGTCTCCCGGGAGCCGAGCGTGCGGGCCGTGCTGAGCAAGGTGGAGTTGGGCGAGGCGGACGCCGGGTTGGTGTACGCCACCGACGCCGCGGCCGCCGAAGGCCGCGTGGAAGCCGTGTCCGTGCCCGGCGGCTCCGCCGTGCGCTACCCCGCCGCGCCGCTGAAGGAAGCGGCCCGCCCCGGGCGGGCCGCGGACGTCATCGCCTGGCTGGGCTCCGAACCGGCCCGCCGTCTGCTGCGGGAAGCCGGTTTCACGCTGCCGTGAACCACCGCACCGCACCCCGTGTAAGCGACCGCGCGCCCGGCGCGCGCGCCCGCACACCCGCCGCGCTCGGCGTTCCCGCCGCGCTGGCGGCGGCCTTCCTCGCCGTACCCCTGGCCGGGGTGGTGGCCCACACGCCCTGGCGAGACCTGGCCGGGCAGCTCTCCTCACCCGACGTGGTCCGGGCGCTGGTGCTGTCCCTGCTGGTCTCCGTCCTCGCCCTGCTGCTCTCACTCGTCCTGGGCGTGCCGCTGGCGTGGCTGCTGGCCCGCACCGACCTCCCCGGCAAGGCCCTGGTGCGCTCCCTGGTGCTGCTGCCGATGGTGCTGCCGCCGACCGTGGCGGGCGTCGCCCTGCTGCGCGGCTTCGGCCGCGGCGGTCTGCTGGGCGGACCGCTGGAGGCGGTGGGGGTGACGCTGCCGTTCTCCACCGCGGGCGCGGTGGTCGCCGCGGCCTTCGTGGCGATGCCGTTCCTGGTCATCGGTCTGGAGGGGGCGCTGGCCGGGATCGACCCGCGTTACGAGGAGGCCGCCGCCACCATGGGCGCGACCCTTCCCCAGACCCTGCGGTACGTCACCCTGCCGATGGTGGCGCCCTCCCTGGCGGCGGGCGCCGCGCTGTGCTGGGCGCGGGCACTGGGCGAGTTCGGCGCGACGATCACCTTCGCGGGCAATCTGCCGGGGGCCACCCAGACCCTGCCGCTCCAGGTCTACCTGCTCCTCCAGCAGGACCCGGCCGCCGCGACCTCGGTCTCGCTGCTGCTGCTCGCCGTGGCGACGGCCGTCCTGATCGCGCTGCGCGGACGCTGGCTGGGCCACTCGCGCTGACACTCGGCGGGCCCGGGGACCTGCCGTCCCCGGGGCCGCCGTGTACGTTCGTCCCGCGCCCGTTCGCGAGCGCCGGTTCACCGGCCGCCGTGGCGTCAGTAGACCGGCTTCTCCGGCTCGATCTGGGTGACCCAGCCGACGACGCCGCCACCGACGTGGACGGCGTCGGAGAAGCCCGCGTTCTTCAGGACCGCGAGGACTTCCGCGCTGCGGACACCCGTCTTGCAGTGCAGGACGATCCGCTTGTCCTGGGAGAGCTCGCCCAGCGCGTTGCCCGTCAGGAACTCGTTCTTCGGGATCAGGCGCGCGCCCGGGATGGAGACGATCTCGTACTCGTTGGGCTCGCGGACATCGATGATGTCGATGTCCTCGCCCTCGTCGATCCACGCCTTGAGCTGCCGCGGGGTGATGGTCGAGCCCATCGCGGCCTGCTGGGCCTCGTCGGAGACCACACCGCAGAACGCCTCGTAGTCGATCAGCTCGGTGACCGTCGGATTCTTGCCGCAGACCGCGCACTCGGGGTCCTTGCGGACCTTGACCTGGCGGTAGGTCATCTCCAGGGCGTCGTAGATCATCAGGCGGCCGAGCAGCGGCTCGCCGATGCCCGCCAGGAGCTTGATCGCCTCGGTGGTCTGGACAGAGCCGACGGACGCGCACAGCACGCCCAGCACGCCGCCCTCGGCGCAGCTCGGGACCATGCCCGGCGGCGGGGGCTCGGGGTACAGGCAGCGGTAGCACGGCCCGTGCTCGGACCAGAAGACCGACGCCTGGCCGTCGAAGCGGTAGATCGAGCCCCACACGTACGGCTTCTTCAGCAGCACGCATGCGTCGTTGACCAGGTAGCGGGTGGCGAAGTTGTCGGTGCCGTCCACGATCAGGTCGTAGCCGGCGAAGATCTCCATCACGTTGGAGGAGTCCAGCCGCTCGGTGTGGAGGTTGACCTTCACGTACGGGTTGATCCCGAGCACCGTGTCCCGCGCGGACTCGGCCTTGGGCCGGCCGATGTCCGCCTGGCTGTGGATGATCTGACGCTGGAGGTTGGACTCGTCGACCTCGTCGAACTCGATGATGCCGAGCGTGCCCACGCCGGCGGCCGCCAGGTACATCAGGGTGGGCGATCCGAGGCCGCCCGCGCCCACGCAGAGCACCTTGGCGTTCTTCAGACGCTTCTGCCCGTCCATCCCGACATCCGGGATGATCAGGTGACGGGAGTATCTGCGGACCTCGTCGACAGTGAGCTCGGAGGCCGGTTCGACCAAAGGTGGCAGCGACACGGAGACCTCAACAGGGTTGGTCGGTGGACGGTTGTTCCTTCGGCAACACTGCCACGCCCGATCTCATTCCGAGACACCCGGTCCGAGACGCGAGACGATGTCGTCCCAGTAGCCGGGCACGGCCTCCCAGGGGTCCACGGCCTCTCCCCGTCGCCCGCGACGGGTGCGGTCGGTGAACCAGACGGTGCCCGCCCCCTGCCAGCGCGCGATGCGCACCGCCTCCTCCAGATGGGTGCGCGGCACCCCGTGCACCAGGTGGCAGAAGCGTTCCGGCGGGTGGTCCGCCGTCCACTCGGCCACCTGCGACCATCGGTAGTCCGCCCACGCCCCGGAGAACGTCACGAGCTGGTCGCCCGCCTCCGCGTAGCCGGCGAAGGGATGGGTGCCGTGCCCGAGGACGATGTGGGCGCCCCCGCCCAGGGCACGCAGCGCGGCCGTCACCCGGCACACCTCCGGCAGGGCGGCGCGGTCGCCCGGGCAGCGGTCCAGATAGAAGCCGTCCACCCCGTACCAGTCGAGGAAGCGGTGCGCGTCGTGGACCAGCGGGCCGAAGTCGCGGGTGCCGTGCCGCAGGTCCACACGGCCCAGCACGCGCACCCCGGCCTCGCGCAGCCCGGCGGCCGCCGCCGCGCAGTACGGGTCGGAGCGCTCCCCCGGCCCGCGGGCCACGTCGAGGACCGCCCAGTGCACCGGCGCGCCCGGGCGGGTCAGCTCGGCCCACTCCACGGGCGCTACCATCGGGTGCGCGTAGCCGGGCACCCCGACGCCGAGGCGGCCGGGTGCCGAGGCGGCCGGACCGCGCCGGCCGGAACTGGTCAGATACGGCATGCCGCCTCCATCCAGATGTCCGCGAGCGACTCCTCCAGACCGATCCGGGGCCGCCACCCGAGCCGGTCGCGCGCGCTGCGCACGTCCGCCTGCTGCCAGGGGCCGCAGCCGTCTGGGTACGGGGGCACCTGCGGACCGCCGCCCACCGCGTGCTGGTCGTCCATCTCCTGCACCCCGCCGGTGTGGCCGGTCACCCGGCCCAGCACGGAGACCGCCTCGCGCAGCCGCACCGCGCGGCCGGAACCGATGTTGACCACGCCCTGCGCGGCCGACAGGGCGGCGGCGTGCACCGCCCTGGCCACGTCCCGCACGTCCACGAAGTCGCGCTGGACGGCCAGCCCGGCCAGCCTGAGCTCCCCGTCGCCCTGCTGCATCACCCGGCGCATCGCCTCCGCCAGCCGTCCCAGCGGCGAACCGGTGGGGGTGCCGGGGCCGACCGGGGAGAAGACGCGCAGCACGATGGCGTCCAGCCCGGAGCCCAGCACCAGCTCGCTGGCGGCGAGCTTGCTGACGCCGTACGGACTGCCGGGCCGCGGCACCGCGTCCTCTCCGGTGGAGGAGCCGGCCGGGGAGGGCCCGTACTCGGCGGCGCAGCCCAGGTGGACCAGCCGGGCCCCGCAGCCGCTGCGGCGCAGCGACTCGCAGACGGTGGCGGTGGCCACGGTGTTGTGCCGGATCAGGTCCCGTGCGCCGCCGCGGGTGGTGCCGGCGCAGTTGACGACGACGCCCGGGTGGACCGCGTCCAGGAAACGGGTGAGCGCTCCGGGGCTGCCGGTGGACAGGTCGAAGCGGACGTCGGCGTCGTCGCCCCGGCCCAGCGCCGTGAGCTGGACGGCGGGGTCGGCGAGCAGGCGGTCGGCCACATGACGGCCGAGGTATCCGTTCGCGCCGATCAGCAGGACTCTCATCGGGCGTCCCCCCGCACTGCTGCGGTGACGCCGGTGGTGCGCAAAACGGTCATCGGGTGTGCTCCTTGTTCGATGGTGCGCGGCGCGCGAGGGTGTGCACGCCAGCGGAGGAGGTCGAGAGGGGGGAGGGGCCGGGCGCCGGGTCACGGCTCCTCCCGGTGGTGGGCGGACGCGCCGGTGAGGCGGGAGGTGGCGAATGCCGACAGGACCAGGGCCGCGCAGGCGCAGGCCGCGGCGGACACGGCCGCCGGCCCCCAGGCGGCGGCCGGCGCCTCCACCAGGCGGCCCGGGAACGCCGTGCGGAAATGCCCGGAGGCCGCCGCCGCGGCGAGCGCCGCGGCTTCCAGCGCGCAGGCCGCGACGACGCCTCCCGCGGCGACCGCCGGGAAGCCGTGGGCGGACAGCAGCAGGGCGATGAACAGCAGGATGCCCAGCGCGGCGGCCTCGGCGAGCCGTGCGCCCTCCGGGCCGGCCGCACCGCCGGGAAGGCCGCCGTCCACGACCGCGTGCGCCACGGCCAGCGCCGCGAGCAGGCTGACCGTGAACAGTGCGACGGCGGCGGCGAGCAGCGGACGCGTCCGGGCCGCGAACTCCCGCAGGCCGCGGCTGGCGCCCAGCCGCAGCCTCGCCCGTGCGGCGAACCAGCGCGCCCACCACACGGCGGGTGCGACGGCCAGCGCCAGACCCAGCGGCACGCACCACTCGCCCGGGAGGGCGTCCGCCTCGGGCACCCGTCCGTCCAGGGCCCAGGCCAGGGGACGGCCGCCGGCCAGCGCGTGCCCGACCAGCAGGCAGCCGCCCAGCACAGCGGTCCGGCTCAGGCCCGTACCGCGCAGGCACAGCCGTACCGACAGCAGGACGAGCAGGACCCCGGCCATGCCGGCGGCGGTACGGGCGGACGCCGGAAGACCCTCGGTCAGGGCGTGCG
>NZ_JAJFAU010000220.1 GCF_022614595.1 Streptomyces sp. CNQ085
GCCGAGGGCCGCCCGGTGCTGGGGATCTGCGGGGGCTTCCAGCTGCTGGGCGAGCGGATCGAGGACGAGGTGGAGTCGCGCGCCGGGACGGTGGACGGTCTGGGCCTGCTGCCGGTGCGGGTGCGCTTCGAGGCGGAGAAGACCCTGGCCCGGCCGGCGGGCGAGGCGCTGGGCGAGCGGGTGGAGGGCTACGAGATCCACCACGGCGTGGCCGAGGTCACCGGCGGCGACGAGCCCTTCCTGGACGGCTGTCGCTCCGGTTCGGTGTGGGGCACGCACTGGCACGGCTCGCTGGAGAGCGACGGCTTCCGGCGCGCCTTCCTGCGGCGGATGGCCGCCGACGCGGGGCGGGCGTTCGTCCCCGCCCCGGACACCTCCTTCGCCGCGCTGCGCGAGGAGCAGCTGGACCGGCTGGGCGACCTGGTGGAGGAGCACGCCGACACCGCCGCGCTGCTGCGGCTGATCGAGGACGGCGCACCCGCGGGTCTGCCGTTCGTGCCGCCGGGTGCGCCGTGAGCGGCGCGAGTGACGCGAGTGGGACCGACAGGACGAACGAGAACACCGACACGGCCGATGCGAAGGACGTACGAACCGATGGGGGCTCGATGAGCACGGTACTGCTGCTGTCCACCGCCGACACCGACCTGCTGGCGGCCCGCGCCTCCGGCGCGCCGTACCGCATCGCCAACCCGGCGCGCGTCGACGTCGCCGGGGAGCTGCCCGCGCTCGTGGAGGGCGCGGACATCGCCGTCGTACGCCTGCTGGGCGGTCGGCGCGCCTGGGAGGACGGGCTGGCCGCGCTGCGGGCCACCGGGATCCCGACGGTGCTGCTGGGCGGCGAGTCCGTCCCGGACGCGGAGCTGATGGCCGCCTCCACCGTCCCGGCCGGCGTGGTCGCCGAGGCGCTGGAGTACCTGGTGGCGGGCGGACCGGAGAACCTGGCGGAGCTGGTGCGCTTCCTGTCCGACACCGTGCTGCTGACCGGCCACGGCTTCGCCGGACCACGCCCGATGCCCGAGTACGGTGTCCATGGCGACCGCGGGCACGACCCGTCCCGGCCGACGGTGGGCGTGCTGTTCTACCGGGCCCACGAGCTGTCGGGGAACACCGCCTTCGTCGACACGCTGTGCGACGCGATCGAGGAGCGCGGCGCCAACGCCCTGCCGGTGTACTGCGGTTCGCTCAGGAGCGCCGACCCCGGTCTGTACGGACTGCTGGGCCGCGCCGACGCGCTGATCGCCACCGTGCTCGCCGCCGGCGGCGCCCACGCGGCGGACGCGAGCGCGGGCGGCGACGACGAGACCTGGGACGTCGGCGCGCTGGCCGAGCTGGACGTCCCCGTGGTCCAGGGCCTGTGCCTGACCGGCTCCCGCGCCGTCTGGGACGCCTCCGACGCCGCCCTGTCGCCGATGGACGCGGCGATGCAGGTGGCGATCCCGGAGTTCGACGGACGGCTGGTCACCGTGCCGTTCTCCTTCAAGGAGGACGGCCCCGACGGGGTGCCCGTCTACGTCGCCGACCCCGAGCGGGCCCGCCGGGTGGCCGGGATCGCGGTGCGGCACGCGGCGCTGCGGCACAGGCCGAACGCGGACAAGAGGATCGCCCTGGTCTTCACCGCCTACCCCACCAAGCACTCGCGCGTCGGCAACGCCGTGGGCCTGGACACCCCGGCCTCGGCCGTGGGGCTGCTCCGCGCCCTGCGCGAGGCCGGTTACGACACCGGTGAACTGCCCGGAACCGGCGACGAGCTGATCCACCGGCTGATCGCGGCGGGCGGCCACGACGTGGAGTGGCTGACCGAGGAGCAGCTGGCCGCCGCGCCCGCCCGGGTGCCGCTGACCGACTACCGGCGGTGGTTCGCCGCGCTCGACCCGGAGCTGCGCGAGGCCATGCGCGAGCACTGGGGCGAGCCGCCGGGCTCGCTGTACGTGGACGGCGAGGGATCCGGCGCCGAGATCGTGCTGGCCTCGCTGCGGTTCGGCAACGTGGTGGTGATGATCCAGCCGCCGCGCGGCTTCGGCGAGAACCCCATCGCGATCTACCACGACCCCGATCTGCCGCCCTCCCACCACTACCTGGCGGCCTACCGCTGGATGGAGACCCCGCGGGAGCAGGGGGGCTTCGGCGCCGACGCCGTGGTGCACATGGGCAAGCACGGCACGATGGAGTGGCTGCCGGGCAAGGGCCTGGGCCTGTCGGCCGGCTGCGCCCCCGACGCGGTGCTGGGCGATCTGCCGCTGGTCTACCCGTTCATCGTCAACGACCCCGGCGAGGGGACGCAGGCCAAGCGCCGCGGCCACGCCACGGTCGTCGATCACCTGGTGCCGCCGATGGCGCGCGCCGACTCCTACGGCGACCTGGCCAAGCTGGAGCAGCTGCTGGACGAGTACGCGCTGGTGAGCGATCTGGACCCGGCCAAGGCCCCGGCCGTGCGCAGCCAGATCTGGACGCTGGTGCGGGCCGCCGAGCTCCACCACGACCTGCGTGTGGAGGAGCAGCCTGACGAGGACGAGTTCGACGAGTTCGTCATGCACATCGACGGCTGGCTGTGCGAGATCAAGGACGTGCAGATCCGCGACGGCCTGCATGTGCTGGGCGGCGGGCCGGTGGGCGAGCCGCGCGTCAACCTGGTGCTGGCGGTGCTGCGTTCGGCCCAGGTATGGGGCGGGGTCGGCGGCGCGCTGCCAGGCTTGCGGGCGGTGCTGGCCGAGCACGTGGGGCTGGTGGAGTCCGAGCTGCTGGCCGAGCCGGGGGCGCGCCTGGAGGTGCCGAAGGCACTGACCGCGCTCGCGGACGGGCCCTCCCGTACCGCCTCCGACGCGGTGGACCTGCTCGAGCGCCTGGCGCGGCGGCTGGTGGAGTCGATGGAGGCCCGCGGCTGGGCACGCGAGGCGGCTTCGGAGGTGGTCCGCGAGGTGCTGGACTCCGAACTGCCGGGCGCCGTGCGCGTCCTGGAGTTCGCCGCGGACGAGGTTGTGCCCCGGCTGGAGCGCACCGGGGACGAGATCGGCAACGTGCTGCACGCGCTGGCCGGCGGTTACGTACCCGCCGGTCCCTCCGGCTCGCCCACGCGCGGCCTGGTCAACGTGCTGCCCACGGGGCGGAACTTCTACTCCGTGGACCCCAAGGCGATCCCGTCCAAGCTGTCGTGGGACGTCGGAAGCGCGCTGGCGGACTCGCTGCTGGCCCGGCACCTGGCCGACCACGGGGAGTACCCGAGGTCGGTGGGTCTGACGGTGTGGGGCACCTCCTGCATGCGCACACAGGGCGACGACATCGCGGAGATCCTGGCGCTGCTGGGCTGCCGCCCGGTGTGGGACGACGCCTCCCGGCGGGTGACGGGCTTCGAGATCGTCCCCCTGGAGGAGCTGGGCCGGCCGCGCATCGACGTCACCGTCCGCATCTCCGGCTTCTTCCGGGACGCCTTCCCGCACGTGGTGGCGCTGGTGGACGACGCGGTGCGGGCGGTGGCGGAGCTGGACGAGCCCGCCGGGTCCAACCACGTACGCGCCCACGCCGACGAGGACACCGCCGCCCACGGCGACCGGCGCAGGGCCACGGCGAGGATCTTCGGTTCCAAGCCGGGCGCGTACGGGGCCGGGCTGCTGCCGCTGATCGACGCCCGCAACTGGCGCTCGGACGCGGACCTGGCCGAGGTGTACGCGGTGTGGGGCGGCTACGCGTACGGGCGCGGGCTGGACGGCCGCCCGGCGCGCGGCGACATGGAGACGGCGTTCCGCCGCATCCAGGTGGCGGCCAAGAACGTCGACACCCGCGAGCACGACATCGCCGACGCCGACGACTACTTCCAGTACCACGGCGGCATGGTGGCGATGGTGCGCCATCTGACCGGGGACTCCCCCGAGGCGTACGTGGGCGACTCGGCCGTCCCCGACCAGGTTCGGACGCGGACGCTGGGCGAGGAGACCCACCGGGTCTTCCGGGCCCGGGTGGTCAACCCGCGCTGGATGGCGGCGATGCGGCGGCACGGCTACAAGGGCGCCTTCGAGATGGCGGCCACCGTCGACTACCTCTTCGGCTACGACGCGACGGCCGGGGTCGTGGACGACTGGATGTACCAGCGGCTCGCGGCCGAGTACGTCTTCGACGAGACCAACCAGGAGTTCATGAAGCGCTCCAACCCGTGGGCGCTGCGGGGAGTGACCGAGCGGCTGCTGGAGGCCGCCGACCGCGGGCTGTGGGCCGAGCCGGAGGAGCGGACCCTGGAGCGGCTGCGCGAGATCTACCTCGAACTCGAGGGTGACCTGGAGAGCGGTTCCGACGATCTGGAGGGCGACGCGTGACCAGCACCGCGACCACGACCACGGCGGCCACCGCGACCGCCGGGGCGGCCACCGCCGCCTATCCGTTCACCGCGATCGTCGGCATGGACGACCTGCGGCTGGCGCTGCTGCTGAACGCGGTCTCGCCGGCCGTCGGCGGCGTCCTGGTGCGCGGCGAGAAGGGGACGGCGAAGTCCACCGCGGTACGGGCCCTGGCCGCTCTGATGCCGCCGGTCGAGGCCGTGCCCGGCTGCCGCTTCTCCTGCGACCCGCACCGCCCCGACCCCGTCTGCCCGGACGGACCGCACGGGGCGGGGCCGGGCGCGAGCCGGCCGGCCCGGATGGTGGAGCTCCCGGTGGGCGCCTCCGAGGACCGGCTCGTGGGATCGCTGGACATCGAGCGGGCCCTGTCGGAGGGAGTGAGGGCCTTCGAGCCGGGGCTGCTGGCGCAGGCGCACCGGGGCGTCCTCTACGTGGACGAGGTCAACCTGCTGCAGGACTTCCTCATCGACTCGCTCCTGGACGCCGCCGCGATGGGCGTGGTGCACATCGAGCGCGAGGGCGTCTCGGTGCGGCACTCCTCCCGCTTCCTGCTGGTGGGGACGATGAACCCCGAGGAGGGTGAGCTGCGTCCGCAGCTGCTGGACCGCTTCGGCCTGACCGTGGAGGTGGCCGCCTCCCGGGAGACCGGCGAGCGGATGGAGGTCGTGCGGCGGCGCCTGGAGTACGACGAGGACCCGGCGGCCTTCGCCACCCGCTGGGCCGGCGAGGAGAGCGTGCTGCGAGAGCGGATCGCGGCCGCGCGGGCCCTGCTGCCCGAGGTGCGGCTGGGCGACGCCGCGCTGCGCCAGATCGCCGCCACCTGCGCGGCCTTCGAGGTGGACGGGATGCGGGCCGACATCGTGATGGCGCGTACCGCCACCGCGCTGGCGGCCTGGGCGGGGCGCACCGATGTGGTGGCCGAGGACGTGCGGCAGGCAGCGCTGCTGGCCCTGCCGCACCGCAGGCGCCGCAACCCCTTCGACGCGCCCGGCCTGGACGAGGAGAAGCTCGACGAGACGCTGCGGCAGGGCGGAGGCGCGGGAGACGGCGCGGACGACGGGCCGCCGGAGGACGATCCGGACCCGGACGGTGGCCCCGGTGGCGGCGGTGGCGGCGGTGGCGGCGGCGGCGGCCGGCCGCCGCAGGAC
>NZ_JAJFAU010000023.1 GCF_022614595.1 Streptomyces sp. CNQ085
TCCTCTCCCATCTGCCACAGCATCCAGCATGTACTCGCCTGGTCCCTATGGCGAAGAAAAAGCCAAGCCCGAACCCGCATCAGTCACTACAGACGCAGGCAACGTCACGGAGTGTCGTTGCAGTAGTAGGACATGTTGGCCTGGAGCGCCAGGTACCACATCAGGGCGTCCTTGACCTGCGGACTGTTCGACAGCCGGGCCAGGCCGGTGACCGCCTGCACCTGTGTGGCGACCTGGTCCGAGCCGTCCGTGCCGTAGCGGTGACGGGCCTGCAGGAGCGTGGTGGTGGCCCCGAGGTAGAGGTTGCCCGCGGCCCGCCACTTGCCGTTCCCCGGCATGAGCATTCCCAGGCTGCAGGCCACGCGCGTCGCGTGCAGGGCCAGAGTGGTCCGCCTGCCGCTCACGGCGCTGGTGAGCTTCTGGACGGCGGGAATCCTGCTCTCCGGGGTCTGCTTCATGATCTCCCAGTCGTTGAGACCACCCGGACCCAGATTCCGATGCTGGTGAAGATATTCCAGGGAGGAGGAGAGACTGGAAAGGGCGGCGAGACGCTCTGATACGCCTATCGCGCGGTCCCTGGAAATCGGAATCGGTGAGAACAGCGAAGAAGAGATCTTCTTTAGCATCTTCATGCCGAGGCTTTCCTCTGCGTCGAGCCGGCCGAGGGTAGGATCGCGAGGGCTGCCGGGCCGCGATTCCGCCGCGGCCCGACAGCTCTCTCAGCTCCCGGGGAACGGCCCCCGGAAGTATCCTTCAGAAGCCCGTGGGGCCTCCGAACAGATGGTGCTCAGCGGCAGAGCGGGTCAGCCCGCGGTCGGCCGGCCTCGTACGCCTGGACGGTGACCCACGCGGCGCCGGCGCCGCTGGCGAACCCGACGCCGAAGGCGACCAGGCCCGGGGTGGCCTGGATGGGCATCATCGCGCCGAACTCACCGTGGGTCTCGTCCGTCAGCTCCTCGGGGGTGACGGCGACGACGCTCTCAACGATCTTGCTCATTGCGTTCTCCTTCGGGAATCGACTGTCGTACGACAGGTCAGCCGACGACGCGGCCGGTGACGTAGGCGCCCACCACGGAGCCGGCGCCGAAGACGGCACCGCCGACGTACCAGCAGGTGGCGACGGCGCCGGGGGTGGCCAGCACCGGGGCCGGGGTGTCGTCCTGGTAGCCCTGCTCCAGCGGACCGAAGTCCTGCTCGTTCATGAAGGCGGCGACCTTCTGCTCCATTTCTTTCCTCCTGTTTCTCAGACTTACGTGGAATACACTCGGGATGTTGCACGGTGGTGCTTCCGGACCGATGAACGGGTCCGGTCGTGCCCGGCGGAAAACACCGGGCAGATCATGGAGGGAGACACGACTCCCGATATCCGGCGGAAAGTATCCGAGCAGCACCGCACCCCGGACGCTACGCGCGTCACACACGGGAAAGAGAAAATTCCACCCATGCGTTCGCAACCCAGGCAGCGGATGAAGCGGAAATTGATCCCGTCTCTGCCGCGGGCGAATCACATCGCCGCCGGAAATGGAATACCCTGCGAAATGCCCGCAAGGCGCGCAGCCGGCACCGGCCCTCGGCGGCAGGGGCCGCGCACGCGTGCGGCACCCCAGGGACCGTGAGGCCGGTCGAACGGGCAGGACGGAACTCGGCGCAGACCGGGGTGGCGCTCGCCCGCCACCGGGGGAACCGGTGGCTCACAGAAGGGCAGGACCGCCCGGCAGCACGGCCGAGGGACTCGGAAAGAGGCTCTCGTTCACTTCCGGCCGGGCGGTCGGGCCCGTCCGGTGGAACCAACATCGGCACAGAAGGACCTCTGTCGCCGGTACTTACTTCTCGCATGCTTCCCCCTGGCCGGTTTCCATATGCCTGCTTTACGGTTCCGAGGATTATCCACTGCTCCCTGCCGGTCGCGCAGGGACCGCAACATGCTTGCCTTTCGGGATATACACACGCGTCACAGAATAACCAGGGGAAAGGAAAGGAATGTTCGATTCCTCTTCTCGGTCGAAAAGGTCATGACGCCTCCGGCGGAGGCCGGCCACCCGAGGCAAAAATTTGGCCACTCCACACCGAAGACGATTACCTGAGACACCGTCCGCCATCTTCGACCGAAACCCTCAAATACGAATCGAAGACATTTTGCCACTATGCCCGTCTTGTCGATTTCCGGTGCCCGTCCGCGGCATTCCCTCCCCCGGCCCGTGGATCCCGGGCCCACGGGCGCCCGCGGGTGACGGGCGTCATGTCGCAGGTCACGGCCGCCTTCCGGGAGGATGACCGGATGCGCGTGCTCTTCGTCGGCGACTCCATGACCATCGGCAGCGCCGGTGAGCACACCTGGCGCCACCGCATGTGGCGGCATCTGGAGCGCGCCCGCGGGCCCCACGGCGCCGCGTACGAGATCGTCGGCCCGCGCGAGGCGCTGTACGACAAGGCCGTCGGCGCCCCTCTCTCCCACGACTACGCCGACCCCGCCTTCCCCGCCGCCGCCCGCCGTCATCTCGCCGGCTGGGGCGAGGGCTGGCTGCACATGGCGCCGGTGATAGCCGGCGCGGTGCGCGAGCACCGCGCCGACACCCTGCTGGTCTTCCTGGGCCTGATCGACCTCGGCTTCTACACCGGCTCCGACGCCACCGCCGCCAGCGTCCGCCACTTCGTCGCCGAGGCACGCTCCGCCGAACCGCGGGTGCGGATGGTGCTGCTGCCGGTGATCCCCAACACGAGGGCGCGGCACGACATATTCTTCGCCGCCGAGTGCGAACGCTTCAACGAACTGCTGACCGAGGCCGTGGCCGAGCTGTCCACCCCCGCCTCGCCCCTGCTGACGGCCACCCCGCCGCACGACTGGGACCTGGCCCACGACACCTACGACGGCACCCACCCCACCGCCCGTGGCGAGCACCGCATCGCCGCGGCCTTCGCCGACGCGATGCACCGGGCCTGGGACGTGGGCGGCCCGTACGCCGCGGGCGTGGTGGGGGCTCAGCCGGGCACGCTCCGCGCCCGCCGCCCGGCCGGGCGGGCCGCCGCGGGGTGACGGGGCACGCTGCCGCCCCCGCCGCTCCCCCGCCCCCGGCTCAGGTCGTGTACTGGGAGTTCAGGCGCACGTATCCCTCGGTGAGGTCGCAGCCGTAGACGGTGAAGCGGCCTTCCCCGATGCCGAGGTCGATGCCGATCACGACCTCCTCGCTGCCCTTCAGGTAGGCGGCCACCGACTCGCGGCGCCGGTCCTCGTCCGGCCCGGGCGGGTAGACGCCGATGTCACCGAACCGCACGGTGACATGCTCCGGGGCGATGTCCAGGTCCTCCTGGCACTTCCCGATGGCCATCACGACCCGTCCCCAGTTCGGGTCGGCTCCGTGGACGGCCGTCTTGACCAGCGGGGAGTTGACCACCGTCTTCCCGACGCGCTTGGCCTGCGCCGTGTCGCGGGCGCCCTGCACCTCGACCTGGATCAGGGTGGAGGCCCCTTCGCCGTCGGAGGCGATCATCTTCACCAGTCCCAGTGCGACCGTGTGGAGAGCCTGTTCGAAGGCCTCGGGATCGACCGGACCGGCGAGCCCGTTCGCGAAGAGGGCGGCGGAGTCGGAGGTGGAGGTGTCGGTGTCGATGGACACGGCGTTGAACGTGGTGTCCATGACCCGCTTGAAGACCGCCTTCAGTGTCTCCCCGTCCAGCTCGGCGTCGGTGACGAAGAAGGTCAGCAGGGTCGCCATGTCGGGCTCCAGCATGCCGACGCCCTTGGCGATGCCGGTCAGGGTCGCGTCGCCGATCCGTGCGGTCAGGCACTTCGGGTGGGTGTCCGTGGTCATGATCGCCCGCGCGGCCGCCTCCATGTCCCGCGATCCGGTCGGCGGCGGCCACGTGAGCCCGTCCAGGTGACCGACGATCCGCTCCATGGGGTACTGGCGCCCGATGACCCCGGTGGAGGCGATCAGCAGTTCGTCGGGGGCGATCCCGAGGGCGCGTGCGGTGGTGTCCCGCACCACGGCGGCGTTCCGCGCCCCCTGCGCGCCCGTGGCGACATTGGCGTTGCGGGCGATGACGACCACACCGCGCGCCACGCCGTCCTCCACCGCGGCACGCGAGAGGGCCACGGACGGACCGGCGAACCTGGACCGGGTGAAGACCGCCGCGGTGCGGGCCGGGACGTGCGAGGCGATGACGCACAGGTCGTCACGCCCGTCGTCGTCGATTCCGACGGGAGCGGTGTGGATGTTGAATCCGCGGGGTACGGCGCCGTGCATGGCGAGATCCGCCTTTCGATATCGGTTCGGGCACCCGAGTGGTGTGCGACGACGGGGCGGGCAGGAGGCCCGCGGCCCGTCGTCCCATGCCCTTGGTACCAGACGACGCGTGCGTCGCACTCCCGGAAACGTGCGCCGTGTGGCAGGTATGCGCCCCTCCCCGCCGCGCCGGGGGCGGCCCCGACGGGCGCGCCCTCCCGCCCGCTACACGGAGCCCTCGTCCACGACCGACAGCACCGCGTAGTCGTACATCCCGTATGCCGGGGACATCCTGACGTTCGCGGCCCTCCGCCCCCGGAACACGACCGATTTGACGTACATGTAGGGGCACATGACGGCCTCGTCCATGGCGGCACGGTCCACGGCGGCCCAGATCCGGGCCCGCTCCTTGTCGTCGCGCGTCGCCGCGCCGGCGTCGAGGAGCGCGTCGATCCGCGGTGAGGCGAGCTCTCCGAGGTTCTGGTTCCCCCTCTCCTTGATCGCCCGCGAGTCGGCGATCTGCTGGAGGAAGCCGTAGCCGTCGGGGAAGTCGGCGGCCCAGCCGAACATCACGATCCCGATCCCGTGTTCCCGCACGTACTCGGGGACGCCGACCGCCTTGGTGAAGTAGTCACCGGAGGAGAACGGGATCACCTCGGCACGGATGCCGGCGCGCGCCAGCCCGCGTGACAGGGCGAGCGCGGCGTTCCACTCCTTGGTGCGGTCCTCACGGGCGGCGATCCTGGTGGTGAAGCCGTCCGGGAGGCCGGCACGTGCCAGCTCGCGCCGGGCCGCCTCCAGGTCCCCCGTGCCGTCGGGGCCGACCGGGTAGCGGTCGAAGGGGTCGTACCCCACCACGGAGGCGGGCAGGAGGGTGGTGGCGATCTCCCCCGCGGCGTCGCCCCCGTAGGCGGCGAGCATCGCCGCCTTGTCAGTGGCGTACTGCACGGCGCGCCGGGCGTGCACGTTCTTCAGCGGGCCGATGTTCTGGTTGAGGCAGTAGAGCCAGACGAAGCCCGTCCGCGGATTGTCCACCCGCTGCCGCAGCTCCGGATCGGACAGGATCAGCGCCTGGGTCTCGGGCTGCACTCCGACGCCGGCGAGGTCGATGTCCGCCTCTCCGTCGAGCAGGACGCGGTCGACCTCCGGGCCGCTCATGCCGAGCCGGACCGTGATCCGGTCCGGCAGGCCCGTCCGTACGGGATCGGTCGCGGCCTCCCAGTGCGGGTTGCGGTGGAGCGTGAGCCGGGCGCCAGGTGTGTAGGTGTCGATGCGGTACGGGCCCGAGGACACCGGGTGGCGGTGGTACTCGGGGAAGCTGTCGCGCTCACGCGGCACCGCTATCGTGGTGGGCAGCGCGGCGAGGTAGTCGAAGGCCGCGAAGGGCTCGCGCAGCCTGAAGACGATGGTGCGGTCGTCCGGGCACTCCATCCCCCCGGGACCGGTGAGGTACTGGCGGAAGTACGCGGGGCCCCCGCGCGTGGCCGGCGCGCCGTAGACCTCCTCGGGGTAGGCGGCCCGCAGCACCGCGTACCTCACGTCCTCCGACGTGACGGGCGTGCCGTCCTCGAACCGGATCCCCTCCCGCAGCCGGTAGGTCCAGGTGCGTGAGTCCTCGGACGCCTCGCCGAGTGCCTCCGCCAGGTCCGGCACGAGGCGCGGGCCGCCCTCCGCGTCGGTCGTGTAGCCGACGAGCGGACGCCCGATGAGCCGGATGAAGTTCCAGGTGTACGCGTAGTACGTGTCGGCGGGATCGAGCGAGTCGAAGTCGTCGGTGCGGACGTATCTGAGCGTCCCGCCCCGGTGGTCGGACGGGTTCACGGTGTCGTGGGCTTTCGCGTTCGGTGCCACGGGGGTCCCAGCGCCTCTCTCGTCGTACGGGTGGTGTGGAAGGCTCGTGCGCCCGGCCTAGCTCTCCCCGTCCGCGTCCGGCGGCCGGCGGATGCTCAGTTCCCACATGCTCCGCGTGCCGGCGTGGGCGAACCCGAAACCGGCGTTGATGCGGAGCATGTGCGCGTTGTCCGACGCGTTCCAGGTGTCCACCTGGGCCAGCCGGGGCTCGGCGGCCCTGCACACGGCCAGGTTGTGCGCCTTGACCAGCAGTCCCAGGCCCCGTCCCCGGTAGGCGGGGTCGACCACGGTGACGGCCTGGAGTGCGTTGTCCGGGTTGCTCCGCGTCATGGACAACGCGGTCCAGGCGGCCATCTGCCCCGTACGGGTGTCGATGATGCCGCACTGGTAGGCGCGTCGGCCGCGGGCGATGCGCATCCGCTCGAAGTCACGGATACGGCTCACCGCGCTCGGCTGGGGTTCCCAGCCGAGCTGTCCGGTGGGGGCGTCGGAGGAGAGTGTGGCCTCCAGCCGGGCGGCCTGCACCACCAGGTCATCGGGAACCGTCGATCCCCAGAAGCGGAGACTCAGGGGTTCGGGGAGCGGGGCGGGGGCGGGTGCGGCGTCGACATGGAGCCGCAGATGCTGGAAGGAGGCGAGGTGCCGGGCTCCCAGGCCGGTGGCGAAGCGGTGCCCGGGGGTCGCCGCGGGGTCGCCCGGCCCGGCGTCCCCGACCAGCAGGATGCGCGAGCGGCCGTGAGCGGTGGCGCGCTCCCGGACGAGCTCCGCGACCCGTGCCCCCACGCCCTGTCCGCGGAAGGCGGGATGGACGAGGAGGACGCTCGCGGTGACGGTTCCGGAGTTCTCCTCCAGCGGGAACTCCAGGCGCAGGGACGCGACGCAGTGCCCGTCCGCGTCGTAGGCCGCCCACTCCTCGATCCCGGTGGCCGGGGGGGCGACGGAGAGGGAGCCCTCCAGGTCGGCCGGGCAGGGAGGAGGCAGATGGGGGAGGTCGGCGGCGTGTCCGGCCAGGCGCAGGCCGTGCACGTCACCGACCGCGCGGCGGTCGGCGGGGTCGACGGCTGTGAGGGATATCTTCATCGGGCCACTCCCATTGCCTGGACGTCGTACAGACCGAACGCGGGATGCACGTAGGCATCGGTGACGTCGGGGTGCCGGTAGTGCAGTGTGCGGTCGTGGGCCATCGGGAGGATGACGGCCCGCTCCATGACCGTCTCCTCGACGCGTTGCCAGAGCCGGCTCCGGGCGACGGGGTCGGCGAGGGCCTGGGCCTCGTCGATGAGGCGCCGGACGAGCGGGTCGTCGAGTTCGGCGAAGTTGAAGTTGCCGCCGCCGTGCTTGATCTGGCGTCCGTCCACCAGGGGGGCCAGGAAGCCGTACTCGGTGGGGTAGTCGGCTCCCCAGTCGGTGACGCCGAGGCCGAGACCGAGAGCACGCACGGTCTCGGGGTGGCCCAGGCCGGAGCGGTAGTACGAGGCGGTGTCCAGGACTTCGACGTGGGCGCGGATGCCCACCCGGGCGACGGCGTCGGCGAGGGTCCGGGCGACGAGCTCGAACTTGCCCGGCTGGGTGGCGATCCTGGTCTCGAAGCCGTCGGGAAGTCCCGCGGCGGCCAGTTCGGCGCGGGCGGCGGCCAGGTCGCCGGTGGAGTCCGCACCGCAGGGGTAGCGGTCGTGGCCGGTGTGGGAGGGCAGGGTGGGGGGGATCAGGCTGGTGGCGAGCGACCCGCCCACCCCGTCCCCGCCGCGTGCCTCCAGGAGTGCGGCCTTGTCGGCGGCGTAGAACACGGCGCGTCTGGCGTGGACGTCGCCGAAGGGGGGCACGCACGTCTGCACGGTGATGTACTGGAGGAAGCCGGTGGCGGGGTTGTCGGCCCGGGCCCGCAGCACGGGGTCGGCGAGGATCATGTCGCGTGCGGCGTGCTGGATGCCGCGGCCCTCGACGTCGATGTGGAACTCGCCGGCGATGAGGCGGCGGTCCATCTCGTCGACGTCCACTCCGAAGGTGACGGTCATGTCGTCCGGCAGTGCGGGGCGGACGGGGTCGGTGGCGCGGTCCCACACCGGGTTGCGTACGAGGTGGAGGAAGTCTCCGGCGCGGTAGTGGCCGATGCGGTACGGCCCGGAGCACACCGGCGCCTTCTCGTAGTCTTCCCGGGTGTCGTGACGGGCCGCCACCGGTGCCGTGTTGGGCTGCGCCATCACGTAGTCGAAGTCGGCGAACGGCCGCTTGAGGCGGAAGCGGAGAGTGCGGTCGTCCGGGACCTCGACGGCCCGGCAGCGCTGCCCGTCGTAGGGGCCCCGGTAGCCGCCGTGGTCGAGCAGGTCGAGGAGGTAGGTGGGGCCGCCGGGGAGGGTGTCCTGCGCGAAGACCCGCTCCACGGCGTGGGCGATGTCACGGGCGCGGACGAGCTCACCGGTCTCGAACCGGACGCCGTCGCGTATCCGGTACGTCCACGTCAGACCGGCGTCCGACACCTCGCCCGGGCCGGTCGCCAGGTCCGGTACGACCCCGGGGGTGACCGGATCGGTGCCGAAGGCCATGAGGGTGCGGTGCATGGTCCGCTGCAGCAGCCAGGACCACACGTAGTAGGTGCGGGCGGGATCGAGCGAGTCGACGTCGGCCGAGGCCACCATGGCCAGCCGGCCTCCGGGCTTGCCTCCGGGGTTCGCCACGGCCCTGACGGCGCCGTTCCAGCCGGACATCAGCTGAGCTCCTTCACATACAGGTACTGCGCGGAAAGGGAGCATCCGCGGGACACCTTGGCGTCCGTGGAACCTATGCCGTGGTGGACTGTCCTGACACCGTGTCGCGGAGCGTGGTCGGCGAGCGTGTAGTACAGCAGCTCGTAGTAGAGGGGCAGCTTGCCCACGGCCTCGTAGTCGAAGCCGGCGCGGTGGGCGAACCAGGCGCGGTCGTGGGAGAGGACCAGGGCGAAACCCACGACGGTCCCGTCCAGTACGGCCCTGGACACGAGCGCGCCGTCGCCGAGGCGCTCCGCGGCGGCCCGCAGGACGGCCTCGGAGCGTTTCGGGTCCCAGCCCGTCATGCCGTACTTGGCGAACAGCCTCGTCTCCAGGGCGGCGAGCCGGGGGATGTCGGCGGCGTCCAGGGGGGCGAGGGTGATCCCGACGTCCGAGGCCTCGATGCGGCGCCGCTCGGCGCGCACCCGGCGCGAGCGCCGGGCGGGGAGTGCGAGGGCGTAGTCCATGAAGCCCTCGCCGGGCAGGGCGAGGGAGGCGAACTGCCCGGACAGGTGGGAGATGTAGCCGCGTTCGCGGAGCACGTCGCGCTGGATCCGGTCGGACGCGTCCACGTACGGCAGGCAGATCGACCGGCATCCGTCGCGGGAGGCGAGGCGCTCGGCCTGTTCGAGGACCTGGTGCGCCGTTTCCGCGCCGGCGTCGGGGTGCAGCATCAGCCGGGTCCGGCCCAGGTGCCGGCCGCCGCACATCATCGACGGCATGAGGCGCTCCACCTCGCCGAGTCCGGTGAGGATCCCCGCGGCGCCGTCCATGCCCTCCTCGGCGCAGTGCCGGATCAGCAGATCGGTACGGCCCAGCGACCAGGGGGAATCACGGGTGGCCCGCACCATCGGCAGCGCCGCCAGCACACGGCCGTCCGCCCGGGCGGTGAGGTACCCCATCCACGCTCCGGCGGAGTCCTGCAGAACACGCATCCAGTCGGGGCGGAGGAAGAAGTCCTCCGCCCCGACGAGCGCGTCCCAGCCGGCTTCACGCGCCTCCTCGGGCGTCTGCCATTGGTTGATCACAGCTCCACCGCTCACAGAGCAGATGCTCGGGCGTGGTGGTCTCCGCCCACTCTCGACGCACTCCCTGATAGCCGCTGGAGAGAAAGGCGAGAGAGCTCCGCCGCAGGGTTCTTCCTGCCTTTCGTCGTCCCGTGAACAGGAGACCCGTCCCATGTCCCGTGTATCCACCGGCCCGAGTGGGCAGCCGACCACCGCACACGCCCTCCTCAAGCGCCTGCGCGAGCACGGTGTCGAGAAGGTGTTCGGCGTCGTCGGCCGTGAGGCCGCCTCGATCCTGTTCGACGAGCAGGACGGCATCGAGTTCGTCCTGACCCGCCACGAGTTCACCGCCGGGGTCGCCGCCGACGTGCTGGCCCGCATCACCGGCCGTCCCCAGGCATGCTGGGCCACCCTGGGGCCCGGCATGACCAACCTGGCCACCGGTATGGCCACCAGTGCCCTCGACCGCTCCCCGGTCATCGCGATGGCGGCCCAGTCGGAATCGCACGACATCTTCCCCAACGACACCCACCAGTGCCTCGACCTGGTCAGGATCGCCGAGCCGGTCTCGAAGTACGCCGTCGAGCTGCAGCGCCCGCGCGAGATCACCGACCTGGTCGACTCGGCCGTCACGACCGCGATGACCGAGCCGGTCGGCCCCTCCTTCATCAGCCTCCCGGTGGACCTCCTGGGCTCCTCCGAGGGCATCGACCTCGACGAGGACCACGGTCCCGCGCTCACCCCCGGCAAGCCGATCACCGCGGTCCAGCCCGGCTGGGAGGAGCGCGCGGACCAGGCCGTCGCCCTCCTGCGCGAGGCCGCCAACCCGGTGTTCGTCGTCGGCGCCGCCGCGATCCGTGCCGGAGCGGTACCCGCGATCCGGGCACTCGCGGAGCGCCTCAACGTCCCCGTGATCACCACGTACATCGCCAAGGGCGTGCTGCCGCACAAGCACGAGCTGAACTACGGCGCCGTCACCGGCTACATGGACGGAATCCTGTCGTTCCCCGCGCTGGAGTCCCTCTTCGGCCCGGCCGACGTCATCCTCACCCTGGGCTACGACTACGCCGAGGACCTGCGCCCCTCGATGTGGGAGCGGGGCAGGGAGAAGCGGACCGTCCGGGTCTCCCCGACCGCCAACCCCGTTCCGCGGATCTACCGGCCGACGGTGGACGTGGTCACGGACGTGCTCGCCTTCGTCGAGCACCTGGACGCCGGCACCGCGGACGTGCGGCCGAAGGACCGGCACGAGATCACGGCCGTGCGGGAGCGGATCGGTGAACTGCTGTCCGACCCGAAGGCGTACGACGACGGCATGCGCGTCCACCAGGTGATCGACTGCATGAACACCGTCATGGACGAGAGCGCGAACGACAGCGAGGGAACGATCGTCTCGGACATCGGTTTCTTCCGGCACTACGGCGTGCTCTTCGCCCGCGCCGACCAGCCGTACGGGTTCCTCACCTCGGCCGGCTGTTCCAGCTTCGGCTACGGCATCCCCGCCGCCATCGGCGCTCAGCTGGCCCGGCCCGGTCAGCCGACGTTCCTGATCGCCGGCGACGGCGGTTTCCACTCCAACAGCGCCGATCTGGAGACCATCGCCCGGCTCGGCCTGCCGATCGTCACGGTCGTGGTGAACAACGACACCAACGGCCTCATCGAGCTGTACCAGAACATCGGACACCACCGCAGCCACGATCCGGCGGTCAAGTTCACCGGGGTGGACTTCGTGCAGCTCGCCCAGGCCAATGGTGTTGAGGGGGCCAGAGCGACGACACGTGACGGCCTGGTCGCCGCGCTGCGCAAGGGCGTCGAGCTGGGCCGGCCCTACCTGATCGAGGTCCCGGTGAACTACGAGTTCGCCGCGGGCGGCTTCGATGCGCTGAAGATCTGACATGACCCAGACCGACCTTCCCGCAGCCTTCGGTTTTCTGGCCTCCGCCCACACCGGCGGAGGCCCGATCCCCACGGCGGTGTTCGCCACGCGCGGCCGGCACACCCGGTTGTCCGAGCGGTTGCGCGCGCAGACCGTGGACGCCGTTCTGGTCCATCCCGACGCCGGTCCGCGCGGGGCGCACGCTTCCGACGGGGACATCCTGGTGCTGTTCGCCGGGGAGATCTACAACCGTGACGAGATCGACGGGACTCTGAGCTCCTCCTCGAACGCCTCGGAGGTCTCGGACGCCGAGCTGGTCTCCGCCCTGTTCGAGAAGTACGGTCCCCACGCGTTCCGGATGATCAACGGCCGGTACGCCGCGCTGCTCGTCGCGGGCACCCGCGTGCTGGCGGCCACGGACCACGCGGGATCGGTCCCGCTGTACGTACGCCCCGAACCGGGGCACGTGCTGGCCGCCACCGAGGTGAAGGTGCTGGCTTCGGCCGGTGCGGCGGTCCGCGGTGCCCCGGTCCCGGGGGCGCGCCGCATCCGGGGGCTTCCGGGGCTCCACCAGGTTCCCGCCGGGGCGGTGTTCGACATCCGTGCGGACACCGGTGAGGTGACGGTGCACCGGACCTGGACACCCCCGGTGCACCGGCTCCTGGCCGAGGAGGGCGAGGCCGTCAACAGTGTCCGCGCGGCGCTGGAGAAGGCCGTGGTCCGGCGCCTCCGCGGCGGCAGGCCGCTGGTGGTCCTGTCGGGAGGAATCGATTCCTCCGCCGTGGCCGCGCTGTCCGCCGGCGCGGCCACGGCGGGGATCGACACCCTGTCGATGGGGACGGACGTCTCGGACGAGTTCCCCCAGGCCCGGGTGGTCGCGGAGCATCTGGGCTCACGGCACCGGGAGATCACCGTCGGCTCCGGGGACCTGCTGGCCCTGCTTCCGCACACCGTTCACGCCGCCGAGTCCCTGGACCCGGAGGTCATCGAGTACCTTCTGCCGCTGACCGCGCTGTACCGCCGGATCCACGGATCACCGCGGAGAGTGCTCACCGGGTACGGAGCCGACATCCCTCTGGGCGGCATGCACCGGGAGGACCGGCTGCCGGACCTGGACACCGCGGTGGCGGTCGACATGGACACCTTCGACGGGCTCAACGAGATGAGCCCGGTGCTGTCGGCGACGGCCGGCCACTGGTCCACCCATCCTTACTGGGACCGCGAGGTACTGGAGTTGCTGACCGTGCTGGAGGCCGGTCTGAAACGCAGGTACGGGCGGGACAAGTGGGTGCTGCGCACCGCCATGTCCGACCTGTTGCCCGCCGAGACCGTCAACCGTCCCAAGCTCGGTGTGCACGAGGGCTCCGGGACGACCACGTCCTTCTCCCTGCTGGTCCGCCGGGCGGGCGCGGCTGAGGACGAGGTCGCGGCCGTCAAGGCGCGGGTCGTCCAGCGGTTGTTCGACCTGACCGTGGTGGGCCGTGTGCACCCGGACGATGTCGAGGTCGAGCAGATCATCGGGAAGATTCTGGCCGAGGGCGGACGATGACCACATACGAGCGGTTCCGGGGCAAGCGGCTCGCCGTCGTCGAGTCGATGCTGCACGACGCCTTCTACTCCGGCATCCACCGCGCACGGGACTTCGGCTGCGAGGTGTGGCTGCTGGTACAGGGAGAGGAGTGGTACACCGGGGGCACGCGGCCGTTGGCCGAGCATCCGCTGGGCCGGGTCGACCGCGTGCTGCACGTCGACACGCACGACTGGCGTGCCGTGACCGATGCCCTCACCGACGAGGAGGGCAAGCCCCTGGTGGACGGGGTGCTGTCGTTCTCCGACTACCACACGGAGGTGACCGCCCGCGCGGCCGAGGCCCTGGGGCTGCCCTCCCAGGGGCTGGAGGCGGTGCGCGCGGCCAACCACAAGCACCTGCTGCGGGCCGCACTGGACGGGGACCCGGCCAATGTGCGGTGGCGGCTGGTGACCCGCGCCGGGGAACTGGACGAGGCGATGGCCCATGTCGGGTTGCCCCTGATCGCGAAACCCCCCTCCGAGGCCATCTCCTACGGGGTCCGCAAGTGCGCGACCCGCGAGGAGGCGGTCGAGGCGTGGCGGGAGCTGTCGGGCATCCGGCAGTCCCTGCGGGGGCAGCCGCGCCCCGGGCACGTGCTCCTGGAGGAGTACGTGCGGGGCACCGAGATCAGTGTCGAGTCGATGACCGTGGGCGGAGTCACCCACTTCTTCGGCGCCACGTCCAAGTACCTGCACGGACGGACCATGCTGGAGGAGGCCCACTCCTTTCCGCTCGCCCTCGAAACCGGTGTCTGGGACGGGATCCGGTCCTGCGTGGACCGGGCCCTGCGGGCGATCTCCTACCGGCAGGGCCCGGCCCACACCGAAGTGATGATCACCGAGGACGGGCCGCGCGTCATCGAGGTGAACCCGCGTCTGCCGGCCCACATGATCTCCACGATGGTCACCGACGTCTGCGGGACCAACCCCCACCTGGACGCGAAGCTGCTCGCCCTCGGTCTGGAGTGCGTGCCCAAGGGCGCTCCCGGCCGGGGTGTGGCGGGGGGCGCCGCCGTGGTGGTGCTCTTTCCCGACGAGAGCGGCGAGTTCACCCGTATCGACGGCCTGGACGAGGCCGAACGGCTCGGTGCTTCGGTCCGCCTCCACCACGAGCCGGGCGATCTGGTCGCCGAGAGGCTGGACAACTCGGCCTCCGTGGGCTTCGTCTACGCGCACGGCCGCACCGCCGAGGACGCACTGGCCAGGGCCCGGCACGCGGCAGGACGCATCCGCATCCACACCCGGAGGGCTGCACCGTGAGCGGTCAGATCAACTCGAGTGTCTCGCCCCGGTACGCGCAGGTCCCGACGTTCATGAGGCTTCCGTACGATCCGGCCCCCGAGGGGATGGACGTCGTCGTGGTCGGGGCCCCCTACGACGGCGGCACCAGCTATCGTCCCGGCGCGCGTTTCGGGCCCCAGCAGATCCGCTGCGAATCCGGGCTCATCCACGGGGTCGGCATCGACCGCGGCCCCGGTGTCTTCGACCTGATCAGGGTGGTGGACGGCGGCGACATCAACCTGACGCCCTTCAACCAGCACATCGCGATCGAGGCGGCGCGGGACCACTTGTCGGCGCTGCTCGCGAACAACTCGGCCTTCCTCATGCTCGGCGGCGACCACTCGCTCACGCTGTCCGCGCTGCGTGCCGTCCACGGCCGTCTCGGCCCGGTGGCCGTGCTCCACCTCGACGCGCACTCGGACACCAACCCCGCGATGATCGGCGGGGAGTTCCACCACGGGACACCCTTCCGGCACGGCATCGACGAGGGGCTCGTCCAGGCGGACGCCATGATCCAGCTCGGTATCCGCGGACACAACCCCAGGCCCGACAGCCTGGACTACGCGCGCGGCCACGGGGTGCGCATCGTCACCGCGGACGAGTTCGCCGACCTGGGGGTGAAGGCCACATCGGACCTGATCAAGGAACGGCTCGGAGACCGCCCGGTGTACGTCTCCGTGGACATCGACGTCTTCGACCCCGCGTTCGCCCCCGGTACGGGCACGCCCGCGCCGGGCGGCCCCACCAGCCGGGAGGTGCTCGCCCTGCTGCGCACGGTGGGTGAGCTGAACCCGGTCGGATTCGACGTGATGGAGGTGTCGCCCGTCTACGACCACGCCGGGATCACCAGCGTACTGGCCACCGAAGTCGGCGCGGAGCTGCTCTTCCAGTATGCCCGCGCGCACCGGACCAAGAAGGAAGAGGAGAGGTAGCATGGCCACTCTGGACGCCACCGAGCACCGGGAACACCTGTCGTCGCTCGCGTCACAGCTTCCCGCCGTCCCCCGTCAGGACATGTACGGCTTCCTGGACTCGGCGCACAAACTCGCGCAGCAGTTGCCGTACGAGATCAGCGACGCTCTCGACGCCTTCAACCGGGTCGGCAACGAGGACGGGTACCTGCTGCTCCGCGGACTTCCGGTCGAGGCGGACGACGAACTGCCCCCGACGCCGACGAGCACGCCGGCTCCCGTCGAGCGGGGGCGTCTCTGCATGGAGGCGTTTCTCGCGATCATCGGCCGGCGCCTCGGCCTGCACACCGGATACGCGGAGCTGCGTTCGGGGACGGTCTTCCACGACGTGTACCCCTCGCCGGGCGCGCACCACCTGTCGTCGGAGACCAGCGAGACCCTGCTGGAGTTCCACACCGAGATGGCCTACCACACGCTGCAGCCCAACTACGTCATGCTGGCGTGCTCCAGGGCCGACCACGAGCGCAGGGCCCAGACCCTCGTGGGTTCGATACGCAAGGCCGTCCGGCTCCTGGACGAGGAGACGATCGACCGGCTCCATGACAACAGGCAGCCCTGCGAGGTCGACGTGGCGTTCCGCGGCGGGGTCGAGGACCCGGGGGCCATCGCGCAGGTGAAGCCGCTGTACGGGCCCAAGGACGACCCCCTCCTGGGGTACGACCGTGAACTGCTCAAGCCCGTGGAGGGGCCGGACACCGAGGCCGTGGCGAAGCTGTCCCAGGCGCTCGACGATGTCACCGAGGGGATCTTCCTCACCCCCGGCGATGTCCTGATCATCGACAACTTCCGCACCACGCACGCGCGTACGCCCTTCTCGCCGCGCTGGGACGGCAGGGACAGGTGGCTGCACCGGGTGTACATCCGCACCAACTCCTACGGCCAGCTCCCCACCGGCGGCGAGCGCGCCGGTGACGTCATCACCTTCACCCCGCGCCGGTAGGTCCGCCGTGAGGACGTCCCGTCCGCTGCGGGCCGGGCCTGCGGCGGACGGGACCACCGGCATCGCCCCGGTTCGCGTCGCGGCGAAACACCACCGCACGCGGCCGGAAGCCTGTGATTCTCGGATCTCCCGTCCTGAAGGGACGCCAAGGGGCCGAGCGGAGGGGCGGGGGGCATGACGCACCGGGCACCGCCCGGTGCGTCATGCCCTCACGACCGCCATGCCCTCACGACCGCCATGCCCTCACGACCGCCATGCCCTCACGACCGGCTCCGGGGCCGTGAACGGACGGCCGGGGAACGGGAACCCGCTCAGGAACGGGGTGCGGACAACGCCGTGTGCGGGGGCGGCTGGTTCGTCGCCGGCCGGGGTGCCAGCCTGCTGTCCTGGCGGAGGATCGCCTGGGCCAGGGTGCGCAGTCCGGGCCCCGGGTCGATGCCGAGCTCCTCGGCGAGGGCCTGCCGCACGTCGTGGAAGACCTTCAGGGCGTCCGCCTGACGGCCCGAGCGGTAGAGCGCGAGCATGAGATCGGCGTGGAGACTCTCCCGCATGGGGTAGTGGTCGACGAGTTCGAGCAGGTCGGGGATGACCTCCTCGTGCCGCCCGAGCTGTAGTTCGAGGGAAGCCCGGTACTGCAGCGCGACGGCGTGTTCCTCCTCGAGCCGGGCGGCCCAGCCACGCAGACCCCGATGTGTGATGTCCACGAGGGCGGGGCCGCGCCACAGCTCGTGGGCCGATCGCACGAGCCGCACCGCCTCGTCGAGCCGGCCTCGTCGCTGCATGGCGCGGGCGTCCGCGATCTTCGTGCGGTAACTCGTCACGTCGACCGAACACAGCTCACTGTTCAGCCGGTATCCGGTGGCACACGACTGAACCGCCTCCGCCGGGCCTCCGGCGTTGACGAGGGCCGTCCGGAGCATCCAGATGCCGGTCTGCACCTGGCCCATCGCGGTTCGGGGAGGCTTGTCGTACCAAACGGCTTCGATCAGGTGGTCGGTGGCGACGATGCGCCCCGGCTGAAGCGCCAGAGTGGCTAAGATCCCCCGCTGACGGTGGCCCGGCACGGTCACGGGTTTCGGACCGACTCCGACCTCGAGCGGGCCCAACACAGCGATGCGGACGGGTCGAGATGTGTCATCTCTGTCATCTGTGAACATCCTGGGATCCTTCACGTGGTGACGCGCGTCGACTTTTGGTCGGACTGTGCGTCAGAAGTAGACGGAAGGCGTAAGGGTTGTGTCAATGGAGGCCTCAGCCTGCGGGTTGATTGGCTGGTTTCACTCAGAACTTCACGTTCGCCCCCGCGGCACCGGATGGCGGACACCGCTCACACAGGAGCGGACGCCCGGCACGGGACGCGGCGTTCGCCGGCCGGCGTCGCGGAGCCGGCGGGCGACCGCGCGGAGCGACACGCATGGAGCGCGGATACGGTTCGCGTCCGGAAACGGCCACGGAAGACACCCCGAGTCCCCCACCGCGGGCCGCGCGCCGGCGCCGGACGGACCGCGGCAGCCCTCTCTCCCCGAGGACGGCCGGAGCGAAGGCCAGTACTTTTTCGGACATTCGACGGCCCGAGTCGCAACCAAAGGTGCGCTTCCCGCGCACCACCCCGGCACATACACCGCACCCCACGCCGATTCCTGTTCGAACCCCGGGCTTCGAATCGGGTCGCGAGCGCGTCTCTTCGCCCGTGGACCAGCGAGAAAACCGGGCCGCGTGGATGTATTTCATGTTTTATGAGGAGGTGGTGTGTCTCTCTCACCCTGCGACGCGTATGACCGGAAACCACAGCCTCCCACCGCACTCTGTGTACCTTCTCGGTTTCAGGTTGTCATCAAGGGAGGGTGTGTGCAGCGGCGACGGCGGATGCTCCTCGGGAGCGCGGTGGCGATCGGCTCGTCGGGGCTGATGGGGCGAAGCGAGCCGAAACACGTCGGCGCCCGCGCCCGGCGCCCCTCCCTGGAGGGGCTGTTCCTCCAGTGGCTCGGGGTGGCCGGCTGGGAACTCGGTTTCGGGGACATCAGGTTGCTCTTCGACCCCTACCTGAGCCGTATGCCCTTCCAGGCGTCCGACGGGTCCCTCGACCCGTCGCTCCCCCTGCGGCGGGACCCGAGGACCGTCGCGGCCGTGGCGGATCGTAACCTATCGGGTCCTCCGGCCCTGATCCTGGTCAGCCACGGACACTTCGACCACCTGGCGGACGTGCCGCAGCTGCTGGCCCACCGGGGGTGGGACGGGCACCGGATCCGCACCCTGTGTGACGAGACGTCCCACCACCTGCTCGCCGCCATGGGCACCCCGGACCGCAGGCTGGCCGATGTGATCCGGGTCCGGGGCGGGGAGTACCTGAGGTTTCCAGGCTTCACCGTCGAGGTGCTGCGCAGTCTGCACAGCCAGTCCGGCGACCACGGCTACTTCGCGCCCGGAACGCACACCGGCCCGCCCCGGACACCGCGGACGATCGGGGATCTGGTCGAGGGCCTGACCCTGGCCTACGTGGTGTCCTTCGACGACGGGCCGTCGGTCTACCTCTCCGGCACCAGCAACCTCGCCGAACGGGAACTCACCGGCCTGCGACCGGACGTCGCCATCGTGGGCATGACCTCGCACAGCGCCGTCCACCGGTACCTGGACCGGCTGCAGAACGCGCTGGGCGAACCGGCGGTACTGTTGCCGAGCCACCACGACGACATGGTCTCCCCGCTCCTCGGGGCGGGCGCCGCGCAGCGGACGGGTGAAAGCACCGGCCGTTCGGCGGCCGCCGTCACACTGGAGAACGCGGCAGCGGCGCGCGGGGCGCGGGGGACGAGGGTCGTCGACCCCGCCCCGCTGCGTCCCTTCGACCTGGCCGCCCCGGCCGGGGGCTGACGGACGGGCCGCGCCCGGCCCGCTGTGACCGGCGGGCCCCGCGAGGAGCCGGCGGATTCACCCGCCCCCGCCGGGCACACCACCGGATTGGTCCCCTCCCCTTCCGTCGCTTCGCCGGGCGACAGTGCCCCGGACACGGAGGTGCTCGCGGGCAGGCTCTTGCCGAACTCTCCGTCGGCTCTCGCTTCGCCGGGCTCACGGCGCCGCACGACACTCGCTCCAGGGCGATGACCTGCGTGAACGCTGGGAACAGCTCAGCGCACCGCCTCGCGGGAACGTTGCGGGGCAGGCGCGGGACGCATAACTTCTGCACGTCCCGACGCCTCCCCCTCCGCGGTGCCCGACCCCCACACGACTTCACGGCGGTGCCATGCAGTTCAGCAAGTTCCGCAGCGGTGTGCCCCGAACGGCCCGGCCGCCCGGGCGGTTCCCGGGTCTCCGTCAGCTGCTGTTCGCACACTCGCTGAGCCAGGCCGGATTCGTGGTGCTGAACCTCGCGATGCCACTGCTCGCGGCGACCAGCCTGCGGGCCACGCCCTTTCAGGTGAGTCTGGTGTCCGCCTCGCAGACGGTCGCCTTCCTCCTGATCGGACTGCCCGTCGGCGTCTGGGTCGACCGGATGCGCAAGCGTCCGACCATGATCGTGGCCGACCTCGTCCGGGCCGCGGTGCTCACCGCGGTGCCCGTCCTGTGGATGCTGGACGCGCTCACCGTCACCCATGTGTGCGCGGTCGCGTTCGTGGTGGGCCTCGCCACCGTCTTCTTCGATGTCGCGGATCAGAGCTACCTTCCCCATCTGGTCGGCTCCAAGGGGCTGGTGACGGCCAACTCGCGCCTGGTCGTCGTGGACCAGACGGCCGCGGTGGCCGGGCCCGGCGTCGCGGGCCTGATCGTGCAGGCCATCACGGCGCCGCTGGCCGTGGTGGTGTCGGCGTTCGCCTATGTGGGCTCGGCCCTCTGCGTGGCACGCATCGAGGACCGGCGGCCCGAGGCGGTCGACCGCGGGCCGCGTGAGCCCCTCGGCCGCTCGGTCCTGCGGGGCGTCCGGTATCTGTGGGACCACCCGGTACTCCGCTGGCTGGTGGCGTGTTCCACGACCATGACGTTCTGCTGGAGCATGGGCTACGGCATGCTCCTGGTCCTGCTGGCCCAGGACCTGGGAGTGTCCGCCGTCACCATCGGGCTCCTGTTCACGGCAGGGGGCGTGGGGGGCCTGTGCGCGACCATGCTGGTGCGGCCCATCGTCGAACGGCTCGGCGACGGACGTGCCGTCGTCCTGAGCGTGACCCTGACCGCCCCGTGCACCCTGCTGGCGGGGCTGGCGGAGTCCGGGGCACGGCTCGCGTTCGTGGTGTGCGCGCAGTTCGCCTTCGCGGCGGGGCTGGTCGTCTACAACGTCGCACAGGTGAGTTACCGCCAGCGAACGGTGCCCACGAACCTGCTGGGCCGGGTGAACGCGACGGTTCGCTTCTTCGCCTGGGGGGCACGCCCGCTGGGCATGCTCCTGGGAGGTGTCCTCGCGGAGTTCCACGGCGCCCGGTCCGCCGTCTGGGCGGGAGCCGTCGGGACGGCCCTCGCCTCCCTCTGGCTCCTCTGCTCCCCGCTGCGCGGCATGCGCGTGCTCGCGCGGCCCTCGTCCGACTCCGACTCCTCCGTCACCAAGGAAGTCCTGTGAACGACAACCTCGCCGAACCCTCCGTGCCGCCGAAGCTGGTGTGGATCACCACCCCCGACAACTACGACCCGCACCTGCAGGAGCGGCTGCGGCGCAAGGGCTCCGAGCGCGTCGACACGCTGCGCGCGGCGGGCTTCGACGTGCGCATCGCCCACTCCTGCGACATCGTCCCGGTCTGGAACGGCTCCCCGCGCCTGCTGTGGGAGAAGGAGGACCTGCTCGCCGAGTACGCGGGGTTCCTGGTCACCTCCTGGTCCTGGGATCCGGCCATCATCCGGCACATCGAGGCCATCACACGGACCATCAGGGCCTCCGACTGCGTCCTCCTCACCGACGGGACCCGGGATCCCGAAGTCCTCGGCCTCGACAAGCTGGCGATGTACCACCACGCGGCCGCGCAGGGCGTCCCCGTGCCGCCCACCGTCTCGGTTCCCTTCGGACGCTACGCCCGGCGTGCTCTGGAGGCCGTGCGCACGGAGCTGCCGGCCGGGCCGTACGTGGTGAAGCCGCGCTCCATGGCCATGGGTTTCGGAGTGCTCAAGGCCGACACCTCCCAGCACCTCTCCTCCACGATCGACCTGCTGACGCCCGGCGGGCTGGGCTGCCTGATCCAGCCCCACGTGCCCAACGACGGCGACGTGCGGGTCTACGTGCACGAGGGCAAGGTGATCGCCGCACTGCTGCGCGAGCCGGCCGGGAAGTCGTACCTGGCCAACGTGAGCCGGGGCGGAAGCGGTTCCGGCTACGAGCCACCGGCCGACGTGGTCGAGTCGAGTGAGCGGCTGGCCCGGAGTCTGGAATCGGACTACCTGTGCGTGGACTGGCTGCTCACCGGGGACGGCCACGTGTTCAACGAGTGGATGACCGTCTCGGCCGCCTACGAGGACCTGCCCGAACCGGACCGGCGGCGTGTCGCGGACGCCCTGGTTCAGTACATACGCGGTCGTCTCGACGAGGGGGCGCGCCGTCCGCTGTGACGCGCGGAGCGCCGCTCCCGGCGCTGCTCGGCAGCCGCCCCGGGCCGGGGCGGAAACGGCGGGGGCGTCGCCTCCCGCTCGCCTCGGAAGCCGAGCGGAAGGCGACGGCCCGGGGCACAGGTCCGTCACCTCACCACGCGAAGGCCTCGGGAGACGGTCCGGGACCGGGGAAGATCTCGTCCAGCGAGGCCAGCAGCTCCTCGCCCAGCTCCAGCTCCACCGCGCGCAGCGCCGAGTCGAGCTGCTCACGCGTGCGCGGGCCGATGATCGGGCCGGTGACGCCGGGCTGGGCCAGGTGCCAGGCCAGGGCCACCTCGCCGGGCTCCAGACCGTGCTTGTCCAGCAGGTCCTCGTACGCCTGGACCTGGTCGCGCAGTCCGGGGTTGTTCGCCAGCGCCCGCGACGAACGCCGCTCGGGGTTCTCCCGCTCCTTGCGGAGCACGCCGCCCAGCAGCCCCCCGCCCAGCGGGGACCACGGGATGACGCCGAGTCCGTAGCCGCGCGCCGCCGGGATGACCTCCATCTCGGCGCGGCGCTCGACGAGGCTGTACTTGCACTGCTCGCTGACCAGACCGAGGCGGCCGGTGCGGGCGGCGGCCTCGTTGGCCCGGGCGATGTGCCAGCCGGCGAAGTTGGACGACCCGACGTACAGGATCTTGCCCTGCTGGACCAGGACGTCCATCGCCTGCCAGATCTCCTCCCACGGCGTGTTCCGGTCGACGTGGTGGAACTGGTACAGATCGATGTGGTCGGTGCGCAGCCGCTTCAGGCTGGCGTCGACGGCGCGGCGGATGTTCACCGCGGAGAGCTTGTCGTGGTTGGGCCAGACGTCGCCGTTCGTGGCCGCCATGTTGCCGTAGACCTTGGTGGCGAGGACCACCTTGTCGCGGCGGTCGCCGCCCTTGGCGAACCAGTTGCCGATAATCTCCTCGGTGCGGCCCTTGCTCTCGCCCCAGCCGTAGACGTTGGCCGTGTCGAAGAAGTTGACGCCCGCGTCGAGCGCGGCGTCCATGATGTCGTGGCCGGCGGGTTCGTCTGTCTGCGGACCGAAGTTCATCGTGCCGAGAACCAGGCGGCTGACCTTGAGTCCGGTGCGTCCGAGCTGCGTGTACCTCATGAGTCACAAGCCAACTGCCTCGAGCCCGCTTCGGGCAAGCGCGAAACGGCTCGCGCCGGCCTCCGGCCCCGCGTCTCACCGTCCGGCCGCCGGTCACCGCGGGCCGTCAGGCCCCGTGCGGTCCTGTGGGCCCGCTCCGCCACCGGGCCGGAACCCGGTGGCGGAGCGAACCGACCCGGTGGCTCAGTCCCCGGTGTTCGTCGCCCACACCGGGGCGCCGTTGCCGTCGTAGACGACGACATTGCCGTCGTCCTGGACCGCGAGGGTCTCGCCCCGGCTCCAGGTGTTGGAGTGCCACAGCGGCCTGCCGCTGATGTCGTAGAGCACGAAGTTGCCGTCCTCCTGGAAGACGGCGCAGTTGCCGTTGGGCCAGGCGTTCGGCGCCTGCCACACCGGGCGGCCGTCCTTGTACAGAACGAAGTTGCCGTCCTCCTGCACCCGCAGCACGGCCCTTCCGTTGCCCGAGGTCAGTGCCTGGTTCCTGCAGAACTCCGTGCCCTTGCCGAAGTGTGCGTCGGCCATCGTCCCGGACTCGCCGGGCACCTGAGCCGTCCGCGACTGCTGCTGCGCGGCGGGTGCGGGGGCCGCGACGGCGGCGGTGGTTCCGCCGACCATCAGCGTGGCCGCTGTGAAGGCGATGGCCAGACGGCTGAAGCTCTTACTCACGAAAACCTCCTCGGTACGGTCAGCACTTCGGAGTGAAGCGCCCGAGAACCAAACTTCCCAGGAGCCGGAGAGCAGAATCCGCCGCCCTTTTCAGGAGAAAAGAACAAGACATCGGAAAATTTTCAGGAGAAATGTTTTCCCTCGGTCGACACCGCGAGAAAAGTCACTCCACCCCCGAGAATAATGGCGGATTATCGCCCGACGAGAAAGATTTAAATCATTTTATCGCAATCTTCTGAGGCCCCACCCTTAAGAGTTCTCCTATTTTCCGATCTGCCGACGAAATCGGGGACAGCCCGGGAGCACACCGGGAAGACACCGGCGGGAAGACACCGGCGGGAAGGGGCCCGGCCCGTGGTGTCCGGCGGGCGACGGCCGACCGCAGGGCGCGGGAGAACGTTCCGCCGGACATCCCCGATGTCGCGGCCGCCACGGTCCCGTCGGCACTCTCCGCTTCTCTCCTCCTCGCCGTGGCCGGGCACGCACCGCCGGAAGGCCCCGCAGGGCGCTCGCCTGTCCCGGGGAGGAAACCGGCGGCGGGCCCGGCGCGGCCCGCTCAGCCGATGAGGGCCGCCAGCATCACCACGACGAGCATGAGCACCAGGGCCCCGCTGACGATGCGGGTACGGGTCTTCGGGTCCACGCCCCAACGGTAGCCCGCCCGGCCGGCGGCCCGTCGGCGGGTTGCCGGCCGGATGCCGGCAGCTCGTCAGCGGCCCAGCGACCAGGCCGCCGACGTCTCGTAGCGGGGGTGCTCCCCCGGCGTCCCGGAGCGGGGCAGCCGGCTGCGTACGAGGGCCAGCTCCTCGGCCCTCCAGAGGCTTCCCTCGAAGCTCTCCAGGGCCGACGCCAGGGGACGCAGGCCGGGACCCGGTCCGCGGCGGCCGGCGCGGGCCAGGGTCAGATGCGGCTTGTAGGGGCGGTCATCGGTCGGCACCCCGGCCCGGTCGATGCCCGCCGTGACAGAGGCGGCCAGCCGCCGCAACGGCTCGCGGCCGTCGTCCACCCCGGCCCACAGCACCCGGTCGCCGAACCGGCCGCCCCCGGCCAGCCGCACCTCGAAGGGGTGGTGGCGGTGGGCGGCGCGCTCCAGGCGCTCGCACAGCGCGGGCAGGAGGTGGTCGTCCACCTCGCCCAGGAAGGCGAGCGTGAAGTGCCAGCCCTCGGGGAGGGCCCAGCGCAGCCGGTCCGCGCCGGGCAGCCCCCGCAGCCGCTCCACCTCCTCGCCGAGTTCCGCGACGGCGGCGGGCGGCGGCAGCACGGCGGTGAAAAGCCTCATGGGGAGAGTCTCACGCGAGCGGGCCCCTCACGCGAGCACGTCCCTGCGGTGGTTCCGCTCCTCGCCCGGCGCGGAGGCCGGGGCGCTGGGGGGCGCGGTGGCCGGGGCGGCGGCGGGGACGGTCCGGCGCGGGGAGACCGGGGTGCGGTCCTGCGGGGCCGGGCCGTCCCCGGCTATGCCCTCCGGCCCCTCCGTGCCCGCCGCTCCGGCCGCCCGTACGCCCCGCGCCACCGGGACGAGCGTCAGGCCCCGGCGTCCACGGCGCAGGCCCACCCTCGGCCGCAGCCCGCCGATCCGGGCCAGCACCAGGGCGGTGGCGACGGCGGCCGCGGCCGAGACCAGGCCGCCGGCCAGGAAGCCGACGCGGGCGCCGTGGGTGTCGGTGATCCAGCCCATCAGCGGAGCGCCGAACGGGGTGCCGCCCATGAACACCATCATGTACAGGCTCATCACCCGGCCGCGCATCGCCGGATCGGAGGCGAGCTGGACGGTGGAGTTGGCTGTGACGTTGAAGGTCAGGCCCACCGCGCCGATGGGCGCCATCAGCAGGGCGAAGACCCAGAACGACGGGGAGAGAGCCGCGGTCATCTCCAGCACGCCGAAGAGCAGCGCGGCGCCGACCATCACCCGCATCCGGCTCACGCCGCGCCGGGCGGCCAGCAGCGCGCCGGCGACCGAGCCGACGGCGATCAGGCTGTTGAGCAGGCCGTAGGTGCCCGCGCCCTCGTCGAAGACCTTGTCGGTGAAGGCGGTGAGCCAGATGGGGAAGTTGTAGGCGAAGGTGCCGACGAAGCCGACGAGCGTGATCGGCCAGATCAGCTCCGGCCGGCTCGCGACGTACCGCAGGCCCTCGCGGAGCTGGCCCCTGGCGCGCGGGGCGCGGTCGATGACGTGCAGCTCGGCGGTGCGCATCATCAGCAGACCGGTGATCGGCGCGATGAACGACAGCCCGTTGAGCAGGAACGCCCAGCCGCTTCCCACGGCCGTGATCAGCACACCGGCGACGGCCGGGCCGACCAGGCGGGCGGACTGGAAGTTGGCGCCGTTGAGGGAGACGGCGTTGGTGAGCTGCTCGGGGCCGACCATCTCCGAGACGAAGGTCTGCCGGGCGGGGTTGTCCACGACCGTCGCCAGTCCCAGGACGAGGGCGAGGGCGTAGACGTGCCAGACGTGGACGTGCCCGCTGAGGGTCAGCGCGGCGAGCGCGAGCCCGGTCAGGCCCATCGCCGTCTGGGTGATCAGCAGCAGCCTGCGTTTGGGGTAGCGGTCGGCGATGACGCCGCCGTACAGCCCCAGCAGCATCATGGGGAGGAACTGCAGCGCCGTGGTGATGCCGACGGCCGTCGCGGATCCGGTGAGGCTGAGGACCAGCCAGTCCTGGGCGATGCGCTGCATCCAGGTGCCGGTGTTGGAGACGAGCTGCCCCGCGGCGAACAGCCGGTAGTTGCGGATGCGCAGTGAGCTGAACGTCGAGGGCTTCGCGTTCTTCGCCGGCTTCCCGTTCCTCGCGGGCTTCGTGCTCTCCGCGCTGTCGGCGGGCTCCCCGGCCTCGGCGGGGTCGTTCGGGTTCTCGTCGGGTGCGGGTGCGGGTGCGGAGTGTGCTCCGGGTCCCGGACTCAATCGGTTTCGCCTCCTCGTGGCACTGCTCCTTACAGTTGCGCGAGCTTCTCCAGGACGGGGGCCGCCGCGCGCAGCCGCGCCCATTCGTCCTCGTCGAGCCGTCCGGCGAGTTCGGCGAGCCAGGCGTCGCGCTTGGTGCGGCTCGCGGCGAACATCGCCTCGGCCTGCTCGGTCTGGGTGACCACCTTCTGGCGGCGGTCGTCCCTGTGCGGTTCCAGCCGGACGAGTCCCTTGGCCTCCAGCATCGCCACGATGCGGGTCATCGACGGCGGCTGCACGTGTTCCTTACGCGCCAGCTCGCCGGGCGTGGCGGAGCCGCAGCGCGCGAGGGTGCCCAGGACCGACATCTCGGCCGGGCTCAGCGACTCGTCGACGCGCTGGTGCTTGAGGCGGCGCGCCAGGCGCATCGTGGCGGAGCGGAGGGCGCTGACGGCTTCGGCGTCCTCGCCCTGGGTCAGATCCGGCATATTCATTAGCCTAACTCATTACTTCTCCTAAGGAGCGGTTCACAAGGGTGCGGAGGACGTGTCCTTGCTCACCCGTACGGGTGAGCCGGCAAGGAAAGCCGACGCGCTCCTCCGCCTGCCCTGCCACCGCGTCCCCGTGGAGACCGCGGAGACCGCGGGGACGGGGGCTCTGAGCCCGCGGGTGGACGGTGCGCCGCTCGAACGGCTCCGCCGCCGTGCCGCGGAACGCGGAGCGGGCGTCCGGGACCGCATGGTCCCGGACGCCCGTCCGTGTCGGCTTCGACGAGCGCCCCACCCCGTCCGCGGACGGGACGGAACGCCTCCGCGCGGGCGGAGCCCCGGTCCCGTCACCCGATCCCGAGCACCTGCTGGATCGGGTCCAGCAGGAAGTAGACCAGGAAGCAGGCGCCGACGGCGTTCAGCAGCCACGGGATCTCGCGGAAGCGCCCGGTGGCGGTGCGCAGCAGGATGTAGGAGAGCACGCCGATGCCGATGCCGTTGGTGATGCTGTAGGTGAACGGCATGGAGATCAGCGTCAGGAACGCCGGGACGGCGACGGTCTGGTCGCTCCAGTCGATCTCCCGCACGTTCGAGGCCATGATCAGGAAGCCGACCACGACCAGCGCCGGGGTCGCCGCGTGCGAGGGCACCACGGTGGCCAGCGGCGTGAAGACCAGGGCCAGCAGGAACAGCGCACCGGTCATGATGTTCGCCAGGCCGGTACGGGCCCCCTCGCCGACACCGGCGGTGGACTCCACGAAGCAGGTGTTGGCCGAGCAGGAGCCGAAGCCGCCGCCCGCCACCGCGACGCCGTCCGTCATCAGGATGCGGCCCATGCCGGGCAGCCGGCCCTGCTCGTCGGTCAGCCTCGCCTCGTGGCCGACGCCGATGATGGTGCCCATCGCGTCGAAGAAGCCGGACAGCAGCACGGTGAAGACGAACAGCGAGCCGGTCAGCACACCGACCTCCGCGAAGCCGCCGAAGAGGCTGACCTCACCGATCAGGCCGAAGTCCGGGGTGCTCACGATACTCCCGGGCATGTCCGGCACGGCCAGGCCCCAGGCAGCGTCGGGCACGTCGGCGACCACGTTGATCACCACGGCGACCACGGTCATCACGACGATGCTGATCAGGATCGCGCCCTTGGTCCTCCTGGTGACCAGGACGAAGGTCAGGGCCAGGCCGAGGACGAAGACGAGCACCGGCCAGCCGGCCAGGTGGCCGCCCTGCCCGAGGCCGAGCGGCACGGTGGTGTGCGCGGAGTCGGGGTTGCGGGTGACGAATCCGGAGTCCACCAGGCCGATGAGGGTGATGAACAGGCCGATGCCGATCGCGATGGCCCGGCGCAGCCCGCCGGGGATGGCGTCCATGACGCGTTCGCGCAGTCCGGAGGCGACCAGCAGCATCAGCACCAGCCCGGCCAGGACCACCATGCCCATGGCGTCGGGCCAGCTCATCCGCGGTGCGAGCTGGAGGGAGACCACGGCGTTGATGCCGAGCCCGGCGGCCAGCGCGATGGGCACGTTGCCGATGACGCCCATCAGGATGGTGGTGAGACCGGCCATCAGCGCGGTGGCGGTGACGAGCTGGGCGTTGTCGAGCTGCTGGCCGAACTTGTCCGTGCCCGCGCCCAGGATGATCGGGTTCAGCACGATGATGTAGGCCATCGCGAAGAAGGTGGCGAGTCCGCCGCGCAGTTCGCGGCCCACGCTCGAGCCCCGCTCGGAGATCCTGAAGAAGCGGTCGAGGCCGCCCCCGGGCGCCCGGGTCCCGGTTTCACTGCCGGGGGTGCCGGGGGTGTCTGGCGTGGCCGGGGTGTCGGTGGCCGGAGTGGGCATGCGTGACCTTCACTGGGCGGTTCGGGGACGGTTTCGGAGGTTCCTCCAACAGGAACCAGCCAATCCAGGATGCTTTCAGTATGAACGCACCACTGTGGAAAAGGCCATTCGCGGGCGGGGGCATTCCCCGGGCACGGCCGTGACGCTTCCCACACGCCGTCCCCCGCACCGCCGCCACCCGGACGCCGCTCCCGGGCCGACCCCGTTCCCCCTCCTCGTTACGCTGGTGCGGAACGCCGCGGCACGGGCGGGCGACGGGGTGACGGGAAACGAGAGGGCCAGGCCATGGGCTGGAGCAGGTGGACGAGCGGCGAGCGTGAGGCACCCGAACCCCTGGAGGGCAACGTCGTCGCCACCGTCGTGGGCGGCACGGTCATCTGGTTCACGCTCTTCCTGGTCCAGCTCCCCTTCTACGGCTGGTTCGACGAACACGACCGCACCTGGTGGCTGTGGACGTGTCTGGCCGGCGGCGTCCTGGGCCTCTACGGCATCTGGTTCGTCCGCCGTCGCGAGGCGGCGCTGCGCCGCGAACGCCTCGTACGGGAGACCGGGGCGGACTCCGGACCCGGCACGGAATCCGGCGCAGGCGCAGGCCCCGCCCCGGAGGGCCCCGCCCCCGCCGAGTGACCCTCGGCCGGGTGCTCCTCCACCTCGGCGGAAGCCGTACAGCTTTCCCTGACTTCTCCCTCATCACGTCTGCATCCGTGCCACGGACCGCGCGCGAAGGCGCGTTCGCCTCGTAGCGCCTGGGGCATGACGGAACGTACTGAGGCAGTACGGGGCGAGCGGGGTGAACCCCGGCTTATGCGGCACTGGCTTGTCGATCTCGTTGGCCAGGCCCCCGGAGGTGTCGCGAGCACCTGTCGGGGGCCGTTGCTTGTACGGGACGCGACACCGCATCGCCACGCCGAAGCGTGGCGCTCCGGTCACCAAAAGTCGACTCGCCTGTTCACGGCCTCACTCGCGGAGGGAGGGCGGGTGGGTCCGCGACCCACCCGTTCCACCCGTTCCACCCGTTCCAATGAGAGAGCGCTCGAATCCCGCATTCCGGAACCCGAGATCCGGTAGGAGTGAGGGCATGACCTCCACCAGTGACGAGCCCGCCGGGCTGCCGTTCCCGATGCCGCAGGCCGAGTACCTGGCCACCCTGCCCAAGGCCACCGTCTATGCCTGCGTGTACTTCACCGACGAGCGCGGGTGGCCGGTGCAGCTGCGTTCGGTGTACGGCAGACGGGTGTGGCAGCTCCCGGGCGGCAACATGGATCCGGGCGAGGACCCGTTCCAGGCGGCGGTGCGGGAGACGTACGAGGAGACCGGGCTGCGGATCGAGGGCCCGCGCCCGCTGATGCTGGCGCACTACATCCGCTCCGACCCGGCCGAGGCCCCGCTGGCGAAGGTCGGCTTCTGCTTCGACGGCGGCACGCTCGGCCACGAGGAGATCGCCTCCATCCGGCTGGACCCGGAGGAGCACGACCGCTGGGCGGTGGAGGACTGGCCCGTCTGGGAGCGGCTGATGACGCCCGAGGGCTACCGGCGGCTGGCCGCCCTCGCCGATGCCCGCCGCACCGGCCGCGCGGCCCTGCTGGTGGACGACCCGATCCTCGGGGGGCGTGCGTGACGGTCCCGTCCGGGCCGGCGGCCCGAGTGACGGCGTGACGGCTTGACGGCGTGACGGCGTCGGCCGCCGGGGGTCAGTCGAACCAGCGGTCGCGGGCCAGTTCGGCGACCCGGGAGGGGTCCTCCAGCAGGGCGGCGGCCTCGAAGCGGCGCGGCCACTGGCCTGCCGCCCAGGCCAGGCCCGCCGCGACGCCCTCGACGGTGGCGGCGTGGAGGGTGCCGTCGGGGGTGAGCCGCCAGTCCAGCTCCACGCCGGCGAGGACGAGTTCGTCGTGCTCGACGTAAGTGGCCGGGGCGCCGGGGAGCAGGACGCGTACCGCGTCGGGTACCTCTCCCACCTCGCCCGCTCCGGCCCCGGGGGCGGGCAGACCCGCGCCGACGGCCTCGCTCAGGCGGCGGACGTCGAGGACGGCGGCCAGGGACGCGGACAGGGCCGGGCGTACCGGCAGCAGCGGGCGGCCGGTGGCCAGGGGCAGCAGGTCGGGGGCGTCGGCGACCAGCGCGTCGGCGGCGTCCACCAGGTGTACCCCGCCGTCGGTCACGGCGCGCAGTTCGTCCGGCAGCGTGACCTCGTCCGGGTCCAGCTCCGCCAGCAGGCTGTACAGGCCGTGGAGCTGGGCGGGGGTGACGGGCAGGCCGGGGTCGGCGAGGCGGCCCAGGAGTTCGGAGGCGCCGCCGGGTTCGTCCAGCAGGGCGGCGGCGGAGGTGCGGATGCCCAGGGCGCGCAGCACCTGCTCGTCCAGGCCCGAGGTGGCGGCGGGCGCCTCCTCGTACAGGCCCGCCAGCAGCGGGTCGCCGCCGGCCGCGCGCAGTCCGGCGGGGCGGCGGCCGTCCAGGACGGGGTGGTCGCGCAGCCACCAGGCGGTGTAGGGGCGGACGGTCCGCACCGTGCCGTCCGGCAGCAGGACGCGCACCGGGGTGGTGAGCGCGTCACGGAGCGGGGGGCGGGAGAGCATACGCAGGGCCTGCGGCCAGTGGTCGTCGTCGACGAGGTCCAGGTCGCGTACGGCGATCAGTTCGGAGACCACCGGCGGGACGGCCGTTTCGGGCAGGGTGTCGAGGACCTCCTCGCACCACACGTCGACGGCGTCCAGCAGGCCCGCGTCGTCGGGTTCGGGGAAGTCGGTGTCACGGGGCTCGAGTTCGTCCGGGTCCAGGACGACGTCGGTGGCGCGCACCAGAGTGAAGTCGGCGAGCACGCCGACCGCGGCGAGGGTCTCCTCGCCCCACCGCTCGGCCAGTTCGGCGTCGCAGGCGGGCAGTTCGCCCTCGCGGACGACGCGCTCGAAGGCGCTGCCGGGGAAGACGAGTTCGGCGGCCGGGGCGAGTTCGCCGTCCTCGTCGGGGAGGGCGAGGGCGCCCAGCCAGGGCTCGTCGCCGGGTGAGAGGCGTGCGTCGCGGACGAGGGCGAGGACGGTGTCGGCCAGTTCCTCGGCGTCCGGGGGACCGCCGTCCTCGTCCTCGTCGCCGTACCAGCTCTCCTCGGCCTCCAGCGAGGCGGCGACGGCCGCCCGTACCTGCGGGGTGGTGAGCACCGCGCGGGGTGTGGCAGGGGTGGCGCCCAGCCTCTCCAGCAGGGGGTGGGCGGCATCGGGGTGGGCGACCTTCAGGCCGAGGCGGGTCAGCGAGCCGGCGCCCGTGGTGTCGGGCAGGGGCAGCAGCACTCGGCGCGGTCCGATGGTGGTGCGGCCGTCGGCGAGGGGGACGGGCAGGCCGGTGAGCCGGTCGGGGTCGGTGCCGGCGAGGGCGTCGTACAGCCTGCGCCACCAGGACGGTTCCCGTTCCACGCCGGCCAGCCGGTCGATCAGCTCGCCCAGCGGCGCCCGGGGGACGCCGAGGGTGCGCAGTCCGGTGCGGCGTTCCAGTCCGGCGGGCAGCAGGGCGGGGAACAGCTCGGCCAGGACGGCGACCGTCTCGGCCCCGGCGCCCTCGGCGATCTCGGCGTCGGCGGGGCGCAGTGCGTGGGGCTCGCCGCCTTCGTCGGTGGCGGCGCTCGCCAGGAAGGGGGTGCGCCGCAGGCGCTCCAGGACCAGGCGGCGCAGTTCCCCGTCGAGCTCGGCCCTGCCCAGCGGGCCGGGTACGAGGCCGGTGGTGGCGGTGGCGACCGGCCGCCAGTCGCGCAGCAGGGTGGAGTAGGCGTCGGCGGCGCGCTCCAGCAGGAAGTCGGCCAGCGGTCCGGGGGCGATGCGGCGGCGGGAGGGATCCAGCGGGAAGGAGGCGATGAGCAGGGCGGGCAGGCCGACCGGCTCGTCGGTGGGGGTGGGGGCGTGGACGACGGGCACGGTGCGGAGGGGGGCGGGGGCGCCGTCGGCGTCGACGGGGACGGCCCAGGTGACCGACCAGTACGGCCGCCGCCGCTCCTCGACGGGGCGGTCGGCGAGCAGAGCGGGGTCGGTGCGTCCGGCGTCGGCGGCCACGCGCCAGCGGGTGGCGCCCTCACCCCCGGCACCGGCCGTGCCGCTGTCCTCGACCACGACGTAGGCGCCGTCCTGGCGGCGGGTGAGCGTACGCACCCCGCCGTCGGTCTCGGTCACGACCTCGGTCAGGCCGGGGAGGGTGAGCAGCAGGGCGTCGTCGACCGCGGTGAGCAGCCGGACGGCCAGTTCCTCGGCGGCGCCGTCGCGCAGCGGCAGCACGACGGCCGTGTCGTAGCCCTGGGGTGCGGTGCCCTGGGCGGGCATCGGCAGGCGCAGCAGGGGGACGTGGCCCTCGCGGCGGCGCAGCTCGTCGGCGAGGCCGGGGTTGCGGGCGGCGGCCTCGGCGGCCGTCTCGCGGGCCTCGGCCAGCGACCAGCGGGCCCCGCCGGTACGGCAGACGATCGCGGGTTCGTCGCTGACGGCCAGGACGGCGGCGAAGCCGACGCCGAAGCGGCCGACGGGGCCCGCCTGAGGACCGTCCCCCGTCTCCTCGTCGCGTTTGGCGGAGGCGCGCAGGGTGGACAGGGACTCCACGCCGGCCGCGTCCAGGGGTGCTCCGGTGTTGGCGGCCACCAGCACCTTGCCTCGCAGGGTGAGCCGCAGCCGTCCGGGGACGCCCGCGCGGGCGGCGGCGTCGGCGGCGTTCTGCGCCAGCTCGACCACCAGCCGGTCGCGGTAGCCGCCCAGGGCCAGGTCCTCCTCCGCGTTGGCGTCCTCGCGGAAGCGCGCGGGGGAGGCCGTCCAGGCGTCGAGTACGCCGCGGCGCAGCCGGGCGGTGTCGAAGGGGTCCGCTCCGTCGTCCGTGCCCTGTACCAGCACCGTGCCGCTCACGTGTCCGTCTCCTCCGCCACGTCCAGTCACGGGACGAGCCCGATTGCCTGTCTGCGGGCGACGGTACTGCGTCCGGCGCGCCCGGCGCGCGCCGGGCCGCCCGTGGCGCGGGTCGGCCGCCCGCCCGTGACCAGAGAAGGGGCGATTCCGGACATTAGGGTATACAGGGAGGAAAGGGGATCGCGTCTCGGTCCACGGTCCCGTCCGGCGGGAGCGTGGCGGACAGGAGGGCCCGATGAGTACGAGGGTCACGACCGCTGTACGGGCTTCTGGCGGCAGCCCGGGTCCCGGGGCGGGTGCGTGATGCGCAGCCGTTTCGAGCCCGACCGGCGGCTCACCGGGCGCATGGTGCTCACGATGTTCCTGCTGGGGCTGCTGTACGTGGGATTCGTCGCCGCGCTGATCGTGCTGCTGGACTCCCTCGTGCTGGTCGTCGTCATCGCCGCCGTCCTGCTGGGCGCGCAGTTCTGGTTCTCCGACCGGATCGCCCTGTACGCCATGCGCGGCCGCCTGGTCACCCCGGAGGAGGAGCCGCGGCTGCACGGGGTGGTCGACCGGCTGTGCGCCACCGCGGACATGCCGAAGCCGCGGGTCGCCGTCTCCAGCATGGACCTGCCCAACGCGTTCGCCACCGGGCGCGACGCCGACCACGCCGTGGTCTGCGTGACCACCGGGCTGACGCGGCGCCTGGAGACCGAGGAGCTGGAGGGCGTACTCGCCCACGAGCTGTCCCATGTCGCCCACCGCGACGTGGCGGTGATCACCATCGCCTCGTTCCTGGGGGTGCTGGCCGGGCTGGTCGTCCGCTTCGCCTTCTACTCCCAGCTGTTCGGCGGAGGCCGCCGCGACCAGAACACCGCCGCCGTGTTCGCGATGGTCATGCTGGTCTCCGCGGTCGTGTACGCCCTCAGCTTCCTGCTCATCCGGGCACTGTCGCGCTACCGCGAACTGGCCGCGGACCGCGCGGCGGCCATGCTCACCGGGAAGCCCTCCGCCCTGGCCTCGGCGCTGACCAAGGTCAGCGGGGACATCGCCCGGATCCCCACCCGGGACCTGCGCACGGCTCAGGCGTTCAACGCGTTCTTCTTCACCCCCGCCCTGGGGGCCGGCAGCGCGGTGGCCGGGCTGTTCTCCACCCACCCCAGCCTGGAGAGCCGTCTGGAGGCACTGGCGGAGATCTCCGAGCGGCTGGGCGGCGAGGCACCCTGAGGACCGGATCCGGGAAGGAGTCGCCGTGGGTCTGCTGGACATCCTGTTCGGCCGGAGCGAACCGGCCCGACCCGATCTCGACCGGCTCTTCGGCCTGCCCTCGGCCGCGATCACACTCCAGGCCGCCGCGGGCCTGACCCCCACCGGGGCGGGCTCGGTGTGCTTCGCGAGCGTCGAGGGCGGCGCCTTCACCCGGATCCGGCAGGAGGTGGAGGCTCTGCTGGGCGCGGACTCCGGGCGCGGGAGCGGGACGGTGGAGTTCAGTGAGGACGGCTACGGGTACTCCTGGCTGCTCTCACGCCGCGCCCCCGAGGAAGTGCCCTCCCTGGTCAACGACCTGCACGCGGTGAACACCACGCTGCAGGGCAGCGGTTTCGGCCCGCAGCTGCTGTGCTCGCTGGTCGCCTTCCGCGCTCCCGACCGGCACCCCCTGGCGCTGGTCTACCTCTACAAGCGCGGCACCTTCTACCCCTTCGCCCCGCTGCCCGGCCAGAAGCGCGACAACCCGCTGGAGCTCCAGGTCAGGGCGGCTCTCCAGGACGACCTGAACATCGAGCCGGAGCTGGGCCGCTGGTTCCCGCTCTGGGGCGCCCCGGGTCTGTGAGCCTACGACGACGGCCGGAGCCACCCCCGGCCCGGTTCGTGTACGGCCCGGATATCACCTAGCTCACGTGGAAAGCCCGGCCCGCGACCTGAGCCGGCGGGACGCCGGCCGGGTGAGGGGGGTGTCGTTCCAGCGGGTGTCGCAGTCGCTCGGTTCGGCATCCGCGGCCCACCGGACGAGCCGGAGGGAGAGCCCGCACCGGACTCCGGGTCCAGCGCTGACCGGGCCCCGGCGGGGCCGGGACAATCAGCCTCGCGGCGGTCCGGAACCCGCTACGCCTCCGGGTCGCCCGCGCCGCCGTCCAGGGGCATCTCGTCCACCCGCGTCTCGTCGATCACCGGCGCCGGCGGGCGCGGTGTCTTCGGCATGACGGCCGCCTCCGAGTGGCCGCCGCAGCCGAAGGCGAGGGAGACCACACGGCCGTCGGCGGGGGAGAACTCGTTGGCGCACACCCCGAAGGCCTGGCGCAGCGAGCCCGCCATCGGCACCAGGAAACCACAGCTCACGCAGGAGGCGGGGGCTGCCTGCGCCACGGGCGTCCGGGGGCCGAACTCCTCCTCCCAGCGGTCCGCGGCCTCGTGCAGGCCCTGGCGGGACAGGACCCGGGGGCGGCCCATTCCGATCTCCTCGGCGACCGCCGCGATGCTGCCGCGCGCCGGGGCGCCGGGGAGTTCGCCGGGCTCGCTGGTGACGACGTCGGCGTCCTCGGCCTCGGCCGGGCCCTCGGCGCCGGCGTCCTCCCAGGCCGACCCCACGACCGCCGCGTGCGGGGAGGGTTCGCCGCCGCCGGTGTGGCCGGGCTCCAGGCGCGGGTCGTCGGCCTCGGTGGGCAGCAGGTCGCCGGGGCCGAGGTCGCCGGGGCGCAGGCGTTCGCTCCAGGGCACCCACTCGGGGGCGAGCAGCGCGTCGGGGCCGGGCAGCAGCACCGCCTCGTCGACGGTCACCGCCCGCGCCCGCGAGGCCCGCGCGACGGTGGCGGCCCAGCGCCAGCCGCGGTAGCCCGGCTCCAGGCACTCGAAGAAGTGCGTGACGACGCGGTCCCCGTCGGCGACGGCACCCAGATGGTCGCCGACCCGGCCGGGGAAAGCGGCCTCCCGAGCCGCCTCCCGAGCCAGTTCAACCGCCTCGGCGCACAGGCGATCAGGGGTACGGCCTCGCATCGCAGCACTCACAAGAATCGATTCTCTCCTACGCCGTTTCGCGAGTGCGCCTACCGTACGCCCAGGTCAGACAGGTGAGGACGGAGCGGACCGGGGGACCGCTGCGACGTCCGGACCCGAGCTTTCCCGCCGGGCGGAGCGCACCATCCCTCCACGCTACCCCACGCACGCGCACCACCGGCCGTCGCACCTTCGACCACAACGTTCAACCGAAGGAGCCGGGCTAGGCGACGGGCGGTGGGGCAGACTGACGACGTGGCTGCCTTGAGGACGCCCCAGCACGGCGAGGGGCGATTCCGACGTACGGCGCGGGCGATCGCCCGCGCCGTACACACGCCTCCCCGCGCGCTGGGCAGGCGCATCCGGAAGGCCACCCACGCCCAGGGGGCTGGCGAGTCCGGGCTGGGCAAGCTCATCGAACTGCACGCGGTGAACTCCGCGGGCGACATGATGATCACCGTCGCCCTGGCCTCCACGATCTTCTTCTCCGTGCCCACCGGCGAGGCGCGCGGGCGCGTCGCGCTCTACCTGGCCGTCACCCTCGCCCCCTTCGCCCTGCTGGCGCCGGTCATCGGGCCACTGCTGGACCGCGTCCCGCACGGGCGCCGCGCCGCGATGGCCGGGTCGATGCTGGGCCGGGCGCTGCTGGCGCTGAGCATGGCCGGGGCGGTGGCCACCGGCAGTCTGGAGCTGTATCCGGCGGCGCTGGGGGTGCTGGTGGCCTCCAAGGCGTACGGGGTGGTGAGATCGGCGGTCGTGCCCCGGCTGCTGCCGCACCGGATCTCGCTGGTGAAGGCGAACTCGCGGGTGACGCTCGCCGGGCTGCTGGCCACCGGGGCCGCGGCCCCGGTGGGAGCCGCGCTGCACAGCCTGGGGCCGTCCTGGCCGCTGTACGGGGCCTTCACCGTCTTCGTCATCGGCACGTTCCTGTCCTTCTCGCTGCCTCACAAGGTGGACTCGGCCAAGGGCGAACGGCGGGCCCTGCTGACCGCCTACGAGGCCGCGCACAGCCAGGACGCCGTCGGCGGTGGCACCGACAACGGCGGAGACGCGACCGGGAACGCGACCGGCGACGCCGCTGGGAAGGGCGGCGGTGGCGACGGAGGTGGCGGCAAGGACGGGAGTGGGAACGGGAACGGCGGCGGCAAACCCCGGCGGCCCGGTCTGCGCACCGTCGGCACCTCCGTGTTCAACGCCCTGCTCGCCAACTCCTCCCTGCGCGCCCTGTCCGGCTTCCTCACCTTCTTCCTCGCCTTCATGCTGCGCGAGCACCCCCTGGCCGGCCTGGACCCCGTGGTCTCGCTGGGGGTGGTGGCCGTGGCGGCGGGCGGCGGCAACGCGCTGGGCACGGCGCTGGGCGCCTGGCTGCGCGACCGCGTGCCGGAGGCGATCATCGCGTCGGTGCTGGCGCTGGCCCTGGCCGCCACCGCGGTGGCGGCGGTGTTCTACGGCACGGTCACCGTGCCCGTCGTCGCGGCCGTCGCCGGGCTGGCGCAGGCGCTGGGCAAGCTGTCGCTGGACGCGCTGATCCAGCGGGACGTGCCGGAGCTGGTGCGCACCTCCGCCTTCGCCCGCTCCGAGACCCTGATGCAGATGTCGTGGGTGGCCGGCGGCGCCGTCGGGATCGCGCTGCCGCTGATCGGGCCGGTCGGCATGGGGGTGGCCGGGGTGATCGTGGCGGTGGGCGCGCTCGCCACCGTCAGGCCCCTGTTGTCGGCCGCACGGCACGGCACGCCCCACCCGCGCGTCGTCTGAGTGGAACCGCCGGGTAGCCTGCCTGCTATGACCCACACGATCTCCCGGGGCAAGGGCAGCCGCACCATCCGCACTGCCGTAGCCATCGGTGCGGCCTCCCTCGGGCTCGTCGCCCTCTCCGCCTGCGGAGAGAAGCCGACTCCCCGAGCGACCGTGACCGTCGGTTCCGACAGCGTGTCCACGGAAGCCGCCTGCTACGAGGACAACGGCAAGATCTCGCAGGAGCGGGTGCTCTCCTGCGCCGAGGAGGACACCGACACCTCCATCAGCGTCGACCAGGGCGACCTGCTGCGCATCGGCGTGGACCCCGAGATCGCCGAGGACGGCTGGGTGCTGTTCCTCAACGGCCAGCCCGCGGTCACGGACCGGATCACCAAGACCTACCGCAGCTTCTCCGGTGACGCCTTCTTCCAGAACGGCGGCGAGCAGGGCGGCGAGGCGCGGTCGGTGCATCTGAGCATCGTCGAGTACGACGGCGGCGACTACCGGGGCGTGTGGAACTTCGAACTCGAGCGGGAGAGCGAGGGCTGAGCACCGCACCGGCCCGCCGTCCCGCCGCGTCCGCCGTACGGACCGCGCCGGTCCTGGTCGTCACGGCCGTGCCCGCCGAGCGTGACGCGGTGGCGGTCGCCTGCGCGCCCGCGGGCATCGACGTGCTGGTCGCGGGCGCCGGACCCGCCGCTGCGGCGGCCCGTACCGCCGCGGCGCTGGAGCGGGGTTCGGCGCGGGGACGCCCGTACGGCCTGGTGGTCTCGGCGGGCGTCGGCGGCGGCTTCGCCCCGTCCGCTCCGGTCGGCTCGGTGGCCGTCGCCTCCGAGATCGTCGCCGCGGACCTGGGCGCCGAGACCCCGGCCGGACCCGAGCCCTTCGCCTCGGTGGCCGAGCTGGGCTTCGGCACCACCGCCCGTCTGCCGCCCGAGGCGCTGTCGCGGGCCGTCGCCGAGGCGGCTGGCGCGGCGCTGGGCCCGGTGCTGACGGTCTCCACGGCCACCGGCACCGCCGAGCGGGCCGCGCTGCTGGCCCGCCGGCACCCGGGCGCGCTGGCCGAGGCGATGGAGGGCTTCGGGGTCGCGGAGGCCGCGGCGGCCTGCGGCGGGGTACCCGTACTGGAGGTTCGCGCCGTCTCCAACGCGGTGGGCCCGCGCGACCGCGCAGCCTGGCGGTTCGCGGAGGCGCTGGACGCCCTGACCGCGGCCTTCGGCGAAATCGTTCCCGTACTCGACGGTTGGAGGGACCTTGACCGGCGCCAGGACTGAGCCGCCGCTGCGGATCGCCCACTCCCCCTGTCCCAACGACACCTTCGTCTTCCACGCCTGGTCGCACGGCCTGGTGCCGGGCGCGCCGGAGCTGGAGGTGACGTTCGCGGACATCGACGTCACCAACGGCATGGCCGAGCGCGGCGAGCTGGACGTGCTGAAGGTCTCCTACGCCGTTCTGCCGTGGGTGCTGGAGGAGTACGCGCTGCTGCCGTGCGGCGGCGCGCTGGGACGCGGCTGCGGTCCGCTGGTGCTCACCCGCGGGCCGGGCACGGAAGCGGATCTGCGCGGCGCGACGGTCGCGGTGCCCGGAGAACGCTCGACGGCGTACCTGCTGTTCCGGCTGTGGGCGGCCGAGCGGGTGCCGGGCGGGGTCGGGGAGATCGCCGTGCTGCCCTTCCACGAGATCATGCCCGCCGTGCGCGCCGGCCGGGTGGATGCCGGGCTGGTCATCCACGAGGCCCGCTTCACCTACCAGGACTACGGTCTGCACCGGCTCGCCGACATGGGCGAGTACTGGGAGGGCACGACCGGGCTGCCGATCCCGCTGGGCGCGGTCGTCGCCAGACGCTCGCTGGGCGCGCCTGTGCTGCGGGGGCTCGCCGCGGCGGCCCGTGCCTCGGTGCGGATGGCCTGGGACGACCCCGCGGCCTCACGGCCCTACGTGCTGGAGCATGCCCAGGAGATGGACCCGTCTGTCGCGGACCGGCACATCGGGCTGTACGTAAACGAGTTCACCGCCGACCTCGGCGAGAGCGGATACGCGGCGGTGCGCGGGCTGCTCACGCGCGCCGCGGCCGAGGAACTGGTGCCGCCCCTGGGCCCCGGCGCGCTGGACTTCGTGTAGAGACGGGCCGGGCGCCCGGTCAGACGTCGAGCTGGTCGGCCACGACGCGGAGCATGTCCGCGATCTTGTGGCCGTGCTGGCGGTCGGGGTAGCGGCCCCGTTCCAGCTGCTGGGCGACCCCGTCCAGCAGGGTGGTGAGGTCCTGCACGATCGACGCCAGCTCGTCCGGCTTGCGGCGCTGGGCGGCGGCCACGGAGGGCGCCGGGTCCAGCAGGGTGACCGAGAGCGCCTGGTCGCCGCGCTGGCCCGCGACGACCCCGAACTCGACGCGCTGGCCGGGCCGCAGCGCGGTCACCCCGGACGGGAGCACCGACGAGTGCACGAAGACGTCGCCGCCGTCGTCGCGGGAGAGGAAACCGAAGCCCTTCTCACTGTTGAACCACTTGACCTTGCCGGTAGGCACGTCCGTCCTCGTCCTCGTCCTCGTAATTCGTCCGGATGACCGGGCTACGACCTGCTGGGAAAACCACGACCGTTTGAAAAAGGCAACGATTCCGCACAAGACCGCGGCGGGCCGAATGACCCGCCGTCACCAAGACTAATGATCCGCTCCCCGGTGACAAGGCGCCCCCCGGCCGCCTCCCCCATGTCCCGCGCATGTCTTCACACGGAACTACCCTGTCCTGGTGACCAGTGAAACGTCCCGCGCGGGAGATCTGCTCGTCCGTACCGGCGCCGTCGTCTTCGTCGTCGGCGCGGTGGCCACTCTCGCGACCATCACTCCCCTGTTCCTGGGCTCCGACCCGCTGCCCACGGCCGCGTACCTCATCAGCATGCTGATGGGCGTCGGCTTCGCCGTCGCCGGCGCGGGGGTGCTGCGGTCGATCGCCGTGCAGCGCCGCGAGGCGCGTTCGGCGGCCCGCCGTTAGCGCCTGAGCGGCCCGGGCCGCTCAGACCGCGCGGGCCGCGTACTCCTCCAGCCAGGCGGGGAAGGCCGTCAGGTCCTCCAGCACCACATCGGCCCCCGCCTCCCGCAGCTCCGCCGCGCCGCACGGTCCCGTCGGCACCGCCACCGACAGGGCCCCGGCCGCCCGCGCCCCCCGCACGTCGCCCAGGTGGTCCCCGACGTAGACGCCCGCGCCGTGCTCGACCAGCGCCTGTGCCTTGGCCTCCGCCCACAGCCAGCCGACCACCGCGTCCGGCGCGATGCCCAGGTGGTCGAGGTGGAGCTTGGCGTTGGGCTCGTGCTTCGCGGTGACCACGACCGCCGCGCCGCCCGCCCGCCGGACCGTCTCCACCGCCTCCCGGGCGCCGGGCATGGGCAGGGTCGGCTCGATGGCGTGGCTCATGTACAGCTCGCGGTAGCGGGCGCCGACCTCGTCGATCTCCTCCTCGGGAAACCAGTGCGCCAGCTCGGCCTCCAGCGGCGGCCCGAGGCGGGTGACGGCCAGATCGGCGTCGATGTACACGCCGGTCTCGGCGGCCAGGGCCAGATAGGTCGCCCGGATGCCGGGGCGTGAGTCGATCAGCGTCATGTCCAGGTCGAAGCCGACCGTCACAGCACGAGAAGCCATGCCCCACATTGTGCACTCCGCGGCATAGATGATTAGGCTCACCTAACCCGAGTCGGCCGGTTCTGTGGCTTCCGTGGCGCGGAGCCAGTCCTGTCCTGCCATGCCCTGCCCCTGTCAGCCCGCACACCCTTCGAGGTCGCAGATGCCCGCCGCCCCAGCACCCGCCGTGCCCGGCCGGCCGGCGGCCGGTCCGCGCCGCGCGCGTACGGCCCGCCGGCTGGGCGCGGT
>NZ_JAJFAU010000221.1 GCF_022614595.1 Streptomyces sp. CNQ085
CCCCGGAAGCCGGGCCCGGCCGCGGGCGGCGGCGGGAGCACGGCATGACGGCGGTGCGCGCGGTGCTCCTCGACCGGGACGGGACCCTCGTGAAGGACGTCCCCTACAACGGCGACCCCGCGCTGGTGCGCCCCGTGCCGGGCGCCGCCGAGGCGATGGCGCTGCTGCGCTCGCGCGGTGTGCCGACCGCGGTGGTCACCAACCAGTCCGGCATCGCGCGCGGTCTGATCGGCTGGGACGACATGGGCCGGGTGCACGCCCGGATCGACGAGCTGCTGGGCCCGTTCCACGCCTGGGCCGTCTGCCCGCACGGCCCGGACGACGGCTGCGCCTGCCGCAAGCCCGCCCCCGCCCTGGTGCTGGACGCGGCCCGGCGGCTGGGCGCGGCCCCCGCCGAGTGCGTGGTGATCGGGGACATCGGATCCGATGTGGACGCCGCGCGGGCCGCCGGCGCCCGCGCCGTCCTCGTGCCCACCCCCGTGACCCTTCCGCAGGAGGTGCGGGAGGCGCCCGCGGTCGCCCCCGACCTGCTCACGGCGGTGCGCACGGCGCTGGACGGGCCGTGGCCCGGCCCCGCCCGCTCCGGGGCTCGCGCGCTCGTGAGCACCGCCGCCCACGCGGCCGCCCGCACCGCCATCCGCACCGCCGTCCGGAGGCCGTCATGAGAGCACTCGTCGCACGTCTGGACAGCTTCGGGGACGTGCTGCTGGCAGGTCCGGCGGTACGGGCCGTGGCCGCGCGCGCCGACCGTGTGACGCTGCTGTGCGGCCCGCGCGGCGCGCCCGCCGGGCGGATGCTGCCCGGGGTGGACGAGGTCGTCGTCTGGGACGCCCCCTGGGTGGGTCTCGACCCGCCGCCCACCGGGCGGGACGGGGTCGAGGAGGCCGTGGAGCTGATCGCCGGGCGGAGCTGCGACACCGCCCTGATCCTGGCCTCGGCCCACCAGAGCCCTCTGCCGACCGCCCTGGTGCTGCGGATGGCGGGTGTGTCCCGGATCGCCGCCGACAGCGTCCACTACCCCGGCTCGCTGCTGGATGTCCGCCACCGGCGCGACGAGCACGCGCACGAGGCGGAGGCCGCCCTGGCACTGGCCGAGGCGGCCGGCTTCCCCCTGCCCGAGGGCGACGACGGACGGCTGCGGGTGCTGCCGCCGCCCGGGGCGGAGGAGCTGGCCGGGCCGCCGGGCTACGTCGTACTGCACCCGGGCGCGAGCGTGCCCGCCCGCCGCTGGAGTCCGAGGCTGTCGGCCGAGGCCGCCCTGGCACTGGCGGAGGCCGGGCACCGAGTGGTGGTCACCGGCGTGCCCGAGGAGCGCGAGCTGACCTCGTACGTGGCCGGCAGCGCGGGACTGGATCTGGGCGGGCGCACCTCGCCCGCCCAGCTGGCCGGGGTGCTGGCGGGCGCGGCGGCCGTGGTCACCGGGAACACCGGCCCGGCCCATCTGGCCGCCGCCGTGGGCGCGCCGGTGGTCTCGCTCTTCTCGCCGGTCGTCCCGGCCGAGCGCTGGGCCCCCTTCCGCGTGCCCCTGGTGCTGCTGGGCGACCAGCGGGCCCCGTGCGCGGGGACCAGGGCCCGCGCCTGTCCCGTCCCCGGGCACCCCTGTCTGGACCGCGTGACGTCCCAGGACGTGGTCACCGCCGTGGAGAAGGCCGCCGCCGAGGGCGGCCGGCAGAGCACAGCCGCCGAAGGCGGCCGGGAGGGCACCGCATGAGGATCCTGCTGTGGCACGTGCACGGCTCCTGGACCACCTCGTTCGTCCAGGGCCCGCACACCTATCTGGTGCCCGTCACCCCCGACCGGGGCCCCGACGGGCTCGGCCGCGCCCTCACCTTCGACTGGCCGGACGGCGTGGTGGAGCTGACGCCGAAGGAACTGCGGGAGACGGATGTCGACCTGGTGGTGCTCCAGCGCCCCCACGAGCTCGGTCTCGCCGAGCAGTGGCTGGGCGGCCGGCTGCCGGGCCGCGACGTGCCGGCCGTCTACCTGGAGCACAACGCGCCGGACGGCAACGTGCCCGACACCCGTCACCCGATGGCCGGGCAGCCGGGCCTGCCCATCGTCCACGTCACCCACTTCAACCGGCTGTTCTGGGACTGCGGCCCCTCTCCCACCACCGTCGTCGAGCACGGCGTCGTCGACCCCGGGCCGCTGTACACCGGCGATCTGGAGCGGGCGGCGGTGGTGGTCAACGAGCCGCTGCGCCGGGGCCGCACCACCGGCACCGATCTGCTGCCGCGCTTCGCCGGTGCCGCGCCGCTGGACGTCTTCGGGATGCGGACGCGGGGACTGGCCGGGCGGCTCGGCGTTCCGGAGGAGCGCTGCCGCTCCCACGAACTCCCCCAGCGGGAGCTGCACCGGGCCATGGCCCGGCGGCGGGTGTACGTGCACCCGGTCCGCTGGACCTCGCTCGGCCTGTCCCTGCTGGAGGCCATGCACCTGGGCATGCCCGTGGTCGCGCTGGACACCACCGAGGCGTCCGCGGCCGTGCCCGGGGAGGCCGGGGTGCTCTCCAACCGGCTCGATGTCCTGACCGACGCCGTCCGCGGTTTCCTCGCCGACCCGGCGTACGCGCGCCACATCGGCGAACAGGCGCGTACGGCCGCACTGGCCCGTTACGGGCTGCCGCGCTTCCTGGACGACTGGGAACGGCTGATCAAGGAGGTGGCCCGATGAGGATCGCCATGGTGTCCGAGCACGCGAGTCCGCTCGCCGCGCTCGGCGGCCCCGACGCCGGGGGCCAGAACGTGTACGTCGCACAACTGTCGAAGGAACTGGCGCGGCGCGGCCACCAGGTCACCGTCCACACCCGCCGGGACTCCCCCGAGCCGCCCGACCGGGTGCCGCTGGCGCCGGGGGTGACCGTCGAGCACGTGTCGGCCGGGCCACCCCGGCCGGTGCCCAAGGACGACCTGCTGCCGCACATGACCGCCTTCGGCGAACATCTGGCGCGCCGCTGGTCGGCCCGGCGGCCGGACGTGGCGCACGCGCACTTCTGGATGTCGGGCACGGCCGCGCTGCTCGGCGCGAGGGGCCCGGACGTCCCGGTCGTGCAGACCTTCCACGCGCTGGGCAGCGTCAAGCGGCGCCATCAGGGCGCGGACGACACCAGCCCGCCCGAGCGGATCGTGGTGGAGCGGCGGATCGGCCGCGAGTGCGCCCGCATCCTGGCGACCTGCGCCGACGAGGTGTTCGAGCTGGCCGTGACGGGTGTGCCGCCGGAGCGGACGTCGGTGGTGCCGTGCGGTGTGGACACCCTGGAGTTCAGCCCGGCGGACCCGGCCGGACGAGGCGCCCGCCGTGACGGTCCGCACCGGCTGCTGGCGATCGGACGCCTGGTACCGCGCAAGGGCTTCGACCAGGCGATCACGGCGCTGGCACAGGTCCCCGGCGCGGAGCTGCTGATCGCCGGCGGGCCCGGGCCCGCGCTGCTGGAGACCGACCCCGAGGCGGTACGGCTGCGGCGGCTGGCCGGTGAGCTGGGAGTGGCGGACCGGGTGCGGCTGCTGGGCGCCGTGCCGCACGAGCGGATGCCCGACCTGATCCGCGGCGCCGACCTGGTGCTGTCCACGCCGCGCTACGAGCCGTTCGGCATCGTCCCGCTGGAGGCGATGGCCTGCGGGGTGCCGATCGTGGCCACCGGCGTCGGCGGCCATCTGGACTCGGTCGCCGACCGGGTCACCGGGCGGCTGGTGCCACCGGGCGATCCCGGCGCGCTCGCCCGCGCCGTCAACGAACTGGCCGGCTCCCCCGAACTGCTGCGCCGCTACGGTGAGGCCGGTCGTGAGCGCGTCCTGGCCCGCTTCTCCTGGGAGCGGGTCGCCGACGGAGCCGAGCAGGTGTACGCCCAGGTGGTCGCGCGCCACCGCGTTCCGACGGGGGCGACCCGATGACAACACCGGGGACCACCGCGAGGAGCGGCTCCAAGTCAGCTGCCAAATCCGCCGCCGGGGCCGCCGGGAACGGCGCGAAGGTCCGGCGCACCCGGACAGCCCCGCCCCCGGCCCCCGCCCCGGCGACGGGGCCGGTCGCCGGTCACTGCGACGAACTGCTGCGCGCCCTGACGCCCTTCCGCGACCAGGCCGGCACCGCCCAGAGCTGGGGCGAGCGCCTGGCACGGGTGCTGGCCGGCGGCGGACGGCTGCTGGCGGCCGGGAACGGCGGCAGCGCCGCCCAGGCCCAGCATCTGACGGCCGAGTTGGTAGGCCGCTACCGCGACGACCGCCCGCCCTTCTCCGCCATCGCCCTGCACGCCGACACCTCCTCCACCACCGCGATCGCCAACGACTACGGCGTGGACGAGGTGTTCGCCCGGCAGGTGCGGGCGCACGGGCGCGAGGGCGATGTGCTGGTGCTGCTGTCGACCAGCGGCGCCAGTGCCAACCTGCTGTCGGCCGCCGAGGCCGGGCGCGAGGCGGGGATGTCGGTGTGGGCGCTGACCGGGCCCGCGCCCAACCCGCTGGCGGCGGGCAGCGACGAGTCGCTGTGCGTACGGGCGGGCTCCACCGCGACGGTGCAGGAGCTCCATCTGGTGACGGTGCACATGGTGTGCGCCGCGTTCGACGCCGCCCTGGAGGGCGTCCTGGAAGGGAGGAGCGCGGACGATGCCGCCGACGCCTGACCGGATGCCCGGTCCGCTGTACGGCCCGGCGACCGGCGCCCCCGCCTCGCCGCGCGGGGTCGCCGCACCGCTGGTCGTGGTCGGCGACGCCCTGCTCGACCGCGATCTGGCCGGCCGCGCGGACCGCCTGGCCCCGGACGCCCCGGTACCGGTTCTGGAGGACTGCGAGGAGCGGCTGCGCCCGGGCGGCGCCGCCCTGGCCGCCTACGTGGCGGCGCTCGGCGGCCGCCCGGTCACCCTGGTGACCGCTCTGGGGGAGGACCCGGCCAGCGTGCGGCTGCGCGAACTGCTGGCCCCCTGGGTGTCGGTGGCCGCGCTGCCCCTGGGGGGCGCCCTGTCGGAGAAGACGAGGGTGCTGGCCGGGGGCCGTCCGGTGGTCCGGATGGACCGGGGCAACGGCAGAGCTCTGTCCGGCGGGGATTCCGGCGGAGGCGGGGCCGTGCCCGGGGAGGTCCGCGCGGCGATCGCCTCGGCCCGGGCCCTGCTGGTCTCCGACTACGGCCGGGGCACGGCGGACGCCGTACGCGGGCTGCTGGCGGAGCGGGCCGCCCGGGCGCCCCTGGTGTGGGACCCGCATCCGCGCGGCCGCGAGCCGGTCCCCGGCGCGCGGCTGGTGACCCCGACAGCGGAGGAGGCCCGGCGGGACATTATTCGGTATATCGAGTTCTGGTATAATCGCAAGCGTCTTCACTCGGCGATCGGTTATCGCCCGCCACGAGAAGCGCACGCCGAGCATGAACGACTCCGCCTCGC
>NZ_JAJFAU010000222.1 GCF_022614595.1 Streptomyces sp. CNQ085
GGGCGGCGCCCCGCGCACGGCCCGCGTGCCGCGCGTGGGCGGCGCCGTGGAGCTGGCGGCCGCCGCACTGCTGGTGGCGGGTGCGGTGATGGGCTCGCTGATCCCGCTGGGTCTGGGCTGGCTGGCCGCCTGGTGGTCGCCCCGGCTGAGCCGCAAGGAGGCCAAGTGGGCGGTGACGGTCGTGCCCGGTACGGTCGCGGCCGCCGGGCTGGTGTGGCTGTGGGGCCGCACCGAGGGCCGCTGGGGGGAGCCGATAGCCGAGGGCGCGCTGGGCGGGGCGATCACCGCCTCCTGGCCCTGGGCGCTGCGCGCCGCGGCCGTCGCCAGCGCCCTCTACCTGCTGTGGCGGGCGCGGCGGCCGAAGGGGTGATTCGGGCAGCCTCCCCCCGGCAGGGGCGGATCCCGTGTTCACCGTTGGGCCGGGCCGGCGTGTCGGTGGCGGCATGGACTCCCGCCGTCGTTCGACGGTGTCGGCCGGGGGATCGGGTACCGGGCCCCGTCGCCGCACGTCCGGTCGGGCGGCCGGACATCGTACGGGGCCGACGGAGCACGGACACCGGAACTGTCGACCAAGGATTTTTCGTTCATTCGTTCCATGCGTCACCCGTACGGCTGAGAATCCATCTGAGCGGTCATCCCCGCGTCCGCCTGTCCCTAGCGTCTTCCCAGACCACTCCGCCACATGGGTGGGCGGCTCGCAGCTTGAGTGAGGGAGACACAATGAAGAGTGACGTGGTGGATCAGAAGTTCAGCCTTCTGTTCGACTGGTTCGACCAGGACCGCGACGGTCAGCTCACCCCCCAGGACCTGGAGGCGACGGCGGCGGTCTTCGCCGGAGTGGCGAAGGAGGAGGACCATGACAACCGCGCCGCCTTCCACTCCGCCTTCGCGCAGTGGTGGCGGCTGCTCGAAGAGGCCGACACCGACGGTGACGGGCGGATCTCACGCACCGAGTTCATCACCATGATGCAGGACAGTGTCACCACCCCCGCCCACTTCGAGAACGTGGTCATGGCCATCATCGAAGCCATCGTGAACGTCACCGACACCGACGGTGACGGTGTTCTGAGCCGGGACGAGTACGTCGCGCTGTACCAGGCGCTCGGCGTCCCCGCCGAGCAGTGCGGTCCGGCGTTCGACAGGGTGGACCTGGACGGAGACGGCGTCATCAGCCACGCCGAGTACCGTGCCGCCATCGTCGAGTTCTACTTCAGCACCGATCCCGAGGCCCCTGGGAACCACCTGCTCGGCATGCTGGTCCAGCCGACCTGAGCGCGCCCCCGGGCCCGTGCCCGTGTCCGCCGGACCGCGGTGCTCCCGGCGGGCACGGGCACAGCGGTCGTCTCCCGGAGAGCCGTTTCCGCCCCAGGGAAGACCGGGCCGTCGGTGCCGGTGGCGGCGTGCTCACCGGTATGCCGGGCCGGGGGCCGGGAAGGCGTCAGTCCCGGGTGAGGAAGCTCTTCATCTCCTCCAGGATCGTGTCGGCGGCCGTGTAGCCGATGCCCTGGATCCAGGTCTCGTCGTCCACGCGGTGGGCGCGGCCGTTCTCCACCGCCTCCATGCCCTTCCACAGCGCGCCGCCGACGGCCTCGCCCTCGCCGGACTTCGCCGGGTCGCCGTAGGAGGTGTAGAAGACGACGTCCGCGTCGCCCTGGTCGACCTTCTCCGGGCTGACGTCGACCGAGAAGCCGTCGGGGGCCCTGTCGGCGATGGCCGGGCGGCTCACGCCGATGTCGGCGAGGATGGAGCCGATGTAGTTCTGCCTGCCGTAGACGCGGGTGTCGGCGCCCTCGACGAAGCGGACGACGCTCACCGTCAGCTCCCGGGCCTTCTCCGGGCCGCCGAGCGCCTCGGTGACCTCGGCCGTCCTCGCCTCGTAGGCGTCGATGACCTTCTCCGCCTCGTCCTGCCGGTCGAGGGCGTTGGCGTGGACCAGGAAGTTCTGCTTCCAGGACGCGCCGGTGGACTCGGTGAAGACGGTCGGGGCGATCTTCGACAGCTCGTCGTAGCGGTCCTTGTCGCGGATGTCGCTGCCCAGGATCAGGTCCGGCTTGAGCGCCGCGATCCTCTCCAGATTGGGCGCGGCGATGTTGCCGACGTTCTCGATGCCCTCGACCTTCTCCTCCGGCAGGTACTTCAGGAAGCCGGAGGCCACGTCGGAGCGGGTGGAGCCGACGGGCTTGACGCCCAGGGTTATGGCCGAGTCCAGCTCGGCGGTGTCGAGGACGACCACGCGCTCGGGCTCGGCGGGGATCTCGACCTCCCCGTGGGCGGTCATCACCGTCCGGGTCTCCCCGGAGGCGGCACCGCTCTCCCCGCCGCAGGCGGACAGGGCGAGGACGAGGACGGAGGCCAGCGCGGTGGCGCCGGCGGCGGTCGTACGGCGGCGGGTGAGGGTCATGGTGTCGCCTTTCGGGTGCTGACGGGGACGGTGGCGGGGGCGCCGGGAACGACGAGGGGGCCGCCCGTCACCGGGTCGGGCACCACCACGGCCTCCAGGCCGAAGACCTCGCGGACCAGACCGGCGGTGACGGCCCGGTCCGGCGGCCCCTGCGCGACGATCCGGCCACCGCGCATCGCGACGAGGTGGTCGGCGTAGCGGGCGGCCTGGTTGAGGTCGTGCAGGACCATCACGACCGTGCGGTCCCGTTCCCGGTTGAGCCGCCGCACCAGATCGAGGACCTCCACCTGGTGGGCGATGTCGAGGTACGTGGTCGGCTCGTCGAGCAGCAGCAGTTCGGTCTCCTGGGCGAGCGCCATGGCGATCCACACGCGCTGCCGCTGGCCGCCCGACAGCTCGTCCACGGCCCGGTCGGCCAGATCGGTGACGCCGGTGCTGTCCATGGCGTCGGTGACGGCCCGCTCGTCGGCCTCCGACCACTGCTGCCACCAGCGCTGGTGGGGTTGGCGGCCCCGGGCGACGAGGTCGCCGACGGTGATCGCCTCGGGCGCGACCGGCGCCTGGGGGAGCAGCCCGAGGGAGCGGGCGACCGCGCGGGTGGGTACGCGGTCCAGCTCCCGGCCGTCCAGCAGCACCGCGCCGCGCCGGGGCCGCAGCAGCCGGCCCAGCGCCCGCAGCAGGGTGGACTTGCCGCACGCGTTGGGGCCGACGACGACGGTGACGCGGCCGTCGGGCACGTCGAGGTCGAGGCCGTCGACGACCGTGCGGTTCTCGTAGGCGAGGGTCAGGCCGCGGGCGATCAGCCGGCTCGCGGACGCGTCCGGTGCGTCCGTTGCCCGCGGCCCGTCGGCCGCGGTGTCCTCGGTGGGCGAGGTGGTGTCCGTCATGGTCTTCCTCCGGTGCGGCCGCGGGCGATCAGCCAGACGAGGTAGGGCGCCCCGATCGCCGCCGTCAGCACTCCGACCGGCAGCTCCACCGGCGCCAGGATCCTGCGGGCCAGCAGGTCGCCGAGGACGACGGTGAAGGCGCCCAGCAGGGCCGTGGCGAGCAGCGGGATCTGCGCGGTGCGTGTCAGCCGGCGGGCGATCTGCGGGGAGAGCAGCGCCACGAAGTCCACCGGCCCGGCCGCTCCGGTGGCCACCGAGGCCAGGACGACCCCGGTGGCCGCCAGCCCCAGCCGGACACGGCCCAGCCGCACGCCCAGGGCGGTGGCGGTGTCGTCGTCCAGTACCGCCCGACGCTGGGCGCGGGCGCACCACAGCACGGCGGGCAGCATGGCCGACAGAGCCCAGCCCAGGGGCGCGGCCTGCTCCCAGCCGCGCCCGTTGAGCGAGCCGGTCAGCCATACCTGGGCCTGCTGGGCGGCGAGGAAGTCGCCTTTGGTCATGAACAGATGGGTGAGCGAGCGCAGCGCGACGGAGAAGCCCAGGCCGATCAGGACGAAGCGGGACGCGCTCAGGCCGCGCCGCCAGGCGAAGACGTAGACCAGCGCGGCGGCGAGCATCCCGCCCGCCACCGAGAGGTGGGGCAGCAGGGCGTACGAGGTCAGGCCGAAGGTCATCGCGGCGACGGTCACGGCGGCGGCGCCGTGGGTGACGCCGATGATCTCCGGGCTCGCCAGGGGGTTGCGGGCGACGGTCTGGATCAGCCCGCCCGCCACCCCGAGCGCGGCGCCCACCATCAGCCCGAGGACCACGCGCGGCAGCCGCAGCGTGCCCACGACCAGTGCCTCGGGGGAGGGCAGCCCCAGCAGCACCCGCACCACCTCGGTGGGCGCGGTGGCGGTCTCGCCGAGGCAGAGCGACGCGACGACGGCCGCGGCCAGCGCGGCGGCGAGGACGGCCGTGACCGCCACCGACCGGCGGTGGAGCAGGAACGAGACGCGTCCGCGGCGCACCAGGCCGTGGCCGGGGGGTCTGACGGGCGCCGCCCCGCGGCCCGGTGCCTCACGGGGCGTCTCGCGCACGGTGCCGGGCGCGGTCACGGTCCCACCGCCTTCCCGGCCCGGCCGCGCACCAGCGCCACCAGGAACGGCACGCCGATCAGCGCCGTCATCACGCCCGCGGGCACCTCGCCCGGCGGTGCCACGATCCGCCCGATCACGTCCGACACCAGCAGCACCACCGGGCCCAGCAGCGCGGCCGCGGGCAGCAGCCGGCGGTGGTCGGAGCCGACGAGGGCGCGGGCCAGGTGCGGGACGGCCAGGCCGACGAAGGCGATGGGCCCGGCCGCGGCGACCCCGGCGCCGGTCAGGACGGTGGCCCCGAGGCCGCCGGTGATCCGTACGGCGGCGGTGTTACGCCCCAGGCCCCTGGCCATGTCCTCGCCCAGCGCCAGGGCGTCCAGGCCGCGCGCGACGGCCATCACCAGCAGCGCGCCCGCCGCCAGGAACGGCAGCACCTGCCCGATCACCTCCGTGCCGCGCCCGGCGACCGAGCCGACCTGCCAGAAGCGGAACTCGTCCAGGGCCGCGGCCCGTGTCGTCAGCACCCCCGCCACCACCGAGTACAGCAGCGCGTTGACAGCGGCGCCGGCCAGTGCCAGGCGTACCGGTGTGGCCCCCCCGCGGCCCCGGGCGGCGATCGCGTAGACGGCCGTCCCGGCCGCGCCCGCGCCCGCGAAGGCGAACCAGACGTATCCGGAGAGGGTGTGCACCCCGGCGAAGGCGATGGCCAGGACGACGCCCAGTGCCGCGCCCTGGCTGACGCCGAGGATGCCGGGTTCGGCGATCGGGTTGCGGGTCAGCCCCTGCATCACGCAGCCGGCCAGTCCGAGCGCGGCGCCGACCAGCACAGCCAGCAGGGTGCGCGGGACGCGCATGGTCCGCACCACCTGGGCGGCGGGGCCGTCGCCGCCGTGCACCAGCGCCTCGTACACCTCGCCCGGCGCGACGGCGCGGCTGCCGACGGCCAGGCTCAGCAGCACCGCCAGGGCGAGGGCGGCCGAGACCGCGGCCACCGCGCCCAGCC
>NZ_JAJFAU010000223.1 GCF_022614595.1 Streptomyces sp. CNQ085
GGCGGTGGCGGTCGCCCCGGTGGCGGCGGCGGGTTCGCCGGCCGTCCCGGTGGCGGCGGCGGTGGTTTCGGCGGCCGTCCCGGTTTCGGTGGCCGTCCCGGCGGTCCCGGTGGCCGCGGCGGCACGCAGGGTGCCTTCGGCCGTCCCGGCGGTCCGGCGCGCCGCGGCCGCAAGTCGAAGCGGCAGAGGCGCCAGGAGTACGAGGCCATGCAGGCCCCGTCCATCGGCGGCGTGATGCTGCCGCGCGGCAAGGGCGAGACCGTCCGGCTGTCGCGCGGTGCGTCGCTCACCGACTTCGCGGAGAAGATCAACGCCAACCCGGCGTCGCTGGTCCAGGTGATGTTCAACCTGGGCGAGATGGTCACCGCGACGCAGTCGGTCTCCGACGAGACGCTTCATCTCCTCGGCGAGGAGATGAACTACGTCGTCCAGATCGTCAGCCCGGAGGAGGAGGACCGCGAGCTCCTCGAGTCCTTCGACATCGAGTTCGGCGAGGACGAGGGCGGCGAGGAGGCACTCGTCTCGCGTCCGCCGGTGGTGACCGTCATGGGTCACGTCGACCACGGTAAGACGCGCCTGCTGGACGCGATCCGCAAGACCAACGTCATCGAGGGCGAGGCCGGCGGTATCACCCAGCACATCGGTGCCTACCAGGCCGCCACCGAGGTCAACGACGAAGAGCGCAAGATCACCTTCATCGACACCCCGGGTCACGAGGCGTTCACCGCCATGCGTGCCCGCGGTGCGAAGTCGACCGACATCGCGATCCTGGTGGTGGCGGCCAACGACGGTGTGATGCCCCAGACGGTCGAGGCGCTCAACCACGCCAAGGCGGCCGAGGTGCCGATCGTGGTGGCGGTCAACAAGATCGACGTCGAGGGCGCGGACCCGACCAAGGTGCGCGGCCAGCTCACCGAGTACGGGCTCGTGGCCGAGGAGTACGGCGGCGACACCATGTTCGTCGACATCTCCGCCAAGCAGGGCCTGAACATCGACGGGCTGCTGGAGGCCGTGGTCCTGACCGCGGACGCCTCGCTCGACCTGCGGGCCAACCCGGAGCAGGACGCGCAGGGCATCGCGATCGAGGCCCACCTCGACCGCGGCCGCGGCGCGGTGGCCACGGTGCTGGTCCAGCGCGGCACCCTGCGGGTCGGCGACACGGTCGTGGTCGGCGACGCCTACGGCCGCGTCCGGGCGATGCTCGACGACAAGGGCAACAACGTCGAGGAGGCCGGTCCGGCGACCCCGGTCCTGGTGCTGGGTCTGACCAGCGTCCCCGGCGCGGGCGACAACTTCCTGGTGGTCGACGAGGACCGCACGGCCCGGCAGATCGCCGAGAAGCGCGCCGCCCGCGAGCGCAACGCCGCCTTCGCCAAGCGCACCCGCAGGGTCTCCCTGGAGGACCTGGACAAGGTGCTCAAGGCCGGCGAGGTGCAGCAGCTCAACCTCATCATCAAGGGCGACGCGTCCGGTTCGGTCGAGGCCCTGGAGTCCTCGCTGCTCCAGCTCGACGTCGGCGAGGAGGTCGACCTGCGCATCCTGCACCGCGGCGTGGGTGCGGTCACCGAGACCGACATCGACCTGGCGACCGGCTCCGACGCCATCGTCATCGGCTTCAACGTGCGCGCCGAGGGGCGTGCCACGCAGATGGCCGAGCGCGAGGGCGTGGATGTCCGCTACTACTCGGTCATCTACCAGGTGATCGAGGAGATCGAGGCGGCCCTCAAGGGCATGCTCAAGCCGGAGTACGAGGAGGTCGAGCTGGGCACGGCGGAGATCCGCGAGGTCTTCCGCTCCTCCAAGCTCGGCAACATCGCGGGTGTCATCATCCGCTCCGGCGAGGTCAGGCGGAACACCAAGGCCCGCCTCGTCCGCGACGGCAGGGTCGTGGCGGAGAACCTCAACATCGAGGGTCTGCGTCGCTTCAAGGACGATGTCACCGAGATCCGCGAAGGCTTCGAGGGCGGTATCAACCTCGGGAACTTCAACGACATCAAGGTCGACGACGTCATCGCGACGTACGAGATGAGGGAGAAGCCCCGCGCCTGACCCCCGCCGGTGGGCACCACCGGTGAACGGCCACGGAGCCTCCCGCCCCGGCGGGAGGCTCCCGGCCGTTATACGCGTCGATCACCGGGAACCGTTGCGTGTACGGTTTCCCGTGTCCTGCCGGGAGTCGGCAGGACTCCGCCCCACGAGGCCCCACGGGTCGGCTGGACCCGCATCCCATGTACGTAGGCACACTCTCGTTCGACCTGCTGCTCGGCGACGTGCGGTCGCTGAAGGAGAAGAGGTCGGTCGTCCGCCCGATCATCGCGGAACTGCAGCGCAAGTACATGGTGAGCGTCGCGGAGGTCGGGGACCAGAACATCCACCGCAGGGTCCTGATCGGCCTCGCGGTGGTCTCCGGGGACGCCGGGCACGTCTCGGACGTGCTCGACCGGTGCGAGCGGCTGGTGGCCGCCCGGCCGGAGGTGGAGCTGCTGTCGGTGCGGCGGCGGTTCCACGGGGACGAGGACTGAGCGCGTCCGGTGCGCAGCCCCGGCCGGACCGAACCGAACGATCCGAGACAGAAGGAAGCAGACACATGACCGACACCGCGCGGGCACGCAAACTGGCCGACCGCATCCGGGTCGTGGTCGCGGAGACCCTCCAGCGGCGGATCAAGGACCCGCGGCTCGGCTATGTGACGATCACCGACACCCGGGTCACCGGCGACCTGCGGGAGGCGACCGTCTTCTACACGGTCTACGGCGACGACGAGGAACGGGCGGCCTCCGCCGCGGCGCTGGAGAGCGCCAAGGGCGTACTGCGCTCGGAGGTCGGGCGGCAGACAGGTGTGCGCTTCACGCCGTCGCTGACGTTCGTCCCGGACGCCCTCCCGGAGAACGCCCGGACCATCGACGACCTGCTGGCCAGGGCCAGGGCCTCGGACGCCCAGGTGCGCCAGGCATCCTCGGGGGCCGCGTACGCGGGCGAGCCCGACCCGTACCGCAAGCCCGCGCGCGAGGATGACGCCGAGGACGCCGGAGACGCCGGGGGCCGGGCGACCGGCGAGGACGCCTGACCCGTGGCACGCAAAGGAACCCAGGAGCCCGGCGGGCTGGTCGTCGTCGACAAGCCCGCCGGTTTCACCTCCCACGACGTGGTCGCCAAGATGCGTGGCATCGCCTGCACCCGGCGGGTCGGGCACGCCGGCACACTGGACCCGATGGCCACCGGCGTCCTCGTCCTGGGCATCGAGAAGGCGACCCGGTTGCTGGGCCACCTGGCGCTGACGGAGAAGGAGTACGTCGGCACCATCCGCCTCGGCCAGGACACCGTCACCGACGACGCGGAGGGCGAGACCACCTCCTCCACACCGGCGGACGGCATCGCGCGCGAGGCGATCGACGACGGCGTCGCCAAGCTGACCGGTGACATCCTCCAGGTCCCCTCGAAGGTCAGCGCGATCAAGATCGACGGCAGGCGGTCCTACGCCCGGGTGCGCGAGGGCGAGGAGGTGGAGCTGGCCGCCCGGCCGGTCACCGTCTCCTCCTTCACGGTGCACGACCTCCGCGCCGAGAGCGCCGTGGACGGCACCCCGGTGCTGGACCTGCTGGTCTCCGTCGTCTGCTCCTCCGGCACCTACATCCGGGCGCTCGCCCGCGACCTGGGCGCCGGGCTGGGGGTCGGCGGCCACCTCACCGCGCTGCGCCGCACCCGGGTCGGCCCGTACGGCCTGGACGCGGCGCGCACCCTGGAACAGCACCAGGAGTCGCTGACGGTCATGCCCGTCGGCGAGGCGGCGGCCGCCGCCTTCCCCCGCTGGGACGTGGACGAGCGGCGGGCTAGGCTGCTGGCGAACGGTGTGAGGATCGCCATGGCACCGTCCAGTCGGCCCGGACCGGTCGCGGTCTTCGGGCCGGGGGACCGCTTCCTCGCGCTGGCCGAGGAGCAGGGAGGCAGGGCCAGGCTGCTGGCCGTCTTCGCATGACCGGAACCGGCGGGGTCTGACCGGAACCGGCGGGGAGGCGTGGGCACAAACCGTGGGTGCGGGCGCCGCGTCCGGCACCCGCGCCCACGATCCCCCTCTTGTGTGCATCCGGTTCCTGTCCACCCCCGGGACCGGAATCACCTCGCGGGGCGGGCGCGCGGAGTGCATCACGGTGCGCACTGGGGCGTTTCCGGCGCGGGTCCCCGTGCGAACGCGACGGGGAGTCATGGCACCCTTGGACCCGGCACCATCCACTGGCATTCGGCGAGGAGCGGGCACTGTGCAGCGCTGGCGTGGCTTGGAGGACATCCCCGAGGACTGGGGGCGCAGCGTCGTCACCATCGGCTCCTACGACGGGGTGCACCGCGGGCACCAGTTGATCATCGGCAGGGCGGTCGGGCGCGCCCGCGAGCTGGGCGTACCGGCCGTCGTCGTTACCTTTGACCCGCACCCCAGCGAGGTCGTGCGGCCCGGCAGTCATCCGCCACTGCTCGCCCCGCACCACCGGCGCGCGGAGCTGATGGCGGGTCTGGGCGTGGACGCGGTCCTGGTCCTGCCCTTCACCGAGGGGTTCTCGAAGCTGTCGCCTGCCGACTTCGTGGTGAAGGTCCTGGTCGACAGGCTCCACGCCCGCACCGTCGTCGAAGGCCCCAACTTCCGTTTCGGGCACCGGGCGGCCGGCACCGTGGAGACCCTGGCCGAGCTGGGCCGGACGTACGACTACGACGTGATGGCCGTCGACCTGTTCGAGCGCGGGGAGGCGGGCGGCGGCGAGCCGTTCTCCTCCACCCTCACCCGCCGACTGGTCGCCGAGGGCGAGGTGGCGGGAGCCGCCGAGGTGCTGGGCCGGCCGCACCGGGTGGAGGGCATCGTCGTCCGGGGCGCGCAGCGCGGACGCGAGATGGGCTATCCCACGGCGAACGTCGAGACGCTGCCGCACACCGCCATCCCCGCCGACGGTGTCTACGCCGGATGGCTGGTGGTGGAGGGCGAGTCGATGCCCGCCGCGATCTCCGTCGGCACCAACCCGCAGTTCGAGGGCACCGAGCGGACGGTGGAGGCGTACGCCATCGGCCGTGTGGACCTCGACCTCTACGGGCTCCACGTCGCGGTGGACTTCCTGGCCTACATCCGAGGGCAGGAGAGGTTCGACACGCTGGAAGGGCTGCTGGAGCGGATGGCCGAGGACGTGCGGGTGGCGAAGGAACTGCTGGACTGAGCCTCCCGGCCGCGTGCGGCGGACGAACGGGCCCGTCGGCCCCTCCCCTCAGGGGAGGGGC
>NZ_JAJFAU010000224.1 GCF_022614595.1 Streptomyces sp. CNQ085
CCGTCCGCCGGGTCCGGCGGACGGCCCGGCCGGGAGCGCACCCGCCTGATCGCCGCGCTGGGCGCCCTGATCGCCGCGCACACCGCCCGCACCGGGGCGGCCGGACGCCCCTCCGGCCCGGACGTGGACAGGGAGGCCTTCGACACCCTGCTGCGCGCCGGTGACGCGGCGCTCGACGCGGCGGGGTACCCGGCCGGGGAGAGGGCCGGACACGCCTCCGGCCGCACGGCGGCGGACGCCCGCGACCTCCCGCTCGCCCTCCTCCTGGCCGACACCGCCCTGACCGTCCGCCGCAACTCCAGGGCCGCCTGGCTGCTGCGCGCCCGCGCCCTGGAGGGGATCGGTCGCGGCGCCGAGGCCGCCGGGGCGTACGAGCGCCACATGGCCCTGTCCGAACCGGGTCCGGGCGCCCGTGCCGCCGCGGCCCGGCTGGCCTCGCTCACCGAGCGGCGGAAGTGCCTGGCCGACGCCCTGCGGCTGTTCCCCGCCGACGACTGCCCCGAGGCCCGCGCCCTCGCCGGGGCGGCCGGTGGCGGTCTGCCCGCGGCCGAGGTCCGCGCCGCCTTCACCGCCTACACGGACCACCGCCTGCGCGAGCGCGGCGCGGCCGACCCCGCCGTACGGGATCTGGCCGCGCTGTACGCCGCGTACTGCCGCCTGGACGGGCGGGACCGGATGCCCGCCCCGCTCCTCGGCGGCGGCGGCAAGGGCGAGGGCGGAGGCGACGGGGAGCCGCTCGCGGTCGGCGACCTGCGCAACGCCGTGGCGGGCCGGACGGTGTGCCTGGTGGCGAACACCCCGCGGCTCGCCGGCCATGTGCCGGACGCGGAGGTGGACGCCTACGACCTCGTCGTCCGCTGCGACGCCTTCCCCCTGGACGCCCCCGGGATGGGGGAGCGCACCGACATCCACGCACTCTCCCATCGCACCACCGCGCGCCTGGATCACCGGGTCGGCATACGGATGGTGTTCGGCGATCCCGCCGACGAGTGGCTGCGCGCGGTACGGCGGCTGGTCCCCGGCGCGCAGCGCCGCGTCGGCGACGCCTCGCTCCGCCACCCGGTGACCGACCCGGCGCTGATCGGCGAGAGCGCCACGGACCCCGGCCCGACCACCGCCTTCACGGTGCTGCGGCTGCTGGACTTCCTGGAGGTCTGCCCGGTCGTCGACCTGATCGGCTTCGACCCGCCGGGCCCCGGCCGGCTGCACCCCGCCGAACGCGCCTGGGTCGAGGCCCGGGCCGAGGACAGCACCCCGACGAGGATCTCCCTGCGATGACCGCTTCTCCCGTGTCCCCGCCCGCCGCCGGTACCGCCGCCGACACGGCCGCCGCCGATCCCGCCACCCTGACCGGCAGGCGCCGCATCGCCTTCGCCTGCCACGCCGACGAGGACACCCTCCCCGGCCTGCTGACCCTGCTGCGCAGCCTGGCGCTGACCAACCCCCGCGTCTGCGAGGACTTCCTCCTCCTCCACCCCGGGCTGCCCGGCTCCGCCCTGGACGCCGCCCGGCGCCTGCACCCCCGGATCACCGCCCGCCGGACGCGGCACGGGCGGTGGGAGGCGCTGCGGGCGCACGAGTACGACACCGTGATCGTGCTGGGACCGGACATGGTGGTGCTGGGCGACATCGGCTCCCTCCTGCGGCTGCGCCACGGCGTGGGCGCGGTCTTGCAGCTCCCCATGCCCTCCGGTGAACCCCGCGTGCAGGCGGAGGAGGGCCTGCTGGTCCTCCAGCGGGAACGGCTCGCCGACTCCACCCGCGCCCTGCTGTCCGGCGGCGGCGTGCCCGGATGCGTCGTGCCCCTCGACGCCCGCCACGACTTCCCCGCCCGGCGCCTGCACGGCGGCCTGCCCGTCCCCGAGGACACGGTGATCCTGCGGTTCGGCGGCACCGGACACGGGGAGGAGTACACCCCCGCGATACGCGCCCGCGCCCGCTACGAGCAGACCGACGACGACTTCCGCGCCGCCTACTGCTCCCTCCCCGGCCCCAAGCACCCCGATCTCCTCACCCATCTCGCCCGCCCTCTGCTGGAGCGGGGCGCCACCGTGGACCTGGCCCGCGCCCTCGCCCTCGTCCACACCGAGGAGGGCCGCTACCGCGAGGCCGTCGAGGTGCTGCTGTCGGTCACCCCCAGGGCCGACCAGCCGCGCTTCCACGAGACGCTGGGCAGCGCGCTGATGGCCGAGTCCCGCCATGCCGAGGCCGAGACCCATCTGCTGCTGGCCACCGCCTCCCCCGAGGTCGCGCCGAAGGCGTTCAGCCGGCTCGCGCGGCTGGCGTGGCTGCGCGGCGACGACGACGCCGCCCGCGCGTACGCCCGTGACGGGCTCGACGCCGAGCCCGTCAACCGCACCTGCCGCGCCCTGGCCCTGCTGCCCGGTGAGCCCGCCCCCGACGTCCCCGGAGACGGGCAGCTCGCGCATGTGGCCCTGTTCGCCTCCGGCCAGGAGAACGCGGGCGACAAGGTGCTCCCCGAGGCCGTACGGCTGTGCTTCGGCGCCGACACCGGGCCGCGCCGCTGGCTGCCGGTGCCGGTCCACCGCCTCTTCGACGAGGTGACGCTGGAACGCGTGAACGCCCGCCGCGCCCTGGTCGTCGGCGGCGGCGGGCTCTTCCTCCCCGACACCTGGCCCAACGGCAACAGTGCCTGGCAGTGGAACGTCTCCGACGAGATGCTGGAGCGGATCACCGTGCCGCTGGCGGTCCTCGCCGTCGGCTACAACGTCTTCGACGGCCAGGCGTACCGCCGCACCCGGTTCACCGAGAGCCTGCGGGCCCTGGTGGAGAAGGCGGCGTTCTTCGGCCTGCGCAACCACGGCTCGGTCGAGCGCGTCCGGGCGCTGCTGCCCCCCTCCCTGCGCGAGAAGGTGCGCTACCAGCCGTGCCCGACCACCGTGCTGCGCAGGCTCTCGCCCGACTGGACCGATCCCGTGCGGCGCGACGACACCGTGCTGATCAACTGCGCGTACGACCGCGCGGGCCTGCGTTTCGGCCACGACTACGGCCACTTCCTGACCGGGATGGCCGCCGCGGTGCGCGAGCTGGGCAAGCGCGCGGAGGTGCGGTACGCGCCCCACACGCCCGCCGACGAACGGTTCGTCCACGACCTGCGCCGGGAGCACGGCATCGCGCTGCCGGTCGAGCCGCTCTACGACCTGCCCAACGCCGCGATCTACGAGCGCTTCCGCCGTACCCGCCTGGTCATCGGGATGCGCGGGCACGCCGGGATGATCCCCTTCGGCTGCGGCACGCCGGTCCTCAGCCTGATCTCGCACCCCAAGCTGGCGTACTTCCTGGCCGACATCGGCCGCCCGGAGTGGGGGCTGTCCGTGCACGACCGGGAGCTGGGCGCGAAGCTGGCCGAGCGGGCCGCGGCGCTGCTGGACGACCACGACGCGGCGGTGGCCGACGTCCTGGGGCGCCAGCGGTCGTTGTGGGAGACCACCCGCGCCAACCTCGCCGAGCTGGAGCGGTGCCTGGGCGTCCCCGTGGAGGCCGCCCGCTCCGCGGACCCCGGTGCGCCGGTCCCCGCGGGATGAACCGGCGCCGATCGGTTACGTTCGGGGCGTGAACCCCTCCAACGCCGCACCCGCCCCCGCCACCGGGCGCATCGTCCTGCTCACCACCAGCCACCGCGTCGCGCCCGGACTGCTGTCCTGGCCCGCCTGGCAGGCGCTGTGCGCGGCCGACCGCGTCCTGTGCCCGGACCCCGGCCACCCGCAGCTGCCGTACGTGAGGGAGGCGGGCGTCGGGGTGGAGACCGCCCGGCCCACCGCCCGCGAACTGGTGGACGCCTGCACGGGCGCGGACGGCGGCGACGGTGTCCCCGCGGCGGGCGGCGGCCGGACGGTGGTGGTCCTCGCCGGCGCCGAGGGCGAACCGGAGCTGACCGACGGGCTGGCCCGCCTGGCCGGCTCCGGCCGCGAGGCGATGCCCGAACTGGAACTGCTGCCCGGCTCCTACGACCTGCCCGGCGCCCGCCTGCTGGACCTGGTGCAGGTCATGGACCGCATCCGCGCCGAGTGTCCCTGGAGCGGCACCCGCACCGGCGAGGACCTGGTCAAGTACGGCGTCGAGGAGATGTACGAGCTGGTCGAGGCCATCGAGGAGGGCGACCGTGAGGCCCTGCGCGAGGAGCTGGGCGATGTGCTGCTCCAGGTGGTCTTCCACGCCCGCATCGCCCAGGACGACCCCGACGAGCCGTTCTCCGTCGACGACGTGGCGGCCACGATCGTGGAGAAGCTGGTCCACCGCCATCCCCACGTCTTCGGTGACGAGACCGCCGGGACACCGGAGGAGGTCAAGGCCCACTGGCTGCGCACCAAGGCGATCGAGAAGCGGCGCGAGTCGGTCACCGAGGGCATCCCGCTGGGCCAGCCCGCCCTCGCCCTGGCCGCCAAGCTGGCCGGCCGGGCCCGCGCCGCCGGCATCGACGTCCTCCCGGCGGGCGAGGGCGTCGGCTACGAGCTGCTGGCCCTGGCCGCCCGCGCCGAGGCCCGGGGCACCGACCCCGAGACGGCCCTGCGGGCGGCGGCCCGCACCTACCGGGACGCCATACGGGTGGCCGAGAGCGCGCCCGGTGCGGGCGCCGCGGCCCCGGGGGCCGGAGACCGGCAGGAGCCGCCCCGGGCCGAGTGACCGGGCCGCACAGGGGTACCCGAACGTCATGAACGGCATCTACGCGGCGGATCACCTCCCACTGGCCGCTTCCGACCTGACGATCGGCATCGGCCCCTTCATCGCGGGAATCGTGGTGGCGGGCCTGCTGGTCCTGGCCGTGGTGTACGGACTGCGCATCCTCAACCGAGGCGACGAGGGGATCTCCACCCCGACCGACTGCCCGGACGAGCCGATCGTCTACGAGGACGGTGTCCGCGACGACGAGGAACTGCCCCGCGACGGCAGGCGCCGGCTCCCGTACGAACTCCAGGAACACGAGGACACCCACCCCGTCGACCCCGACAAGCGCCCCACCTGGAGTCCTGGCAGCAGCGGCGGTTTCGGCTCCGGAGGCCCGGGCCACACCTGATCCTCCGGTCGCACCGGGCCGTGCCTGGTCGCGCCGGGCCGTTCCCGGCCAGGCCCGGCCGTTTCCGGTCGGGCCGGACCATTGAAGGGCGCCGCCGGGGCCGCCAGACCGCCCCCATGTCGACCCTCGTGACGGCCCTGGAACGCGGCG
>NZ_JAJFAU010000225.1 GCF_022614595.1 Streptomyces sp. CNQ085
TGCTGGCCGAGGTGGCCGGCGTGCTGGGGCATGCCTCGGCCGCGTCGGTGGACGCCTCCCGGGCGTTCAAGGAACTCGGGTTCGACTCGCTGACGGCGGTGGATCTGCGCAACCGGCTGAGCAGCGTGACCGGGTTGCAGCTGCCCGCCACCCTCATCTTCGACCACCCCACCATCCTCTCCCTCCGCGACCACCTCAGCGCGGAACTCGCTCCCGCCGAAGACGGTGACACCGCTTTCCTCATGGGCGAGTTGGACAAGCTCCGCGGCGTCCTCGCCGAGACCGCGCCAGCTGCGGACGACACCGTGCGCGCGGCCGTCGGCGAACGGCTCCAGCAACTGCTCGCCACTTGGTCGGCAGCCGCCACCGACGGCGGACAGGACGCGGACCAGGGCAACCGCGTCGAACTCGACGAGGCCACGGACGACGAACTCTTCGCGCTGCTCGACGACAAGCCCTGGGTCGCCGACTGACGACCGCCCGCCCAGGCGACCCTCGCACCACTCCAAGCCCCTGATTCGGCTCTCCACGCTCTTTCGAAGGATAAGGAACAGATGGCGAACGAGGAAAAGCTCCGCGAATACCTCAAGCGTGCTATCGCCGACGCCCAGGATGCCCACCTTCGACTGCGTGAGGCCGAGGCCAAGGAACACGAGCCGATCGCCATCGTCGGGATGGGCTGCCGTTTCCCGGGCGGCGTTGACTCGCCGGAGGACCTGTGGGGGCTGGTGAGCGGGAGCGGCGACGGCATCACGCCGTTCCCCACCGACCGCGGCTGGGACCTGGACGCCCTGTTCGCGACCGACACCGAACGGGCGTCCGGCACCTCGGCCACCCGGGAGGGCGGATTCCTGCACGAGGCGGCCGAGTTCGACGCCGAGGCGTTCGGCATCAGCCCCCGCGAGGCCCTGGCCATGGACCCGCAGCAGCGGCTGCTGCTGGAGACGTCATGGGAAGCCCTGGAGCGGGCCGGCATCGACCCGCTGTCGCTGCGCGGCACGGCGACCGGTGTCTTCGCCGGCCTCATGTACCACGACTACGCCTCCCGGCTGCGGGAAGTGCCCAAGGACGTCGCCGGGTTCCTCGCCAACGGCAACGCCGGCAGCGTCTTCTCCGGGCGCATCGCCTACGTCTTCGGCTTCGAGGGCCCCGCCGTCACCATCGACACCGCCTGCTCCTCCTCCCTCGTCGCCCTGCATCTCGCCTGCCAGTCCCTGCGCTCCGGCGAGTGCGCGACGGCGCTCGCGGGCGGCGTGACGGTGATGGCCGCGCCGACCACGTTCGTCGAGTTCTCCCGGCAGGGCGGACTCGCCGGGGACGGCCGGTGCAAGGCCTTCGCCGACGACGCCGACGGCACCGGCTGGGCGGAGGGCGCCGGCGTCCTCGTCCTGGAGCGCCTCTCCGAGGCCCGGCGTCTCGGCCACCCCGTCCTCGCCGTGATCCGAGGCAGCGCCGTCAACCAGGACGGCACGTCCAACGGCCTGAGCGCACCCAACGGGCCCGCGCAGCAGCGCGTCATCCGCCGCGCCCTGGAATCCGCCCGGCTCACCACCGCCGACGTCGACGCCGTCGAGGCACACGGCACGGGCACCCGGCTCGGCGACCCCATCGAGGCCCAAGCCCTGCTCGCCACCTACGGCAAGGCACGGGACGAGAAGAACCCCGTCTGGCTCGGCTCCGTGAAGTCCAACATCGGGCACACCCAGGCGGCGGCCGGCGTGGCCGGCATCATCAAGATGGTCATGGCGCTGCGCGCCCGCCGGCTGCCGCCCACTCTGCACGCCGACCGGCCCAGCTCCCACATCGACTGGTCGGCGGGCGCCGTCCGCCTCCTCACCGAGGCCCGGCCGTGGCCCAGCGCCGAGCGCCCCCGCAGGGCCGCCGTGTCCTCCTTCGGCATCAGCGGCACCAACGCCCACGTCATCCTCGAAGAAGCCCCCGCACCCACGGCCGACGACACCCACGAGGCGCCGGGCACCCTGTCCTGCATCCCCTGGGTCCTCACCGCGCGCAGCGCCACCGCACTGGAAGCACAGGCCGAACGCCTCGCGGCCCATGTCACCGCCTGCGACGCCTCCGCCCTCGACATCGGCCACAGCCTGGCCACCGGCCGCGCCGTCCTCGAACACCGGGCCGTCGTCCTCGGCTCCGACCGCCACACCCTGCGCACTGCCGTCGCCGACATCACCGGCACCGCGACCGCCGTCCAGGGCGCCGTCACCGAGGGCCGTACGGCCTGGCTGTTCACCGGCCAGGGCAGCCAGCGCCCCGGAATGGGTCGCGAACTGTACGCCGCACACCCGGCGTACACGCGCGCCTTCGACGAGATCTGCGCCCTGCTCGACGCCGAACTCACCGGCGCGCCCGGCTTCGACGCGTCCGTGCGCGACGTGTGCCTCGCCGAGCCCGGCACCCCCCAGGCCGCGCTCCTGGACCGCACCGGCTACGCGCAGACCGTCATCTTCGCCGTCGAAGCGGCCCTCGTCGCCCTGCTGCGCGGCTGGGGCGCCGAACCCGACGTCGTCATCGGTCACTCGATCGGCGAGATCGTCGCCGCCCACGCCGCCGGTGCCCTCGAACTCCCCGACGCCGTATGCCTCGTGGCCGCCCGCGCCCGGCTCATGCAGGCGCTCCCGGACGGCGGCGCGATGGCCGCGATCGAGGCCGACGAAAGCGAGGTCACCGCACTCCTCGCCGAGGGCGCCGTCATCGCCGCGGTCAACGGACCGCGCGCCGTCGTGGTTTCCGGCACCGAGCAGGCAGTCGCACGGATCATGGAGGCCGCCCACGCACGCGAACTGCGGGTGACCCGCCTGCGGGTCAGCCACGCCTTCCACTCCCCGCTCATGGCCCCCATGACCGACGAGTTCGCCGAGACCATCGCCGGCATCACCCATCGCCGCCCCGTCCTGCCCGCCGTCAGCACCCTCACCGGACGGGCCGCCGACGACGACTGGGCGAGCCCCGACTACTGGGTACGACAGGTCCGCGACGCCGTACACTTCCACGCCGCCGTCCGCACCGCCACCACCGAACTCGGCGTCACCCGCTTCCTCGAGATCGGCGCGGACCCCGTCCTCACCGGCCTGATCCAGACCACCGCCCCCGACACCACCGCCGTCGCCACCCTGCGCGAGGGCCGCGACGAGTGCGCCTCGGTACTCACCGCGCTCGCCGAGATGTTCGTACGGGGCGCCAACACCGACTGGTCCGCCGTGTTCACCGGCATCGGTGCCCGCCACACCGACCTGCCCACCTACGCCTTCCAACGCCACCGCTACTGGCTCGACGCTTCCCGCCCCGCCTCCGACGCCCGCGGCCTCGGCCTCGGTGTCGCCGGGCACCCGCTGCTGGGCGCCGCCGTCGCCGTCGCCGGCTCCGACAACGTCCTGCTCACCGCCCGCTTGTCCGTCGCCACCACTCCCTGGCTCGCCGACCACCTCGTCGGCGGACTCGCCGTCGTCGCCGGCACCGCCCTCGTCGAACTCGCCGTCCAGGCCGGCCTGCGCGTCGACTGCGACCACCTCGACGAACTCACCCTCCAAGCCCCCCTGGTCCTCCCCGAGCACGGCGCCGCCCAGGTCCAGGTCGTCATCGACGCCGCCACCGACGACGGCCACCGCACCGTGCGCGTCTACTCCCGCGCTGAGGACGCCGAGGTCGAACAGGCCTGGACGCTCCACGCGACCGGCACGGTCAGCGACCGCACCATCCCCGGCGACGACTGGAACCTGCGCGCCTGGCCACCCGCCGACGCCGAGCCCGCCGACCTCGCCGGCCTCCACGACCGCCTTGCCGAGGTCGGCCTTCAGTACGGCCCCACGTTCCGGGGCATCACCCGCGTCTGGCGTGACGCCGACGACTGGTACGTCGAGGCCGCCCTCCCCGAAACCGCCGCCGCCGACGCCGCCTCCTTCGGCCTCCACCCCGCCCTCCTCGACACCGTGCTCCACGCCCTCGCCCTGCGCGGCGGCGACGACCGGACCGCGCTCCTGCCGTTCCTGTGGTCCGGCGTGACCCTCACAGCCGTCGGCGCCTCTTCGGTCCGGGCCCGGCTGCGCATGCGCGGCGAGGGCGAGATCGGCCTGCGCGTCGCCGACGCGACCGGCGAACCCGTGGCCACGGTCGACTCCCTGCTCCTGCGCCCCGTCTCGACGACGGAACTCGCCGCGCAGCAGTCCGCGCAAGGCACCGAGCACCTCTACCGCGTCGAGTGGACCCCGCTCGCCGCGCCGAACGCCGAACGACAGACAGCCGGCACCGTCGTCATCGGCGACTCGGGTCGCGGTCTCGACGCCCCGGTCCACCCCGACCTGGACGCCCTGCTCACCGCCCTCGACACCGGGGCCGACGCGCCACGCCGGGTCCTGCTCCCCGTCGCCGCCGACGGCCCCGTCGCGGACGTCGTCGCCGCGACCCTGGCCGCCGTCCGGGAGTGGGTCGCCCAGCCGAAGTTCGCCGCGTCCCGCCTGGTGATCGTGACCCAGGGGGCCGTGGCTGTGCGGGACGGCGAGACAGCCGATGTCGGCGGCGCTGGCGTCTGGGGTCTGGTGCGCTCCGCCATGAATGAGCACCCCGGCCGCTTCGCCCTCGTCGACATCGACGACGACCCCGCGTCCTACCGCCTGGCCGCCGCCCTGCCCACCGACGACACGGATCAAGTCGCCCTCCGGGACGGACAGGTGTGGGTGCCGCGGATGGTGCGGGTGGCGTCCGGTGGGGTGCTGGTGCCGCCTGTGGGGGTGGGTGCTGGGTGGCGGATGGATGTGGTGGCGCAGGGGCGGCTGGATGGTGTGGGGCTGGTTCCTGAGGGGCCGGGTGCATTGCGGGCTGGTGAGGTGCGGGTCGGGGTGCGGGCGGCGGGGGTGAACTTCCGTGATGTGCTGAATGTGCTTGGGATGTATCCGGGGGATGCCGGTCGGCTTGGGCATGAGGGTGCCGGTGTGGTGGTGGAGGTCGGGCCCGATGTGACGGGACTTGTTGTCGGTGATCGGGTGATGGGGCTGTTGGACGGGGCGTTCGCTCCGACGGCTGTGACGGATGCGCGGTTGTTGGTGCGGGTGCCGGAGGGGTGGTCGTTCGAGCAGGCGGCGTCGGTGCCGATCGTGTTCCTGACCGCGTATTACGCGTTG
>NZ_JAJFAU010000024.1 GCF_022614595.1 Streptomyces sp. CNQ085
GGGCCCCTCGCGGCGAGGGGCCCGGCACCGGGCGGAGCGGGTGCGCGGGTGCGCGGTCAGGTGCGGCCCGCCGAGCGCTGGGTGCGCCGGGAGACCGAGTCGATGACGACCGCGGCCAGCAGCACCGCGCCTGTGATCATGTACTGGATGGCCGCGGCGATGCCCAGCAGGGCCATGCCGTTGGCGATCGAGCCGATCACCAGCATGCCCAGCAGCGCGGACCACACCGAGCCGCGCCCGCCGAAGAGGCTGGTGCCGCCGATGACGGCCGCGGCGATGGCCTCCATCAGCAGGTTGCCGCTGCCCGCGCCCTGGTTGGCGGCCAGGATGCGGGAGGCGATCATCAGTCCGCCGAAGGCGGCCATGGTGCCCGCGACGGAGAAGACCGAGACGCGCACCAGCTCGACGTTGATGCCGGCGCGGCGCGCCGCCTCGGTGTTGCCGCCGAGCGCGAAGACCTTGCGGCCGTAGGAGGTGCGCTTGAGGACGAAGTCCAGCGCCACCAGCACGACCAGGAAGATCAGCAGCGCCAGCGGCACGCCCCGGTACTGGTTGAGCGTGTGGGCGGCGCCGAAGGCGAGCAGGGCCAGCACCGCGGTGCGCACGACGATCTCGCTGAGCGGGCGGGCGGGGATGCCGGCCGCGGTGCGGCGCCGGGCGCCGGTGAACTGGACGGCGAAGAAGACGCCGACCGCGACCGCCGCGGTGCCGTAGGCGACGGCGATGTCGGTGAAGTAGTGGTTGGACAGGGTGCCGACCAGGCCCTCGCGGTCCAGGTTGATGGTGCCGTCGGTGCCGAGCACCTTCAGCATCAGGCCGTTCCAGGCCAGCAGGCCCGCCAGGGTGACGACGAAGGCGGGGACGCCGATCCTGGCGAAGAAGTAGCCGTGGAAGGCGCCGACCGCCGCTCCGGTGAGCAGCGCCAGGACGACCGCCAGCCACTCGTTCATCCCGTTGTTCACCGCGAGTACGGCGAAGACGGCGGAGGCCAGGCCGCTGACCGAGCCGACCGACAGGTCGATCTCGCCCAGCAGCAGCACGAAGACGATGCCGACGGAGATCAGGCCGGTGCCGACGATGTAGACCGACAGGTTGGAGAGGTTCTCGGCCGAGAGGAAGGCCGAGTCCTGCATCTGGAAGATCGCCCAGATGAGGATCAGGCCGACGACGACGGGCACGGAGCCCAGTTCGCCGGTGCGCATCTTCCGCTTGAAGTCGGTCCAGTAGCCCGCCAGGCCCTGTTCGCGCACGAGCAGGCGCGGGTCGACGGCCGCCGGCGCGCTGCCGCCGGAGGCGGATGCCGGGGTGGCGGCCCCGGAGTTCTCGGAAAGCTTGGTCTCACTCACGGTCGGCTCCCCGCGGTACGCGCCCTGCGGCGGGTCACGGCGTTCTCCGTGGCGCCGGTGATGGCGGAGATGATCTCTTCCTGGGATGTGCTCGCGACGTCGAAGACGCCGTTGTTGCGGCCGAGCCGGAGCACCGCCACCTTGTCGGCGACCGCCTTGACGTCCGCCATGTTGTGGCTGATGAGGATGACGGCCAGGCCGCGTTCGCGCAGCCTCTCGACCAGGTCGAGGACCTGGGCGGTCTGCTCGACGCCGAGGGCGGCGGTGGGCTCGTCGAGGATGACGAGCTTGGGCTCGCCCAGCATCGAGCGGGCGATCGCGACGACCTGCCGCTGGCCGCCGGAGAGGGAGGCGACGGGGATGCGGACGCTGGGGATGCGGATCGACAGGGTGTCGAGCAGTTCCCGGGCGCGGCGCTCCATCTCGATCTCGTCGAGGACGCCGGAGCGCAGGATCTCGCGCCCGAGGAACAGGTTGCCGACCACGTCGAGGTTGTCGCAGAGCGCGAGGTCCTGGTAGACGGTCGCGATGCCCAGGTCCTGGGCGTCGTGCGGCCGGTTGACCTCGGCGGCTCTGCCTTGCCATTCGAAGACGCCCTCGTCGGCGGGACCGACGCCGGCGATCGTCTTCACGAGGGTGGACTTCCCGGCGCCGTTGTCGCCCACCAGGGCGACCACCTCGCCTGCGTGGACCTCCAGATCGACATCGGTGAGCGCCTGAACGGCACCGAAGCGCTTGGAGATCCCGCGCAACGCCAGTACAGGCGTAGCGGACACGTGAACCAACTCCTAGAACGAGACGGGGCGCGGGCACCGGTGGGCCGGCGGGGTGCCGGACCGTTACTTCAGACCGGCCTTCTCGCACGCCTCGGCGTACTTGGCCGTGCAGATCTCCTCCACCGTGTAGAGGCCGTCCTCGACGACGGTGTCCTTGAGGTTCTCGACGGTCACCGCGATCGGCTCGATCAGGGTCGCGGGCACGTCCTTGGTGGTGGCGCTGTCGACGGTGGTCTCGGTCTCCGGCTCCTCACCGCGGGCCAGGGCGACGGCCATCTCGGCGGCGGCGTAGGCCTCGGGCTGGAAGGGCTTGTAGACCGTCATGAACTGGTCGCCGGAGACGATGCGCTGGAGGCCCGCCAGCTCGGCGTCCTGGCCGGTGACCGGCGGCAGCGGGTCGACGCCGGCGCTCTTGAGCGCGGTGATGATGCCGCCGGCCATGCCGTCGTTGGCGGAGTAGACGCCGACGATGTTCTCCTTGCCCAGGGAGGCGATGGCACCGCTCATGTTCTTGTTGGCCTCTTCGGGCTTCCAGCCGGTGGTGTCGTAGGACTTGCCCACCTTCACCTTGCCGTCCAGGACGGACTTGGCGCCCTTCTTGAACATGGCCGCGTTGGGGTCGGTCGGCGACCCGTTCATCATGACGATCTGGCCGTCCTCGGCCTTGCCGCCGAGCTCCTCCAGCAGGGCGGTGCCCTGGACCTTGCCGACCTGCTCGTTGTCGAAGGAGGTGTAGGCGGAGATCGGGCCCTCGGCGAGGCGGTCGTAGGCGACGACCGGGATACCGGCCTGGTCCGCCTTGTTGACCGAGCCGGCGATGGACTTGGCGTCCACCGCGTCCAGGATGATCGCGTCCACCTTCTTGGTGATCATCGAGTTCATCTGCTGCTGCTGCGTCGACGCGTCCTCCTTGGCGTTGACGTAGCTGACCTCGCAGTCGGAGCAGAGTTCCTTGATCCTCTTCTCTATGAGGGGCCTGTCGAAGTTCTCGTAGCGGGCCGTCTGGTCCTCCGGCAGCAGCAGGCCGATGGTCAGCGGGCCGTCCTTCTTCTCGTCGTCGCCCTCCGAGCCGTTGCCTCCGGCTTCCTTGGCGCTCCCGCAGGCGGCGAGCGAAACGGCCATGGCGGTCGCGGCCGCGGCCACGGCGGCACGGCGCAGTTGCGTGTTCATACAGAACCTCCCTGATGAGGCCGCGTCGCTGCGGCCGAGGTGGCAGGAAGTCAACTCGTAGTGACACCTGCCGTCAAGAAGTAAATTCTTAACGAGAACGCAACGATGCCATGCGTGAACAAAGTGAACGCAGAGTGGCAACGAGAGCGCTCTCGCCGCCGCGACACGGACACTGAAGCACCTTTTCGAGCTGGTTTGCCCCGTTCTTCTCTTCGCTTGTTTTCGGTGCCCGTCCCCGGTCCCGCCTCCCTGCCCGGTCAGGCCCCGGCGGGCGCCGCCACGGCGGGCACGCGCCCCGCCCCGTTCGGCGAGCCGTTCAGCGAGCCGTCCAGCAGTGTGGAGTCGCCCATCTCGCTCAGCACCAGCGCCAGCGCGCCCAGCACCTCCGCGCGGCCCCCCAGGGTTCCGGGCACCACCGTCAGCTGCCGGGCCGCGCTGGGGATGGCGTAGCGGGAGACCGAGTCGCGGATCGGGCCGAGCACCAGCTCTCCGGCCTCGGCCAGATCGCCGCCGAGCACGACCCGGCTGGGGTTGAGCAGGTTGCACAGGTTGGCGACGCCGCTGCCCACGTGGCGCCCGACATCGGCCACCACCCGGCGGCAGCCCGGATCGCCGGAGCGGGCGAGTTTGACCATCCCCGGCATGGTCAGGTCGGGTCCGTGGCTGGAGTGCAGCAGCGGCAGGACGTAGCGGGCCGCGGTGAACGTCTCCAGGCAGCCGCGGTTGCCGCACCGGCACACCGGGCCGGACTCGTCCAGCGTGATGTGCCCGATCTCACCCGCGGTGCCGCCCGGACCGCGGTAGATCTGACCGTCGATCACCAGGCCCGCGCCGACGCCGCTGGCGACCTTGATGTACGCCAGGTCCCGCGCGCCGCGCCCGCTGCCCCACACCAGCTCGCCCAGCGCGCCGAGGTTGGCGTCGTTGTCGACGTGGACCTCCACGCCGAGCCGGGAGGCCAGCTCCTCCCGCGGGTTGGTCCCCGCCCAGCCCGGCAGGATGGTGCTGGAGCCCAGCACGCCGGTCTCGATGTCGATCGGCCCGGGGACGCCCAGGCCCAGTCCGATGACCTTCTCCCGGCAGAAGCCGGTCACCTCGATCAGCCGCTCCGCCAGCCGCTCGGCCCGGTCGAAGCCCTGGGAGGCGGAGGCGTCCACGTCGATGGGCTCGGACTCCTCGGCGAGCACCTGGTGGGCCAGGTTGCCGACGGCGACACGCAGATGGGAGTGGCCGAAGTCGGCGCCGACGACGATGCCGGCGTCCCCCGACAGCGAGACGCTGCGGGCCCGGCGTCCTCCGGCGGAGGTCGGGGTGACCTCGACCGTGCCGTTGTCCTTCAGCTCCCGGACGATGTTGGAGACCGTCGCGGCCGACAGCCCCGTGGTCCGCGCGATCTCCGCCTGGGTGAGCGAGCCCGCGATGCGCACGGCTCGTACCACCCGTTCCAGGTTGGCCCGGTGCAGAGAGGACTGCGACCCCGGAGTCTCCACGACTCATCCACTCCCGCCTCGACGGGCGGCTCGACGACCTGCCCGCGGGCCGCACCACTCCGAGGAGGTGCGGCTTGTCTCCAATACGTGAACCATAAGGACAGCCCGAAGCGTTATCTTCCGTCAAGACCTTGAGCGGGGTGGGCGCTCAGATGTTGCCCGCGCACGGAAGCCGGAAGGCGGCCACCGGCGTGCGGCGGCCGCCTCGGGGCGGACGGTGGTGGGCGGGGGCGGGACTACTTCAGCGCACCCGCGGTCAGTCCGGCCTGCACCTGGCGCTGGAAGACGACGTAGACGACGAGGATGGGCAGCACCGCCAGGGTCAGTCCGGCGAAGAGCCCGCCCCAGTTGCCGCGGTAGCCGGTCTGGGCGGCCAGGTTGGCCAGGCCCTGGGTGAGCACGTACTTGTCGGCGTCGCCGACGTGCACCACCTGGGGGATCAGGTACTGGTTCCACTGGCCCAGGAAGTTGAAGATGCCCACGCTTATCAGGCCGGGCTTGGCCATCGGCAGCATGACCTGGAAGAAGATCCGGCTGTGCGAGGCGCCGTCGATCTCCGCGGCCTCCGCGACCGAGGAGGGCAGGGTGCGGAAGAAGGCCGACATGAAGAAGACCGTGAACGGCAGCGAGTAGGCGATGTAGACCAGGATCAGGCCGTGGTAGGTGTCCAGCAGCGCGAAGTTCTTCATCACGAAGAACAGCGGCACCAGGGCGACGATGATCGGGAACGCCATGCCGCCGACGAACAGGAAGTAGACCAGCCGGTTGCCGGGGAAGTCGTAGCGGGCCAGGACGTAGGCCACCATCGAGCCCAGCAGCATGGTGCCGACCACCGAACCACCCACCACGATCACCGAGTTGATCGTGTACTGGCCGATGTTCGCCTCGTTCCAGGCGAAGGACCAGTTCTCCCAGTTCAGTCTCCGCGGAAGCGACCAGGGGTCCTCCAGGATGGCGCCGGAGGACTTGAGGGAGTTCATCACCGCCCACAGCAGGGGCCCGGCGGCCATCACGGCCCACAGCACCAGGAAGGCGTGCGAGAAGGCGCTGAGGGTGCGGCCCTCCGTGCCCGCCCCGTCCCGCCCGGCGCCCCTGCCGGGTTCCTTCGCGGGCCGCTGGGGACCGGCTGTGTCCCTGGTGCCCCTGGTGCCCCTGGTGAGGGCCTCGGCGGTCTCCTCGGGATCCCCCGGCCTGAGGGAGCGTGACGGTTCGGCAGTGGTCATGGCTGGTTCTCCCGCTGGCCTGTCAGAACTCGATCCGGTCCTTGCTCCGCCCGAACGCCATCGCCGCCACGGAGAAGACCATGGTGACGATCAGCAGGGCCACGGCGACGGCGGTGGCGTAGCCGGCCTGTCCGTCCTGGAACGCCTTGTTGTACAGGTAGACCGGCGCGACGATGGTCGAGTAGGCGGGACCGCCCGCGTTCACCGTCAGGATGTGCACCACGGCGAAGGCGTCGAGCGCCATGATGCCCATGTACACCCAGCCGGTCTGCACGGTGTCGCGCATCAGCGGCAGGGTGACGCGGAAGAACGTGGTCGTCCGGCCGGCGCCGTCCAGCAGCGCCGCCTCGTAGATCTCGCGCGGGATGGAGCCCATGGCCGCGGAGAAGAGCACTACGTAGAAGCCGACGTTCGCCCACACCATCACGACCACGACGCACCAGAAGGCCAGCCGGGGGTCACCGAGCCAGCTCTGCTGCCACTGACCCAGGCCGACGGCCGACAGTACGCCGTTGAGCAGGCCGCCGACGGGGTTGAAGATGTACTTCCACAGCACCACCACGATCGCGATCGACAGCGCCTGCGGGAAGAAGTAGACGATCTTGTAGAAGCGTGAGCCGCGCACCCCCGCCACCGCCTCGCCCCGCCGGTGCCGGCCGCCGACGTTGAGCATGAAGGCGAAGAACAGGCCCAGCCCGAGGGTGACGACGGGCAGGACCAGCAGCAGCAGGACGTTGTGCCACAGCGCCTCGCGGAAGATCTCGTCCTGCGTCAGGCGGCTGAAGTTGTCCAGTCCGACGAAGGCGAAGTCGCTGCTGAGGCCCGTCCAGTCGGTCAGTGAGTAGTAGAACGTCTGGAAGAAGGGCGACACGACCAGGACGCCGTAGAGCGCCAGGGGCCCTGCGAGGAAACCGGCGATGAACCGGTACTTCAGACGGGTCCGGTGGCGGGGGGAGACGCACCGCTCCCCCCGGCCCCCGCCGACCCTTCCCGGCGGGGGCGCCGCTTCCCTGCCGGCCTCGGCCACCGCCGGGCTGTCACTGGCCATGCCGCCCCCGTCCCATCTGCGTCCTCCGGCTGTTCCGGCTCGTGCGGCTCGTGCGAGCCGTACGGCTCCCGCGGGGCCCGGTGGGGATCCGGCTCACGCGTGCTCGTACTTCCTGACCGAGTCGTCCTTGGCCGTCCGGTCGGCGTACTCCTGGCACTTGTCCATGGCCTCGGCGGGCTTCATCCGGCCGGCCAGCAGTTCGGCGAGCACCGAGCCGATCTGCTCCTTGTGGAGGGTCTGGTACCAGTCGAAGATGCGCGGGTTGACCACGTTGTCCCCGGCGTCCCCGAGCACCTGGCTGGAGGAGGCCAGTCCGGGGGACATCTCCATGCCCTCGGTGGCGCCGGCCACACAGGTCAGCGACTTCACCAGCCTGGAGAAGTTCTGCGCCGACTTCCTGCTCAGCATGATCCGCAGCAGTTCCATGCCGCCGGCCGGGTTGCCGGCCTGGGCGGGCACTATGAACGGCTCGCCGGCCTGCGCCCACAGGGTGCCGAAGGGCATCTTGTCGGAGTCGTCCAGTCCGGTGACCGCGCCGCAGGCCATGTCGAAGTCGGCGGGCGTGGTGTCGGCGGCCTCGTTCTCCACCCAGGAGCCGTTGGGGATGAAGAGGCACTTGCCCTTGGTCCACTGGGTCTGGGACTGGATGTGGTCCAGCCCCGGGGTGCCCCGCAGGATGTACCCCTTGGCGGACAGCTCGTGATAGGCCTCGAAGGCGCTCTTGACCGCGTCGTGCTTCCAGGCGTTCGGCTCCAGGTTGTCGATGGAGTCCAGGACCTCCCGGCCGCCGATCTTCCCGATGAACGGGTAGAGGGTGAAGGGGATGTAGTACGGGTGCTGGCCGGCGTAAGTCCAGCCCGCGATGCCCTTCTTCCCGGCCTTGGCGCACAGGGCCAGCATCTCGTCCCAGGTCCTGGGATACTCCCAGTCGTTGTCGGCCAGCAGCTTCCTGGAGTACCACTGGCCGTAGACGGTGTAGGCGTAGTTCAGGCGCCAGACCTTCTCGTCGCCGTACTGGCCCATCTCGATGGTGCCCGGCAGGAGAGTGTCGCGGACCCTGGTCTCCGGGTCGTCGAGGGAGGGGGCGTCCAGCAGGGGGGTCAGCTCGGCGAGCTGGTCCTTGGCGATCAGGGTGGCCGCGTCCATCTGCTCGGCGCCGGAGTTGTCGATGAGGTCGGGCGGGTTGCCGCCGACCATTCTGGGCTGGAGGACCGAGCGGATCTTCTGGGTGGCGGTGAGCTCGACCTTGCCGTAGCTCTCCTCGTAGACCTTCGCGGCGTCCTTGCCGTACTGGGTGCCGAAGCCGCCGTCGAAGATGACGAAGTCCAGGCCGGCGTCCTTGTTGACGCCCAGCGGGTTGTCCTCGGTCTTCTGGCCCTTGGCGACCTCGGTCCCGCCTCCGCCGTCGCCGCTGGCGCAGGCGGAGAGCGCGCTCATGGCGGGGACTGCGATCAGGCCGGCCGCGGTGGCCCGCTTGATCAGATCACGACGGTTGACATCGGTGGATCCCATGCTCAAGTCCTCGCCTTCCGTGAAGGACTCAGGCGGTGTGCCGGAACTCCCGGACACCGCCGTGAGTTGAAGCAGAGTTGTGCGGGATGTAACGCCGGGTCGTGCGGAGCCGTGCCGGTCTCGCCCGTACCGTTCCTCCAGAGGCACGGCCTTTCTGATTCTCGTCTTCTGATATGACCGCTCAGACGCCGACAGGTATAGTCCACTCTCCTTCCGGTGGGCAAGATCGGTGCGCGTTCGGGTGCCAGTCTTTCCCGAGTTGAGACCTCCGGGAAACGCGGCGGGGCCGTACCTCCCACCATGGGAGGTACGGCCCCGCCGTCACCCCTTGAACGCTGCCGCCGGCCGGCGGCCCGCACGGTCACTCGCACGGTCACCCGTACGGCGGCCGGCGGCGCCTCGGGTACGGATCACCCACAGCTCACTTGCGGATCAGCGAGCGCAGCACGTACTGCATGATGCCGCCGTTGCGGTAGTAGTCCGCCTCACCGGGGGTGTCGATGCGCACCGTGGCGTCGAACTCCACACCGGTGTCGGTGGTCACCTTCACCGTGCCCGGGATGCCGCCCTCGTTCAGCGCGGTGATGCCGCTGAATGAGAAGGCCTCCTCGCCCGTCAGGCCCAGCGACCCGGCCGACTGCCCCTCGGGGAACTGCAGCGGCAGCACGCCCATGCCGATCAGGTTCGAGCGGTGGATGCGCTCGTAGCTCTCGGCGATGACGGCCTTGACGCCCAGCAGCGCGGTGCCCTTGGCCGCCCAGTCCCGCGAGGAGCCCGAGCCGTACTCCTTGCCCGCCAGGACGACCAGCGGGATGCCGGCGGCCTGGTAGTTCTGGGAGGCGTCGTAGATGAAGGAGACCGGCGCTCCCTCGACGGTGAAGTCGCGGGTGTAGCCGCCCTCGGTGCCCGGTGCGATCTGGTTGCGCAGACGGATGTTGGCGAAGGTGCCGCGGATCATGACCTCGTGGTTGCCGCGGCGCGAGCCGTAGGAGTTGAAGTCGCGGCGCTCCACACCGTGCTCGGTGAGGTACTTGCCGGCCGGGGTGTCGGCCTTGATGGCGCCCGCCGGGGAGATGTGGTCGGTGGTGACCGAGTCGCCCAGCTTGGCCAGGACGCGGGCGCCGGAGATGTCCTGCACCGGCTCCGGGTCCATGCCCATGCCCTCGAAGTACGGGGGCTTGCGCACGTAGGTGGACCGCGGGTCCCACTCGAAGGTGTCGCCGGTGGGCACCGGCAGCGCCTGCCACTGGGCGTCGCCCGCGAAGACGTCCTGGTAGGAGGTGGAGAACATGTCCTCGCCGATGGCGGAGGCGACGACGTCGTTGACCTCCTGCTCGGAGGGCCACACGTCCTTGAGGAAGACCGGGGCGCCGTCCTTGTCGGTGCCCAGCGGCTCACGGGTGATGTCGGTCCTCATCGAGCCCGCGATGGCGTACGCGACGACCAGCGGCGGGGACGCCAGGTAGTTCATCTTGACGTCGGGGTTGATGCGGCCCTCGAAGTTGCGGTTGCCCGAGAGCACCGAGGTCACGGCGAGGTCGCCCTCGTTGACCGCCCTGGAGACCTCCTCCGGCAGCGGGCCGGAGTTGCCGATGCAGGTGGTGCAGCCGTATCCGACGAGGTTGAAGCCCAGCTTGTCCAGGTACGGGGTGAGGCCGGCGCGGTCGTAGTAGTCCATGACGACCTTGGAGCCCGGGGCCAGGGTGGTCTTGACCCACGGCTTGCGGGTCAGGCCCTTCTCCACGGCCTTCTTGGCCACCAGCGCGGCGGCGACCATGACGTAGGGGTTGGAGGTGTTGGTGCAGGAGGTGATCGCGGCGACGGTGACGGCGCCGTGGTCCAGCTCGTACTCGGTGCCGTCGGGGGCGGTGACGGTGACCGGGTTGGACGGCGCGTCGCCGGCCGGGCCGTCGGCGTGCCGCGGCGCGCCCGAGCCGTTCTCCTGGTGGCCGTAGGCCGGGGCGTCGGAGGCCGGGAAGGACTCGGCGCTCGCCTCGTCCACCGGGGAGGCCACGCCCTTGGGCTGCTCCTGCGCGGGGACACCCGGCCTGCGGTCCTCGCCGCCGGTGGCGCCGGCGGAGACGTAGGCGCGCACGTCCTTGCGGAACTGCTCGGCTGCCCCGGCCAGGACGATGCGGTCCTGCGGGCGCTTGGGGCCGGCGATGGAGGGCACGACGGTGGAGAGGTCGAGCTCCAGCTTCTCGGAGAAGTCCGGCTCGGCTGCCGGGTCCAGCCACAGGCCCTGCTCCTTGGCGTACGCCTCGACCAGCGCGATCTGCTGGTCGGAGCGGCCGGTCAGGCGCAGGTAGTTCAGGGTCTCGCCGTCGACGGGGAAGATCGCGGCGGTGGAGCCGAACTCCGGCGACATGTTGCCGATGGTGGCGCGGTTGGCCAGCGAGGTGGCGGCCACGCCCTCGCCGTAGAACTCCACGAACTTGCCGACCACACCGTGCTCGCGGAGCATCTCGGTGATGGTCAGCACCAGGTCGGTGGCGGTGGTGCCGGCGGGCAGCTCGCCGGTCAGCTTGAAGCCGACCACGCGCGGGATGAGCATGGAGACCGGCTGGCCCAGCATCGCGGCCTCGGCCTCGATGCCGCCGACGCCCCAGCCCAGCACGCCCAGGCCGTTGACCATGGTGGTGTGCGAGTCGGTGCCGACCAGGGTGTCGGGGTAGGCCTGGCCGCCCCGCACCATGACGGTGCGGGCCAGGTGCTCGATGTTCACCTGGTGGACGATGCCGGTGCCGGGGGGCACGACCTTGAACTCGTCGAAGGCGGTCTGGCCCCAGCGCAGGAACTGGTAGCGCTCGCGGTTGCGGCCGTACTCCAGCTCCACGTTCTGCGCGAAGGACTCCGGGGTGCCGAACTTGTCGGCGATGACGGAGTGGTCGATGACCAGCTCGGCCGGGGCGAGCGGGTTGATCTTCGACGGGTCGCCGCCGAGTTCCTTGACGGCCTCGCGCATGGTGGCCAGGTCCACCACGCAGGGCACGCCGGTGAAGTCCTGCATGATCACGCGGGCCGGCGTGAACTGGATCTCCCGGCTGGGCTGGGCCTGGGAGTCCCAGCCGCCCAGCGCCCGGATGTGGTCGGCGGTGATGTTCGCGCCGTCCTCGGTGCGGAGGAGGTTCTCCAGGAGGACCTTCAGGCTGTACGGCAGCCGGGCGGAGCCCTCGACCTTGTCCAGCCGGAAGATCTCGTACGACTCGTCGCCCACCTGCAGCGTGCTGCGGGCGTCGAAGCTGTTCGCCGACACGACAGTCTCCTTCAAGTGCATGGGTTCGCGCGTACCACCGCGATCCTGCCGCCCCGGGCCCCGACCACTTCGCTCAGGTTCACCTAAGTCGAGGGGCGCCCGGCGAAGCCTCGGTGGACGCGGCGGCGGTACGCCTCTCGGTAGATATCTCGATGTCGAGATAACTCTAGTACATGGCGGCCCCACGGTCATGCCCCGCCTGACTCCGGGTACCCACGCGCACCCCCCACGTACCGGCGCGACGCCGGATGGAGATGCACCCGGGAGGCAAAAGGGTGAAAATGCGAAGATGTGCGAAAAACACAGGAATACACCCGCACCCCAGAGGTTGACATCTCATATCTGAGATAACATCGCTCTCGTGATCGACGACTACCTCATGCGTATCGGCAAACTCATCCGCGACGCCCGCCAGCACCGCGGCTGGACCCAGGCCCAGCTGGCGGAGGCGCTGGCCACCAGCCAGAGCGCGGTCAACCGCATCGAGCGCGGCAATCAAAACATCAGTCTTGAGATGATCGCCCGTATCGGTGAAGCACTGGACAGCGAGATCGTCTCACTGGGCTACTCCGGCCCGATGCATCTGCGGGTCGTCGGAGGCCGCCGACTGTCCGGCGCCATCGACGTCAAGACCAGCAAGAACGCCTGCGTCGCCCTGCTGTGCGCCTCCCTGCTGAACTCCGGCCGCACCGTGCTGCGCCGTGTCGCCCGGATCGAGGAGGTCTACCGGATCCTGGAGGTGCTCGGCTCCATCGGGGTGCGCACCCGCTGGATCAACGACGGCGCCGACCTGGAGATCGTCCCGCCGGACGAGCTGGACCTGGACGGCATCGACGCCGACGCCGCCCGCCGCACCCGCAGCATCATCATGTTCCTCGGCCCCCTGCTGCACCGCGTGGACCACTTCCGCATTCCCTACGCCGGCGGCTGCGACCTGGGCACCCGCACCGTGCAGCCGCACATGAGCGCGCTGCGGCACTTCGGCCTGGAGGTCACCGCGACCGAAGGCACCTACCACTCGGTGGTCAACCGCTCGGTGCGCCCCGTCCGCCCCATCGTGCTGACCGAGCGCGGGGACACCGTCACCGAGAACGCCCTGCTGGCCGCCGCCCGGCACGACGGCACCACCGTCATCCGCAACGCCTCCTCCAACTACATGGTCCAGGACCTGTGCTTCTTCCTGGAGCAGTTGGGCGTGCGGGTGGAGGGGGTGGGCACCACCACGCTCACCGTCCACGGCGTCCCCCACATCGACCGCGACGTGGACTACTACCCCTCCGAGGACCCGGTGGAGGCGATGAGCCTGCTGGCCGCGGCCGTGGTCACCGAGTCGGAGCTGACGGTGCGCCGGGTGCCGGTCGAGTTCCTGGAGATCGAGCTGGCCGTGCTGGAGGAGATGGGCCTGGACCACGACCGCGGCGCGGAGTACCGCGCCGACAACGGCCGCACCCGTCTGGTCGACCTCACCGTGCGGCCCTCCAAGCTGGAGGCGCCGATCGACAAGATCCACCCGATGCCGTTCCCCGGCATCAACATCGACAACGTGCCCTTCTTCGCGGCCATCGCCGCCAGCGCCCAGGGCAAGACCCTCATCCACGACTGGGTCTACGACAACCGCGCCATCTACCTGACCGACCTCAACCGGCTCGGCGGGCGTCTCCAGCTCCTGGACCCCCACCGCGTCCTGGTCGAGGGCCCCACCCGCTGGCGGGCCGCCGAGATGATGTGCCCGCCCGCCCTGCGCCCGGCCGTGGTCGTGCTGCTGGCGATGATGGCGGCCGAGGGCACCTCGGTGCTGCGCAACGTCTACGTCATCAACCGCGGCTACGAGGACCTGGCCGAGCGACTCAATTCGGTGGGTGCGCGCATCGACATCTTCCGCGACATCTGAAAGCCGTCGGAATCAATATCGTCACACCCCTCCTGGCCTGCACTTATGCAAGCCAGGAGGGGATTCGGCTTCGCCTGTGGGACTTCTCAGGGACTTTTGGGCCACGTCAGGAGACTGCCGGTCTCGGGGCTGAGGGGCGGATTGCCCGGCGCTCCGCGCGATAAGCCACGGGCGGGGCGTCGGTCTGATCTGGTCCTCACCGGTGGATATGTCGTGTGGGCATACCGCCTCGTGACGCCCCAGCCAAGACCTCGCAAACGCCCCGGAGGCCGTCGAGTACGCGGCTCCGGGGTGCGAGTACGCGCAGTACGGGAGCGCGTCTCCCCTTCCCGTGCTCAGGTGTCCAGATGGTCCACGAAGATGCCGATGAGGATGCGACCGCCGAGGCGGGGTTCGGGAAGGCTGAAGTGAACGCGGTTTCGGTACCGTTCCTTCTTGCCGTGCCACTCGCAGCGGTAGGTCTCACCCTTGTGGTCGACGTCGCGCTGTTTCATGATTCCCGGCTTGGAGCGGGTGTTGGGGCTCTCGGGGGACAGGTTCAGGCCGAACCGTCCCAGTTCGGCCTGAACCTGGTGCGGCTGCCCCGAGTGCAGGGCCAGGGCCTCGGTGAAGTGGTCGTGCACCACGCCCAGGAGCCGCACGACCCAGTCGCGCATCTCCGCGTAGGAGCCGTCGAACTTGCGGAAGGAGAGGGAGTCGGCGAAGACCAGTTCCGGGAAGCTCTGGCGGGCGCGGTCGAAGAAGTCCTGCTCCGCTACGTCCTCCCGCTCGAAGAGGGAGCGCCAGAACTCGGACAGCGCGGGCGCCTCGACGAGGTGGAAGACCTCCTCGGTCATCGGTTCGTCCGTCGTCCCGTCCCTCGCTGAGACCGGGAGCCAGCCGTGGCGGTCCCGGACGGGGAAGACCAGGCAGGCGACGTGCTGCCTCCGCCGCGTCCGCCACCAGGCGTAGCAGAGGGACCAGGCGAGGTCGTAGGTGACACCCGCCACTTCGACCCGGTCGGGCAGGCCGGGGAGGTCCGTGTCCCAGGTGGGGCAGCGGTCCATGAGACGGACCGTTCTCAGCCGCGCGTCGCGTCCAGCACGCGGTGTCTCCCCCTCGTACAGGACGTCGTAGAGCTTTCGGTCCTCCGCGCATTCCATCTCCACCCACCACGGCGAGACGGCGACCGAGTGCTGTTCGGATAACTCCTCCAGGGTGTCGCTGAAGTCGTCCAGCAGGTCCGTCAACCGCTCCTCCGTCAGTCCCCGGAAGTCGAAGGACGACTCGTCCACGACGATCCGGTAGGGCTCACCGTCCCCTGCGCCTGGCACGTGCCAGCCTCCCCAGGTCCTGTTCGAGCTGGTCGAAGAAGCCTCGCGGCCACTCGGTCAGTTCGCCCCTCGCGGTGAACGCGATGGGCGCGGAACCGGCTTCCTCCTCACCGAAGTAGTGCACGATCGCGTCCTCGGAGCACAGGGTCCGTTCCTCCGCCACGGCCAGTCGCGCCCCGTTGAGAACGTGGTCGCTGTGCGTCTCCACGATCACCTGGGCGCCGGCCCCAGCGACCCGGGCCAGGAAGCGGCCCAGCTTGGACTGGCCGCCGGGGTGGAGGTGCGCCTCCGGGTTCTCGACGATCAGCAGATCTCCCGGGCCGGTGAGAAGGCCGGCGACGATCACGGGCAGGGCGTAGGAGAATCCGAAGCCCATGTTGGCCGGGCGGATCGGCTCGCTCAGTAGGCCCGGTTCCTGGAAGCGGATGGTGCTCGCCGTGATGCCGGGCGGCCACTGTGCGGTGATCTTGATAGGACGGATGATGTCGGAGGCCCAGGTCTCCACCTGCGTGCGCAGGGTGGTGACGTTGTGGGTGCTCCGGGTCGCCGGATGGAGCAGCGGCTCACTCACCACCCGGGTCTCGTGCAGGGCCAGTACCTGCGCGGTGTACTCCCCCTGCACACCGACCCCGAGGAGGTCGGGATGCTCCGCGGAGACGCCCAGCTGGTCGCGAGGGCCGAGGCGCTCGGCGCACAGGTAAGTGAACGCGCTGCCCCTACCGCACAGTTCCGCGGGCAGGGGCCCGCTGTTCTCGGCCACCCTCAGGTAGAGGGCCTGCTCGTCGGGGACTGTGAAGCGGTGCACGCCGGGCGCCTCGGCGCCGTCGCCGGCGATCTCGATCTCGATGGTGGAGTCCGGGGCGTCCGGGTGCAGCACCTCGTGTGCTTCGCCCAGAGCGAGTCCGTAGGGGCCGTTGAGCTGAATCACTCGACCGGCCGGCACGTCCGCGAGCTGGCGGGCCAGCAGCAGGCTCTGGACCGTGGTGCTCTTTCCCGTTCCGTTGAGTCCGGTGAGCACGGTGAGGGGGCGCAGGGCGAAGGAGGCGTCGGCGAAGCGTTTGAAGTACCGGACACGTAGGGAGGTGATCACCTACCGGCCTCCGCGACCTGGGCGGTGACGTCGAACCGGAGCATCACCCGGCGGACGTCACCCGTGGAGGAGGTGATGGCCTCCAGGTAGCGGTAGTCGTTCGTCATCAGGAGACGCGCGTCATCCACGATCGCCTCGCGGCGCCGTTCGAGGTCTTCGGTCTCGTACTTGGCCAGGGTGATCGACCAGGCCTCGAAGAGCGCCCGGTTGATCGGGTTCCGGCCGGACGAATCGAGCGGCCACTTGCGGAAGGCCTGGTCGCCGAAGACCAGACGGGCGTTCAGCATGGCCTTGCGGAAAGCCGCCACGAGGTTCGCGACATCGGTATCGGTCACCTCCTTCGCAGTGTCCAGCATGGTGGTGGTGCGCTGGAGGAAGGGATCCATCGCGGCGTACTTCGCGTAGCCTTCCGTACCCATCAACCAGAAAGCGGCGAAACGCAGGGCCATCTCGCGGTCGTTCATCCGGATGTGGCCGCCCATGTTGCTGGTCGCCGCGTTGAACTCCGCCGTGGAGGTCATCTCCCGCAGGACGGTCCGACTGCGTTCCTTGCTCATGCAGTGCCGGATTTCCTGCGCGTTCAGGGGTGTACCGCCCGTATTGATGCGCTTGAAGATGTCGTACATGACGTCTGGCGGAGTCGTCGGGTCAATGACGTTGGTGACGATCTGGGTGTTGTAGATGCGCCGCTTCCACGGAGCGGGGAGGTCTTCAAAACGCTTTCCCTCCACCGCGCTCTGTAGGTACTCGAGCCCCTTGAGCGCGAACCCTCGTTCCTCTCCCCCGCACACGAAGTCGTGGATGGTCGACAGGCGCTGGAGACCGTCGACCACGCGCATGAGCCCGTCGGTGTCCTCGGCGAAGTAGAAGGCTGGAAGCGGGATCTGCAGGAGCACGGACTCGATGAGCCGGGACTTCTGCCTGGGTTTCCACACCCGGCCGCGCTGGAAGTCCGGGGCCAGCTCCAGCGATCCGTCCTCGATCATGTCCAGGGCGTTACGCAGCGAGAACTGCTTGGTGTTGACCCGGATCTGCTCCGGGTTCCACGGCCTGTCGATCTCTGGTGGCGCGTCCTCGGTCTCCGCCTCGACTCCGGTGCCCGTGTCGAGGAAGTGCTCCTCCGTGATCTTCGGCGGCTGAGGGGTGTCCGAGGTCGTCATGAGGGGATCGTATCCGGGCGACCGGCAGCCGAGGGCCTCCTTTGTCCGAACCGGACCGGGGACCCGTCCGACCTGCCTTGCTCCCTCACTCGCCACCCACCACCGTGTCTCCGTCGAACCGCAGCGACGTGATCCGCGACTCGCCGACCCACTCCCGGAGGGTGCCCAGTGCGGCGGGCTCGAGTCTCGTGGTGAAGAGAATGGCCAGGTGCTCTCTGGCTCGTGAGCACGCGACGTAGAACAGGTTGCGCGCTCTGACGAAGGCCTCCAGGTCCTTGCCCACCAGTTCGTCACGCCGGGAGAAGTTGGCCAGCATCTCGGGGATCTGGAAAAGGTTGTGGCCCTTGCTGACCACGGCGAGGACCCGGGTGAATTCCAGGCCCTTGACCCCATGCTGCGTGGCGAAGGGCGTACCACCACCGAGGTGCTCGTTCAACGCCAGCAACTCCGCGTACGGCACCTTGCGCAATTGCTGGTACTCCTTCGACCGGGCCGCCGCCCGTGCCTTGGCCTTGTCGTCACTCACAGCCTGCGAGTCCGCATCGGACGGTGACACGGCCTCCCGATGACGCTTCCGCACCTTCCCCAGGCCGTCGAAGAGTCGCTGTTCAAGGCAGAGATCGAGGACGTCGCCGACCGTGCCCGTCTCGCGAGTCTCCTCCAACTTCGCCAGGAACGCCATCCATTCCTGCTTGTCGGCCGGCGAGTTGATGGGAGGACGGCCACGTGGGTCGAGTGCGTCGAACATCGCGCCGTAATGCTTGTTCCGGTAGTGGAGCAGGGCCGGTTCCAGCGTGTCCATGAAGAAGGCCATGGCGTGGTCCTCCTTCTTCACGTAGGAATCGTTGTATCGAAAGGCCCCGTGGAGTTTCTGGTAGCCCAGTTCACCGGCGATCGTCTCGTGCGTGAGCATGAGGATTTTCGTACTGGCCTCCTCCGCTCGCGCCCGGTCATCGTGCCCGGCTGCTCCGGTGCTCCAGAACCGGTCGCGGACGTCGTCCAGTACCCACCTCCGGGCCGCGTGGGCCGCGTCCCAGCCGAGCTGGCCCTTTCGGTGGTGGGTGAGCCTCGTCCCGGCCCATTCGTTGGTGTGATAGACGGCAACGGTACCCTCGCCCGCTCCAGACATCGTGGTCTGTGCCAGCTCGGGACGCATCGTGTTCAGGAGGTTCACGACGGCGCGCTGCGAGCGGCGGTTGCGCCGTCTGAAGACCGGTACCGGGCGCGCGTCCTCGAGCGCCCCGCACGCGTTCTCGTAGATCTGCTGCCAGTGGTCCCCGAAGAAGCCGCAGAGGGGGCCATGCGCGGTGGCCTCGTCGCCCGGGGTTCCCAACATGGCCTCCGCCAGGCCGGCAGGGGTGTCCTGGTACTCGTCCACGAAGACGATCGGGAATCGGTCGGCGGCCAGGGCCCGGAACTTGGGAAGGGCGAAGAACGCCCTCGCGAGGACGGGCAGGTCATTGTGCCCCAGCCGCACATGGCGGGTGTCGTGGTCCACTTTCTGGAAACCGGTGCTGTACTCGACGGTGTAGCCGTCCAGTGAGGTGCGGCCCTCCATCCTCGACGGCATGATGTTCAGCTCGACGATGTGACGCAGCAGGTGCTTACGGAAAGGGGAGAGCAGCTGCCACAGGAAGCCGTGGATGGTCTCGGCGAACACGTACGGGCTGCGGTCGGTACGGCTGATGATCTCGTCGCGGGCCACGTTGGTATAGGTGACGCAGGCGACGCGCTGGTGGGGCCACGGGAGGTAACGGGCCTGGTCGGCCAGGATGCTCTGGAGCGCCTCGATCAGTGAGCTGGTCTTGCCCGCGCCGGCTCCGGCCTCCACCTTGAAGTGACGGCCTTCCCGGAGGGCCGTCAGGATCGTGCGCGTGACGTCCTCCGCCTCGGTCGTCACTCGTCGTCCGCTTTCGTCGCCGTCCCGTCCTGTGCCATGAGCCATTCGAGGCCGCGCCTGATGTACTTCGGGACCTCCCAGTCGTGGTCTCCGAGGACGTGGTCGAGGGCGAAGTCGACCTTGCTGCGCCTGCTCTCCACGCTGCTACGGGCCTGTTTCTCCAGTTCCCCGGCGGGAACATCACCTGCGGAGATGTCGAACAGGGACCGGTTGGCCAGTGCGAAGGCGTCCTCGAAGGTGCGGCCGCACGGACCGCCGGGCTCCTCCGGCACCTGGTAGGCGAGGCACATGCTGCCGCCGGTGATCGGCGGACCAGTCTCGGCCCGCTGCAGCAGCTCGGCCACCGTGATGCCCTCCGTCTCCGGGAACCACGCCTTGATGGACGGGTTGTGAGTGTGTCCGGCCTCGGACACCAGACACTTGCCCGTCTTGGGCCCGCTCTTGTCGATGGGATCGAGGTCCGTGATGACCAGGGCCGGGATCCCGAGAGCCCTCAGCAGCGGATAGAACCGGTGGGCATGCGCCCCGCCGACCTCCATCACGGTCACGTACTGGTGCTGGGGCGTCTCTCCGGGCCTCCTCGCCGCCAGCTTCTCCTCCGCCGCCGGAACGAAGACACGCTCGCTGGCGCCCTCGACGAGGATGGCCTTGTCCGCGAAGTAGAGGTCGGCCCGGGTAAGGGTCAGGTACTTGCGGAGGAACCTCTCGTCATCGGTCACCCGGGACAGGTCCTTGATGACGGTGCGGGCCGGCCCCGGCTCGCTTCCCCTCTCCACGGCGTCCTCCTCCTTCCGGAAGTACCGGATGTCGGAGAAGCGCCCCCGGTTGGCCACGTGTGCCGAGTGGGTGGTCACCACGAACTGGGCGTTCCACCGGGGGCCGCTGCCGCCCGCGGTACCGTTCTCCTCGGCCGGTCCCGCCTGCCCGGGCATGCTCGTCCTCATCTGCGCGTCGATCCGGGGGAACAGGCTGACGGAGGACGTGAGTCGCTGGATGAACGCCTCCTGCATCTGCGGATGCAGATGGGCCTCCGGTTCCTCCAGGAAGACGAGATGGATCCCCGACTCCGGGGATGTCGCCGTGTGGTCGCGGTAGCAGGTGAAGAGCCTGAGCAGGATCATCACCAGGTTCCGCGTACCGAGGCCGTTGTACGACTCCGGGAACCGCACGCCGGCCACTCCCGGGTAGTGAATACGCGCGAAGTTCCTGAGCAGTCTCTTGGAGTCCAGCCGGGCGGCCGTGACGAACTCCTGGTTGCCCAGGCCCGGATAGCCGAAGGCCTTCAACGTCGGCGCCACCCGTTCGCGGACCTTCTGAAGGCTGCTGTCGAGGCTGCCGGAGGTCTCCCCGAGCGTCCTGTCGATGCTCGTGGCGAGCTCCTCCAGCCAGGTCGCGTTCCGGCTCTTCTCCGCCGCGTTCAGCAGTTTCTCGAAGACCGCCCCGATCGGCGCGGTATGGCCCTCGGCCTCGTCGTCCAGCCCTCGCTGCGCCTCGACGAAGTCCACCCTCACCAGAGCGCGCACGTCGGCGAGGCCGACCGGTCGGACGTTCGCCTCATCGGTCGGGTCGACCGCCGTCACCGACATCTCGAAGTGCTTCGGGATGCCTCTGCTCAGTTGCTCAAGCGTGTCCGTGTCCGTGACATCCGCCCTCACCGGTACACCACCGAAGAAGTCCTTCAGGGCACCGTCCCCCAACGCGTAGGTGAACCTGATCACCACCTCGGAGCAGTCGGGGTCGAGGTCCACCACGAAGGGGGCCAAGGGTCCGTACTGCCCGCAGTCCTTGTCGTAGGAGATGTGGAGGGTGAGGGTGACTGCCGGAACCGTGTCGCGCGCCTGTTCCGTCTCGCCCGAGGCGTAGAGGTGTTGGGCGGCGAGGAACTCCCCGTAGCAGTCGGCGGAGAAGTCCTCGATGTGCAGCACGGTCTTCTTCCTCGCCACGAAGAATTCGAACAACTTTGCCAGCGAGGTCTTTCCCGTGTTGTTGCGGCCGACGCACAACGTCACCTCTTCGGTGAAGGAGAGCTCGGTTCTACGGAGCAGCCGGAAGTTGCGGATGACCGCTTTGGTGAGCCGGGGCGGCACCGAGACCACGGTCTTCCTCGGCCCGGGGGAGCCGTCTCGCGGGCCTGGGATGACAGGCAGTGCAGTGGTATGGGTCATCGCGGCTCCTTGCTTCGCTCGTACACACCCTGGACGTCTTGGGGGACGCGCGGCAAAGGGAGCCCCAAACCCCCATGAGATGCCATTGACCCCTCAGGACCCGGAGCCGCATCTTGTCACCATAGGCCCCTGAATGCACAACGATCGGATTTAACTCAACTTCGATTGTCTATCGATCTGATTCACTCTCGAATGTTCGGTGTGCGGTACTTATACGGCCACAACCTCACAGGCCGACGGACCGGGTGAGGATTGGTGCGTACGAGGCTCACAGCGCGACCGGCGCTCAGCGAAGGCGTTGTGCCAGGAGCGACGAGAGGGCTCCGCATCAGGCCCGAGGCCAGCCCATGTCTAGGCCGTGTTTTAGGTAGCGCGGGTGGCCAGCCACCTGATGAGGTCGCCCGTGATCCGGTCGATGCCGGTCTCGACGCTGACGTCATGTTCACGGTGCCTGCTGTCGTGGCGGACGATCTCGTAGCCGCCGTCGTCCAGCACGGCGACGGAGGCGAACCAGGCAGGGTCATCCTGGTCGGGCTGGATGACGACGAAGGTGTTGTCCGTGTCGTTCAGGTCGTCGATCAGCATGAACAAGGCGTCCTCGGACGGGCCGTCGATATGGTCGCCGTTCTCGCTGTCCGCGCAGTAGTGTTCGGCGGCCACGGGCCCTCCCGGTCCTGCAGATCTCGGCATCCGGAGGCCGGCATGGCACGGCCGCGCGGCCGGCCGGTGCGTCACAGCCACTGATGGATCGCTGCGATGTGGACGGTCGCCTCGAACCGGACCGCGAGCTTGTCGTAGCGGGTGGCCACCGCCCGGTGCTGCTTGAGGCGGCCGATGCCGCACTCGACCGCGTGGCGGGCCTTGTAGTCCTGCCGGTCGAAGGCGGGTGGACGGCCACCGCCGCGCCTGCGCAGGTAGGCGCGGTTCGCGCGGGATGAATACGCCTTGTCCCCGCGCACCCGCAGCGGGCGGGTGCGGGCCCGTCCACGGCCCGCGCGGAACCCGCCGGGTGTTCCTTCTGGCCCGCACCGTCTTGCCGGGCACCGGCCGCGTGCTGGTGGGCCCGGCAGATGGTGGAGTCGACGTTCACCTCCCAGGTGATCAGCCCGGCCGCGTCGGCCTGGGCCTGCAGCAGCGTCAGCAGCCGGGCCCACGCCCCCTGCCGCTGCCACCGCCGGAACAACCCGTACACGGTCTGCCAGGGCCCGTACCCTGCCGGCAGGTCCCGCCACGGCGCCCCGGTCCGCAGCCGTGCGCCGGATCCCGTCGGTCAACCGCCGCCGACCCGGCGACCTTCGGCCAGCCCCCGCCCCCGCCGCGGGCAGCGACGACTCCAGCGCCGGCCACTGCTCGTCAGAGGGACCTCCACACCCCACACCGTGATCATCACAGCATGAGGCGTGGACCCGGGTCCCGGCCTGGAACACCCCCTAGCGGTGCAGTGTGCGGTGGATGCGGTGAGCGATTCCGTCGAGGGTCGCGGCGGCCATCAGCTCCATCATGGACAGTTCGCAGTGGAAGGTCTGCTGGAGGGAGACGGAGAGTTCCGCGCCCATGAGCGAGTCCAGGCCGAGGTCAGCGAGGTTCGCGGTGGGGCTGACGCGGTCCGTGGCGGTCTGGAGGACACGTGCGGTCGCGTCGACGACGATCTCGGTGACCAGGTCGAGTCGCGCTTGGTCGCTCTCGGCGGACTTCAGGCGCTTGCGCAGGTCGTCGGCCTGGACACGGGACGCGCGAGGGTTCGTGTGGGCCAGCTGGGCGGTGAAGCGGGCCACGGACAGCGCGGGGAGCAGGCCGGGGAGCCGGTCCCAGTCCATGACACCGATGACTGCCTGGCCGTACGCACGGTGCAGATGCCGGTCGAAAGCGGCCAGAGCGGTGGCCGGAGAGATCAGTCCCATGCCGGAGCGGGCGATGGTGTCGGCCATCTGCGTCCGTGCGACGTAACCGGTTTCGGAGATGCCGCCCCACGCCAGGGCCAGACCCGGCCTGCCGTGGTCCCGGCGCTGTCGCGCGAGTGCTTCCAGGTAGAGATTGGCGGCCGCGTACGGGGCTTGGTGCTGGTTACCGATCAGGGCGGCGACGGAAGAGTAGACGACGAAGAAGTCGAGCGCGCGGTCGCGTGTGAGGTCATGGAGCACCGAGACTCCGCGCACCTTGGGGGTCAGGACGTTGGCGAACCGCTCAGCGGTGAGGTCGCTCAGGGGCGCGTCGTCGAGGTGCATGGCGGCGTGCACGATGCCGCGTACCGGACGACGGAGCTGATCCGCCTCCGCGAGGACCGCCTCGACAGCCTCGGGCTCGGTGACGTCGGCGCCGTACACCCCTACCGTCGTGCCCGCCTTCTCCAGGTCGGCGACCAGACCGGCGGCTTCGGGCGCCCGGAGACCGCGCCGGGAGAGGAGTGCCAGATGACGGGCGCCCCGGTCGGCGAGGTGGCGGGCCGTCGCCGCGCCCAGGCCGCTCAACCCGCCGGTGATCAGATACGTGCCGTCGGGGTCGAGCCGCACCGCCGGTTCGGGCTGGTCGATGACGACCGGCATGCTGTCGGTGAAGGAGATGACGATCTTGCCCAGGTGACGCGAGTGGCGCAGCGCGCTGAACGCGTCCTCGATGCGGCCGGCAGGATGACTCTGATGGGGCAGGACCCGGTAGACGCCGGCCGCCACGCGCTCACTGACGGTGCGAAACGCGGCAGCGGCCACCTCGGGCGCATCGGCGATGAGGCGGGTGAGGTCGACGCCGTAATAGGCCAGGTTGTCCCGGAAAGGGCGCAGGAGCAGGGGGGCGTTGGCGTAGATGTCGCGTTTGCCCAGCTCGACGAACCGGCCCCCGGGCGCCAGGCACTCCAGGCTGCGGGCGACGGCCTCGCCGGCCAGCGAGTTCAGTACGACGTCCACGCCCCGGCCCGCGGTCGCGTCTCGGACCTGGTGCGCGAAGGAGAGGTCCCGGGAGTTGAAGACCGCCTCGGCGCCGAGCGTGCGCAACAGGTCGCGCTTGGCCGGTGTGCCGGCGGTGGCGATCACCCGGGCGCCGACGTGTCGCGCGTAGGCGAGGGCGGCCAGGCCGATGCCGCCGGCGCCGCCATGGACGAGCACGGTCTCGCCGGCACGGAGGTGGGCGAGGGTCTCCAGAGAGTGCTGGACGGTGAGGAAGACCGTGGGCAGCGTCGCCGCCTGTTCGAAGGTCATGTGATCGGGTATGCGGCCGGCCAGCTCGGCCCGCACCCGTGCATGGGAGCCGAGCGCACCGCGGGCGAGGGCGAACAGGCGGTCGCCCACCGACCACTCGGTCACGTCCGGGCCGGTGGCAGTCACGATGCCGGCGCACTCCAGACCCAGGAGAGGCCCTGTGGGGGTGGCCGGTTCGGCGTCGGGAGGAAGCGAGCCCTCCGCGAGCATCACGTCGCGGTAGTTGAGCGCGGCGGCCTTGACACGGAGGACCACCTCGCCGGGGCCTGGCTCTTCCGGCTCGGCGGGAGTCCAGGTCAGCCGGTGACCGCGTCCCGGGCGGTGCAGCCGCAGCCGGTAGGTGTCGTCGCGGTGGGCCTGTCGGGTCGCGGGCGGGAGCGGGCGCACTCGGGGGACGAAGCGGCCGTGCCCGTCCAGCACGGTCTCGTCCTCCTCGCCCGGCGCACCGGACCGGGCCGGCGCGAGGAGTTCCGCGGTGAGTCGAGCGGCGTCCTGCGCCAGATCCCCGGAGGAGGAGACGCTGACGCGGCGTACCGTCAGGATCGGGTGCTCGTTGGCCGCGACCCGGCCGACGCCCCACAGCGCGGCGGCCCAGGGCAGGCCCCCGGTGTCCGCCGGCGCGGGATGCAGGCCCGTCGGGGGAGTGACCAGCCACAGTTGGGGGTCGGCGTGACCGGCGGCGGCCAGGGCGACCGCCGCGGCCTTCACGACACCCGCGGCCTCCGTGACGAGATCGGCGTCGGATCGCTCCTGCTCGGTGCCGAAGAGCAGGAGCACGCGTGACGGCACCTGGCCGGTGAAGTCGCCGATCCCCCGGTTCCAGGCGTCCGACACGCGTGTGCCGATGACGTGGGCCCCGGCCGCACGGAGGTCGTCGGCCAACGCCTCGGCCAGGGACTGACCGGCGGTGTCGGTGACGACCAGCCACGGGTCGTCGGCGCGGGACGGAGTTTCCTCCGGGGCGGGCGGGGCGGGAATCGGGCGAGCCCGGGGCACAACGCTCCGCCGCGCGACCAGCAAGGAGTGGTCCCGCGCGGTCTCCGGTCGCTCGCTGCCGATGTCGGCGACGGCGTCGAAGCCGCAGTCGGACAGCAACGGCGGCCATGCCGCACGAGGCAGCAGAGGGCTGGTGCGCAACTGGCCGTCGGTGAACGACCAGTACTCCGGCAGCAGCCCGAAGCAGGGGCCGAGGATCTCCTCATCGTGACTCTCCAACGCCAGCAGTTGCCCGCCGGAGTCGAGCAGCCCTGCCAGCCGTGTACACGTGGCCCGCAGGTCGGCGGTGGCGTGCAGCACGTTCGCGGCCACGATCAGGTCGTACGACCCGGGCGCGAAACCCTGCTCCGCCGGGTCGCGGTCCAGGTCCAGCACGCGGTAGTCGAGGTAGTCGTGGTCGGCGAACCGGGCCTGCGCGCGAGGAAGGGAGGCCGGTGTGACATCGGTGAAGGTGTAGCTCGTGAGGTGGGGCGGAAGCACGGGAAGCAGCGCCGCGGTGAGACCGCCGGTGCCGGCGCCCACCTCGAGCACACGCAGAGGCCGGCCCGCCGGCCACGTGCCCAGCGCCTCCTCGATGACGAGACGGGCATAGTGGCCGTGCGCGCGCATCTGCGGGGTGTCGGCGTGGAAGGCCTCCGCGAGGTGGCGGTCGGCCTCGTTGAACAGCACCTCACGGGCGTCGGTCCGGCCGGTGAGGACATCGGTCAGATGCGTTCCGCAGTGGGCGGACAGGGCGATGGCGGTGATCCACTGGGGGCAACGCTCCGCCCACCGGCGCGTCTGGGCCTCCGCGGCGGCGGCCACGCCGGTGAACTCCCAGCGCTCCCCACCCGAGGTGGGCCGGAGCAGCCCGGCCTTGGCCGCCAGTCCCGCGAGCAGTCGCGCGTAGGGGGCGTAGTTCGGTCGCAGGCCCGCGTCCAGGAGATCATCCAGGGAGAACGGGCCGGTACCGGGGAGCAGCGCGGCGAAGGCAGCGGCGGCATAGTGCCCCGCCGTCGTCTTCGCCATGGCGGCGAAGCGCGGGTAGTCGTCCGTCTGGTCCGCCTCGAAGGCCGCCCGGGCCGCGGCCGTCGCCGCCGTCAAGGTCTCCGGTCCCGGCAGCGGAACGGTGGAGTGGGCCGCCGGCCATCCGCCGGGCAGTGGCGCGTGACGCAGCACGGTGGCCAGCTCCTGCACCCCGTCCTTGGCGCCGAGAGCACGCAGGCGGCAGCCCGACAGCTCAGCGGCGACGGTGCCGTCCTCCAGACTGACGGTGACATCGACGACGGCGTCCGAACCGGTGAGGTGGCGCAGCCTGACGTGGATCCGCCCCCGGGCCGGCGGCTGGTGCCAGACCCGCGCTCTCTCGACGGCCGCGGGCAGGAACGCACGGCCGTCCGCGACCGGGGCGAGGAGTGGTGCGGTCGCGTGCAGGGCCCCGTCGCTGATCACCGGGTGCGCCTCGAAACCATGGCCGTCTTCCGCGGCCGCGGCGGGGAGTTCGTAGGTGGCGGTGACCCAGGAGTCGGACACCCGCAGAGCGGTCAGGACCTGGAAGGCGGGCCCGTAGTGCAGGCCGGCGCGCGCGATGCGCTCGTAGTACACCGCGGCGTCGACCGCCGTCCCTCCCCCGGGGGCGGTGATCGGTGCGGGCTCGGGCTCGGTGTGCCGTCGTACTCGGCCTCGTGCGTGCGGTGTCCAGGGCGCGGAGGCGTCCCGGCGGGAGGCGACGAGGACGACGCCGTCCTCGACCGACAGGGACGTCTGCACGGAGACGGGCGTCGGGTCGTCGGCGCGCGGCAGGGTCAGCGGCTTGAGCAGGGTGAGGTCGGTGACCTCGCACCGGGCGCCCAGACCCGCACGGCCCGCCGCGAGCGCGGCCTCCAGGTACGTGGTGGCCGGCATGACGACATCCGTGTCGAGCCGGTGATCGGTCAGCCACGGCAGCCTGCCGAGCGTGAGCTGCTGGTGCCAGGTCGGCTCGGCGACAGCCGCCCGCCGGCCCAGCAGGGGATGTACGACCGTCCTGTCCTGAGGCACCGAGGCCCACCAGTCGGGTGCTCCGTTCCAGTGCCGCTCGCGCTGCCAGGGGTATCCGGGCAGGGACACCACTGTGCCGGGCCGGGGGAAGCACCGCGCGCCGGGGCGGACGCCCGCGGCGATGACCGCGGCGGCGGCACGTCGCACGGCGGTGGGGCCGTCGGTGTCGCGGCGCAGTGTGGCGTGCGCGCCGGCCCGCGCGGGCAGCAGCCGCTTCAGGTAGGTGGCCAGGACGGGGTGGGGACCCACCTCGACGAAGGAGGTGCAGCCCAGGTCCGCCAGAGCCCGGACGGCGTCTGCGAACAGGACCGGTTCACGTACGTTCCGCCACCAGTAACCGGCATCGAGGCGCGGGCCCGCCGACACGGCCCCCGTGACGGTGGAGGCGAACGCGAGTCGGCCCGGTCGTGGCCGGAGCGTGCTCAGCGGCCCGGTGACATCGCCGCGCACGGGGTCCATGTGCCGGGAGTGGAAGGCATAGTCCAGGTCCAGGAGCCGGAAGAACACCCCGCGCGCCGTCAGCTGTTCGCCAAGCTCCGTCAGCGCGACAGGGTCACCGGCGAGCGTGACGTCGGTGGGGCTGTTGACACCAGCGATCTCCAGTCGCCCCTCGAAGGCCGCCAGCTCCTTCGTGACCTCGCCGACGCCCAGGCCGACCGCGGCCATGCGCCCGCTGCCGGCGGTGGCGGCCTGGGCGCGGCTGCGTACCGCCACGACGCGGCACGCCTCCTCCAGATCGAGACAGCCGGCCACGTACGCGGCGGCGATCTCACCGACGCTGTGCCCGACGACAGCGTCCGGCTCGATGCCGGCGGCTTCCAGCAGCCGGACGACACCGACCTGCACGGCGAACAGCAGAGGCTGGGCGACCTCCGTGCGCTCCAGGTCGGGTGAACCCCCGGCGAGCCTCTCCGCCACGGACCACCTCAGGTGCGGGCGCAGGCAGGTGTCGACTTCGTCGACGGCGGCGGCGAAGACGGGCTCCGTCATCAGGTCCGCGCCCATTCCCGCCCATTGGGAACCGTTGCCGTCGAACACGAACGCGACTCGCCCCGGCGCCGCGCGAACGGCGGTCGTCGCCGCCCCGGGCGTCTCACCCCCCGCGAGCCGCAGAAACGCGTCGGCCGCCTGCGACGGATCCGCGGCCCAGACACAGGCGGCGTGTTCGTGGCGCGTGCGCCGCAGGGTGGCGGTGTAGGCGATGTCGTACAGACCGTCCTCGGTGAACTGCAGGTACTCCGCCATCTGTTCGCAGGCCCGCTTCAGGGCCACCGGTGTTCTGGCGGACACCACCACCGGCAGAGCGGCCTCCGGTGACGGCCCGGGCAGCGACTCGTCCGCGGGGGCCGCCGGAGCGGCCGCGATGACGACGTGGGCGTTGGCGCCGCCGAAACCGAACGAGTTGACACCTGCGACCGCCGTCCCGGATGAGTCGAGCGGCTCAGGCCGAACGACCGGGCGCACGTTGAGATCGTCGAAAGCGATCTCCGGGTTCAGTCGTTCGGCATGCAGCGTGGCCGGGATCCGCTGGTGCCGCAGGACCAGCATCGCCTTGAACAGACCCGCCATGCCGGCGGCGGCCTCCATGTGCCCGAGGTTGCTCTTGACCGATCCGATGGGCAGGGGCCCCCGGTCGCGACCGACCGCGAGCGCCCGGCCGACGGCCTCCACCTCAAGCGGATCCCCGGCCCGGGTGCCCGTGCCATGGGCTTCCAGGTACGCGACATCGTCGGGTACCAGCCCCGCCCGCGCGTACACCTGACGCAGCAGCGCCTGCTGCGCGACGCTGCTGGGCAGCGCGAGGCCGGGGGTGCGCCCGTCGTTGTTGGTACCGCTGGACAGGATCACAGCGTGGACATGATCTCCGTCCGCCCTGGCGTCGGCCAACCGCTTCAGCAGTACGAGGCCACCGCCCTCCGCACGGGCGAACCCGTCCGCCTCGGCCGAGAACGGCCGGCAGCGGCCTGTGGGCGACAGCATGGAGGCGTTGCAGAAACCGGCGTACAGATGGGGGTTGAGGAGAACGTTGATGCCCCCGGCCACCGCGACACGGGCATGTCCGTTGCGCAGGTGCTCACACGCCTGGTGCACGGCGGTCAGCGCGGAGGAGCAGGCGGTGTCCACCATGACACTCTGTCCGTGCCAGTCGAAGTAGTGCGACAGACGGTTGGCGGCGATGGCACCCGCCGTACCCGACACCGTGTAGGCGTTGCCCGACTCCGGTGACTTCGACTGCAACTGACCGTAGTCCAGGCTCGAGCAGCCGACGAACACCGCTGTGTCCGACCCCTCCAGCCGGGCGGCATCGGTGCCCGCGTCATCCAGCACCTCGACCGCCATCTCCAGCAGCAGCCGCTGCTGGGGATCCATCTGGGCCGCCTCCCTGGGGGAGATCGCCGTGAAGTAAGTGGTGTCGAAGCCCGCCACGTCGTCCAGGAAACCGCCCGCCGCGGTGTACGACTGACCGGGACGCCGATGGGTGTCCACGAAGTCCGCCGTCGGGAAGCGGTCCGGAGGTACTTCTCCGACCAGGTCGGCACCGGCCGCCAGCACAGCCCACAGATCGTCCAGGTGGTGGATCCCGCTCGGCAGACGACAGGCCGTGCCCACCACGGCGACGGCGTCATCGGATATCGGGGTCATGTGCGAGGGCAACTGTGCTCCCAACTGACTGGTACGGATGTTCCGGCCGGCACGGCGGAACGCTCGTGCCGGCGTGGCGGAGAAGGGGGCGGCGGCCCGCTGACCGCTACCCCGGGGGGGAGGCCGGCAAGGCGTCGAATCCGAGTGCCCGCTGAAGAAAGCGTGCGTCGACCGGCGCGGGCTCCGGCAGCCCGGGGGTGTCGGCCAGCGCGTGGGTACGGTCGTACCGGTGCTGAAGCCGGCAGTAACTGATAAAGCCCGTCAAATGCCTGGCGATGAAGAGTTCGGGCACACTCGCCCCGTCGAACTCCTCCGCGCACTCCAGTCGCAGACCGGCGTGATGCCGCTCCAGGACACGGAGCACGTCTGCCAGTCGGGTGGGCGTGGGGTGAACGATGTGGTAGGTGCGTACCCCGGAGTCCGCACGAGGCGTGTCGCACCCGATGCGGACCATCGCCTCGGTCGCGTAGTCGCTCGGCACGATGTTGAAGGTGGCGGAGGGCGACGCGTTGATCCGCAGGCGCATCTCGGTTCCCCGCGGGCGCTCGGCCTCCGGCGGGATACCGGGCGCGCCCCCCTCCGCGAGAATCTTGATCATCTTTCCCAGCTGGGCCAGCGGATGTTCCGCCGCGCTGTCCGGCAGGGGCCGGTCGCTGGCCACCACGCCGGGGCGCAGTACCAGCGCCGGACGCGCACGTCGGGCCGCCCACCGGCGGACCAGTTGCTCCGCCGCGTACTTCGACGCGTCGTAGTGCGTCACGAAACCGTGGACGTCGGTCAGATCGTCCTCCAGCACCAGCCCGGCGGGCCGGTTACCCGCGACCGCCATGGTGCTCACGTGCACCAGTCGGCATGCGGGCCGTGTCTGGTCCAGAAAAGCGAGAACGTGGGCGGTGCCCTGCGTGTTCACTCGGAAAAGACGCTCCCGCTCCCCTGCCAGGGCAATGTCACCCGCGCAGTGCCAGACGGCATCGACCTGCCCTGCCAGCCGGGCGTGCAGTGCCGGCGTCAGCCCCAGCCACGGCAGCGTCACATCGCCCGAGACGCAGCGCAGCCGCTGCAGGGCGACGCTGTCCGTATCACCCTGCAGGCGGATCGGCGCCACGACACGGTCGCGTAAAGCCGAAGGCTCACCCCGCCCCAGTGCGACAACCTGCTGGTTCCGCGTCGTCAGCAACGCATGCGCGATACGTGAGCCCACAAAACCAGTGGCACCCGTAATCAGAACGGTCACCGCCTCAGGATGGGTGAAGGAGGCCGAAAGAGCAAAAGCGCGGTGAGGCTTTTCTCGGCGAAATGATCCGCGCGAAGCCGGACGAGGCTCTGGTATCCGGAAAATCCGGGCGGCCCTGCCTGGTGGCGGGCAGACGTAAAGCCCCTGGCAGGACGGTTCTCACCACAGGATCGTTCTGCGACACCGGAGGCTTCACGTTGGTTCCCTGCCGAGCCATACTTGACATCCCGCGCCAGGTGGTGGCACTCTTCGCGCTCCTGTCGGCCGTGGAAGTCCTCTGGGACTTTCCCGGGGGCTTTCCCGGGACTTCCGGCCGCATAAACAGGCACGAGCGTGAAACAACCGAAAGCTCATTCGCACAGGTCAGCGCCCCGCGACCGGCCATCGCATCAGGTCATGGCACTGGCTGGCCTCTCCCGCGACGTCTGACGGGCCGACTTACCCGGGCCGGGAGGCGGAGACGGCGCAGGCCGCGGACAGTATCTGGGCGTCGAGCAGGCCGGCGTCCGCGAGCCGGGTGCCCCTGGAGTACGCCCCGAGGACGGCCTTGGCCAGCGGAAGCGCCTCGGGCGGGCGGCGGAGCAGCGGCCTGACCCAGGCCTCGACGGCCGCGTCGAGTTCACCGGCCGGCACCGCCTTGTGGAGGATGGACATCTCCTGCGCCTCCTCGGCTCCGAACGGAGCGCAGGTGAGCAGGAGTTCGCGAATCCTGGCGGTTCCGGCCTCGCTGAGCAGCCGGGGCAGGACGCCGCCCCACACCGGTGCCACGCCCAGGGCGACCTCGGGGAGCCGGAACCGGGTGGTGTCCGCCCCGGCCCGCAGGTCACAGAAGACGGTGAGGGCGAGGCCGGCGCCGACGACCTTGCCGTGGACCCGGGCGATGGTGATCGCGGTGGTGGTGTCCAGGGCTTCGCAGACGCGCCGGGCCCTGTCGGCGATCACACGGAGTCCGCCCCCGGCGGGGTCCGCCTTCAGAGAGGCGGCGAACTCCTCCCGGTCGGCGCCCAGGCAGAAGTGCTCCCCCGCCCCGGAGAGCACCAGGACCCGGACCTCGGGGCGGTCGTTGACCGCGCCGAGGACGGCGAGGAGTTCGTCGAGAGCGGCGGCGGTGAGGGTGTTGCCGGTCTCAGGGCTGTTCAGGCGGACGTGCAGGACGGGTCCGTCCTGGCTGACGTGGAGTGTCTTGTACCGGTTGTCCATCGGGACGGTCACGGGCACCTCATGGCAGGGCGACGGGCAGGGTGAGCATGCGGCGGAAGGCGACCCGCGGGGCCCACCGGGGCTCGCGGGCGAGGACGAGGGTGGGGAAACGTTCGAGCAGAGCGGTCAGCAGGGTCGTGGCCTCCAGGCGGGCCAGGGGCGCGCCGAGGCAGTAGTGGATGCCCCCGCTGAAACTCAGGTGGGCCGCTTTGCGGCGGATGTCGAAGGTGTCGGGGTCGGGGCAGTGGGCGGGGTCATGGTTGGCGGCGCCGATCATGAGGTGCACCATCTGGTCCTCGCGGATGTCGACGCCGGCGAGGGTGAGGTCCTTGCGCGCGATGCGGCTGGCGACGTGGGTGGGTGCGTCGTACCGCAGCGCCTCCTCGACCGCCGCGGGGACCTGTTCGGGGTGCCCGCGCAGCCATTCCCACTGCTCCGGGTGCTCCAGGAGGAGCTGGACCGTGGTGGCCAGCAGGGTGGAGGTCGTCTCGAGTGCGGCCAGGAGGACGAACAGGGTGGTGTGGTAGACGGCTTCGTCGGCGGCCTCCCGGTCGGGCTCGATCTCGTCCCAGGCCCGGATCCAGGCCGAGACCGGATCGGGGCCGGGGCTGGAGCGCCGCTCGCGGACCAGGGAGGTGAAGTAGCCGCGCAGCTGCGCCGTCGCCGCGTCGGACAGCGCGAGCTGGCTGGCGGAGGGGAGGAGTTCCTGGGCGAAGACCTGGTCGTGGGTGAGGTCGCGCAGCAGCGGGTGGTCGGCGGCCGGCAGACCGAGCCACCGGCCGATGGTGATGACGGGCAGTTCCTCGGCGACCAGGGGCACGAAGTCCGCCTCTCCACCCGTGAGGTGTTCGGCGAACCGGTCGAGGAGACCGTGGGTGATGTCGGCGACCGGGCGCCGCAGCTCCTCCAGTGATCTGCGGTCGAGCCTGCTGCTGGTCACCCGGCGTACCCGCGTGTGGTCGGGCGGGTTGAGCGCGGGCAGGGTCTTGCTCATCTCCCGGGAGGACGCCGCGCTCCACCGCGTCGCCTCTCCCTGACTGGCACGCCACCGGGCGTCGGGGACGTGCCAGTCCTTGCTGCGCAGGACCCGGTCGGCCAGACCGAAGGAGGTGATCAGATGCCCTCCCCACGGGGCCGGGACGATGTCCCCCATCGCCCGGAGTTCCGCGTAGTGGGGGTAGGGGTTCTTCTGACCCGCTGCGGTCCGCAGGCGGGATATACGGGCTGCGACGGAACGCCGGTCGGCGGAGGGGGCTATCGCGGGTCCCACGCGGGACACTCCTTCAAGACAGAGGCAGTTCGAACAACCTGCCGTCTCTACCCGTGGGACAGAATGACTATGCGAATACCCCCACGTCACATGCTGTTATGTAGATCACGCTCCGGTGAGCCACTTGAGGAAGGAACTCCACCGCGTGGCCTTCGCATGGGACTGCGACACGGGAGGCGCGGCGTGGTGAGCGGGCTCCCCGGCCGACGCCGGAGCCTGCTGCGGACGGTCCTGGGACTGCCGGGCCGACGGCGGGGCGGGGGTGAAGTGGACGGGCAGGGTGGTGAGTGTTCTGCTCCACGGGGTCGGCTGCCAGGTCAGGCGGTCGAAGTCGATGCCCAGGGAGATGTCGGGCAGACGGGTGAGGATCCTCTCGATCGCCCTGGTCCCGATCAGGTTGGCGGGGTCCTTGGCCGGGCAGACGTGAGGGCCCGCACCGAAGGCGAGGTAGGCCCGCCCCCTGAGGGCGTAGCGGCTCTCGGTCACGGCGGGGTCGGTGTTGGCGGCCGCGAAGCTGATCACCACCGGGTCGTCGGCCCGCAGGACCCTGCCGTCGAGTTCCACGTCCTGTACGGGGTAGTGCACGGCGTAGTTGGCTATGGGGGCGTACTTCCACAGCACCTCGTTGACGGCGTCCTCGACCAGCACCTGGCTGCCCGTGTACCGGTCGTCGCCGAGCATCAGGGCGATGCCCGTGCTGATGAGGGAGGTCAGCGGTGCGGTGCCGCCCGACAGCAGCGTGACGAGCTGGTTGACCATCTCGTCGTCGTTGAGACCCGCGGGGTGCTTGAGCATCCGGGAGGTCACGTCGTTGCCCGGTGACCGCCGCTTGAGGGTGACGAGCCGGTGCAGGGCCTGTCCGAGGATCTGGTTGGCCTGCTCGGCGTCGGATCCGCCCTCGAAGATGCCGGAGACGCCGAAGACGATGTCGTCGCCGATGTCGGGCGGGCACCCGAAGAGTTCACTGAAGACCAGCAGGGGCAGCTGCTGGGCGTAGTCGGTGACGAGGTCGGCCCTGCGGCCGCGGCCGCTGATCTGGTCGATGAGGTAGTCGGCGACCTGTTCCACGTGGCGCCCCAGCTGGTGGGGGTCGACGGTGTCCAGGCCGTCCGTCGCCACCTGCCGCAGCCGCGCGTGGTCGGCCCCGTCGGAGAACAGGGCGTTGGGCCGGTAGCCCATCATGGGCAGGGCCGGGCTGTCGGCCGGTACGCGGCCCTCGTTGAGGGCACGCCAGCGGCGGGCGTCCCGGACGAACGTGTCCGGGTGCTGCAGGATGTGCAGCGCGGCCGCGTAGCTCGTCACCAGTTCGGCTTCGACGCCGGGCGCCACCTCCACGGGCGCGCTGGCCCCGGACTGCCTCAGGTGGTCGTAGTAGCTGTCGGGGTCACTCCCGAACTCGGTTGTGTACAGGGGGACTCTGCCATGGGCGGGGCAGCCGGGCGGGGGCTGCCGGTAGTCCGGTCGGTGCTGCACGGGGGGCTCCTAGTCGGTGCGGGAGAGGAGATACTCCACGAAAGTGATGAGGGTGTTGGCCGAGGATGCCTGGTCCCGGACATCGCAGGAGACCACGGGCACGTCGTCGGGCAGGTTGAGCGCCTCACGGATCTCGCCGACGGCGTAGGAGGGGGATCCGTCGAACTGGTTCACCCCGACCGCGCACGGGAGCCCGTACTGCTCCACGAGATCCAGGACGGGGAAGGACTCGCCCAGCCGCTCCGGGTCGACCAGCAGCAGCGCGCCCAGGGCGCCGATCGAGAGGTCCTCCCACAGTTGCTGGAAGCGCTGCTGCCCGGGGGTCCCGAACAGGTACAGGACCAGCTCGTCGCTGAGGGTGAGGCGGCCGAAGTCCAGGGCGACCGTGGTCGTCGTCTTGTCCGGCGTGCCGGCCAGGTCGTCCACGCCGGTGCTGGCCTGCGTGATCAGCTCCTCGGTGCGCAGCGGCTCGATCTCGGAGATGCTGCCGACGAAGGTGGTCTTGCCCACGCCGAAGTGACCGACGACCAGGATCTTCACCGTCGTCCGGACGGACCGGCCCAGGTGGACCGGCCCACGGTCAGGCGAATCGAGCACGGAGGCCATGCAGTACATCCTCGAGAAGTTGTCTGGGGACGCGCTCGGCGCTCGGCACCGGAGCACGGGTCAGGATCATTCCGTTTTCGGCCAGTTCGGCGAGCAGCCCGCGCACGATCCCCAGAGGGAGGCCGAGGTGCCCGGCGATCTCGATGACCGAGAGGTAGCCGCCCACGCACAGTTCCAGGACGCTGCGGCTCTCCGGGGAGACCACCCACCTGTCGGTCGCGTCATCGGCGGCCATGATCAGCGTCGTCACCGAGAACTCCCGTTCCGAGGGGATCTCACGGCCGCCCGTGATGACGTAGGGACGTACTAATCTTCCGGTCGCCTCGAAGGCCGGGTCTTCAGTGCTCACGTCTCATCAGCCATCTCGCGAGCCGGGGTGGTCATCTCTCCGCCGAGGCTCTGCACGAGCTGGTGCATACGGAAGGTGATCCCCTCCATGTCGACGTCCGTCGAGGCCGAGACGGCCAGGTACGCCCCGCTGCCGGCCGCCACGAGGAACAGCCATCCGTGGTCGAACTCGACCACCGTCTGACGCCACCGCGAATCCCCCTCGGAGCCCACGAAGCCCGCCGTGGAACGGCTGATCGACTGCAGGGCACTCATCGCCGCGGCCGTCCTGTCGGCCAGATCGGGGTGAAGGGCCTCGGTCATGCCTCGCTTGAGACCATCGGCCGAGACGAGCAGCGCGTGCCGCGCGCCGGGCACCTTCAGGATGTTCGTGAGCATCCATGACAGGTCTTCCTGCATCAAGAGTCCTGTCCTTCCTGATTCGTCACGGGGAGCTGTCGGCCTGTCCGCGTACCCCTCTGCAGCGCCGCCATCCTGGCGGCGGCGGACTCCACGTTCTGCCCGGGCTGCCTGTCGGTCTCCGGGGAGGCGGTGTGCACGAGGGTGATGGGGGCCTTGCGCTCGCCCCTCTTGGGCAGGCCGTTGGCGGTGCGGTCGCCGGAGAGCTGCTGCGCGGCCGGGGCGTTCCGCGGGGTGGCGTCCATGGCTGGTGTACTCCTCCGCTCGGTGTACTCCGTCGTCAGGAGCCCCTCGGGAAGGCGCAGGATGGCCCGCGCACCGCCAAAGGGAGAAGTGGTGCTGACGTCCACGGCGAAGCCGAAACGACGCGCCAGTTCGGCCACCACGGGGAACCCGAACTGCGGAGGGTTGCCGAGTTCGGACAGACCGGGCCGGTGCTCGCCCGAGAAGAGTTCCGCGGCCTTCTGCTTCCTCTCCGGGCTCAGACCCGGGCCGGCGTCGTCGATGACGACGCACAGCCCCTGGTGGACGGGCTGGAGGTTCACCTCGATCGTGCTCTCGGGGCGCGAGTAGCTCGCGGCGTTGGCGAGCAGCTCGGCGACGGCCAGAGCGACACCGTCCACCGCGGCGGGGACGATGGCGAAGTTGGTCTGGGAGCGGATCTGCACCCGGTCGAAGGGGCCGATCTGGCCCTGGGCACTGCGGATCACGTCATGGACCGACGCGGGCTCCCTGCGCCGCCCGGGGAACCCGCCGCACAGGATCGTGATGCCCAGTGCGCGCCGGGCGAACTGGGCGTTGGCACGGTCCACCTCCAGCAGCGACTGGAGGATCTTGTGGCCGCCGTACTCCTGCTCCAGCCGGTCCAGTATGAGCTGCTGCTCGCCGGCGAGGAGACGGAGGGTCTGCATGGCGGACTTGAGGACCGCGGAGATCTTCCCGTCGGTGATATCCCTGACCTCCCTGGCGGCCTCCTCGGCGCTGTCCTCGGCCCTGGCCAGCCTTTTCCGGGTTTCCGCCAGATCCTTCTCCAGTTCTCCGACGCGGTTCTTCTTCAGCGTTAAATCGCTGGCCAACTGCCGGGCGCGCCGCCTACTCAGGAAGAATACGACTGTGACGACAAGCGCCACAGCAGCCAGACCCCAGAATACCGGGTCCGTGAAGTAATGTGCCATGAGCTCTCTCTGTTTAACGAGGGGTCATGATTAAGGCTGCGTTTCGCTTGTATCGCAGGAAACGCAGAAGCGCACCGGCACGCCGCGATCCCCCCGCCGCGCCCGCTACGTGCTCAACCCGGCCAAGCGTAGCCGCTGCGGAGCCGGCCGTTCCGCACGGTCAGGAACCCACCCCCACGGTGCACTTGGCGGCCCGGGTACCGGCGAGCCGGGTACTGGCGAGCAAGCGCGTCGATCTTAGCACCGCACGTCCTACTGCCGTTTTTGAGGAGTCGGGCCATTTCGCCATCACGGGCATATTCACCTACCACTTACCTTTTGGGCGTTTTGCTTCTCCGTCCGCCCGGTGAGGGCGGGGCCGCGATGCCGGGCGATGCCGAGTGCGACTCGGCCGTCATCATCACTTTTCAGACGGAATTCACAGGAGATCTGTTGAGCAGCGACCACACCCCGCGTCCGGGCCCGGCGACCGGCACCGCCGCGCCGGGCGGACTCACCGCTCTTCTGGGCTGTGCCGCGCTGTTGCTCGGAAGCTTCGGCGACGAGATGGCGCAGGTCACCTTCGCCCTCACCCTGACCGAGGATCCCTCACCGGCGGTGATGTCGGCGCTGCTGGCGAGCGGGCTGACCGGAGGCGTGGCCGCGAGCCCCTGCGCTCCGCCGCTGCTGACCCGGATCGGCGTACGGGCCCTGATCGTCGCGGTCTTCACGGCCGAGAGCCTGGTCATCGTGGCCGCGGGGCTGCACGACGGCTTCGCCGGCTACACGCTGGCCGCCTTCGCCCTGGGCTTCCTCGGTTCGCTGCTGTGGTCGGCCGTGATGGTGCTCGTGCCGTCCCTGGCCCCCCGGAGAGCGGACCTCGGCCGGATGAACCGGGCGGTGCAGACGGTGCGCAACCTGGGCTACGTCGTGGGTCCCGCGCTCGGCGGCGTGCTGTACGCGAGAACCCAGGGGATCGCGGCGCTGTGGCCGGCGTCGCGGGCGCGCTGCTGAACCGCGGAGTCCGGGCGCCATCGACCCACGGAAGGGACGAGCAAGCACATGCCTGAGGGAACCAGCCGCCACGGAATCATGGCCTCCTGTGGGCGCTGCTCAGTCGCCGACCACCCCGGCGTCGATACGCCTGCCGCGCGAGGCGTCCACCACGACGGGGACGCCGTCGGGGATCCGTCCCTCCAGCCGGTCGAGCAGGGACCGCACCGGCGGGAGCTCCCCGGGCACACGGACGTGGACGTGCATCGTGCGGGAGACCGCGTCGACTTTCGTGACGGACGCGCCGGGCTCGTCGGCGAGCCACTGCCGCGCCGCGTCCTTGGTCCGGCCCGTCCAGGTGTCGAGCAGGAACGTGAGGGCGGTGTTGGCCGTCAGCGGCACGACCACGAGGGTGAACAGCAGGGCCATGGCCGCGTACGCGCGGGGGGCCGGACGCCCGGAGGCCCGGCCCGTCTCCGTGCCGTAGCCGAGCGAGGCGAAGACCACCATCCCGCCGAAGACCAGGGCGAAGAGGTTGGAGACGAACAGCACCAGCGCGCCCAGCGCGAGCCATCCGGACAGGTGCCCCAGGCACACCCCCACCACCGTCAGGGGCGGGACGAGGGAGATGGCGATCGCCACGCCGGGCAGCACGGCGCCGACATCCCGGCGGGCCTGGGCCACCGCGCCGGCGAAGCCGGTGGCCAGGGCGGCGACCAGGTCCATCAGGCCCGGTGAGGTGCGCGAGGAGATCTGGCTGTTGGACAGCAGGTCGTAGTCGCCGGGCAGGGGCGCCGACATGGCCATCCCGAGCACGACCACCAGCAGGCCCGCCAGGACGACGACCCTGACCGATCCGGTGCGGCGGCGCCGCACCGACCCCAGGGCGATGCCCATGATCGGCGTGGACAGGGGGGCGATGATCATCGCCCCGATCACGGTCGCCGCCGAGTCCGTGAGCACTCCGCCGCCCGCGATCACCGAGGACAGCGTCAGCATGGTCCAGAAGGCCGAGCGTTTGGAGGCGGCGTCCCCGACGGACAGATCCAGGGCCTGGGCCAGCTCGTCCATCGAGCGGCGCTGGGAGGCGGGCAGGACACGGGCGCGGATTCCACTGATCACACCCTCAAAGCAAGCACGGCGGACGCTCCCGCGGGCGGCGGGACACGGGTGGACGCGCGTTCGCTCCGGCGCCCCGCCCCCGCTGGGAGAGGCGGGGGCGGGGCGCCGGCGGGCGGCTCGGCGTCACCCGGTACCGCGCACGGCGCCGGTCAGTGCGGCTCGGTGCCCCACGCGGCGTCCCCGGCGAGGGAGGCGGTGATCGCCGGCGCCTCGGCGTAGGAGGCGGAGGCGGCGTGGCTGTGGTCGTCCGTCTCGTCGAACGCCGACCAGTCGGCCTTGCTCATCCGGACCTGGATGTCCCCGGTGTCCGCGCCGGGGGCGAGGCCGCCTCCGGTGAAGCCGACCTCGAGGTAGGCGTCCGCCCCGTCCACGGGGGTGTCGAGTTCGACCACGCGCAGCTCCAGGTTGGAGCATCCCACGACGGCCCAGTCGCACCACGCGCCCACGGAGGAGCCGCCGTCCCGGGTGAACCAGTAGCGCACCACGACATCGGCCAGGTCGACCTGCGGGCCGCCGCTGTTGACGACCTTCAGGTGCGGCCGTATCGCGTTGTCCCGGGGGTCGTCGCTGTTGCGGTGCAGGACCGTCAGGTCACCGCTGGGCACGCCGGGCGCCCCGGTGGTGACGGTCAGCGGGACGGACGCCGCCGACACGTTGCCCGCGGCGTCGCGGGCCCGCACCGTGTAGACGTACTCGGTCTCGGCGTCGAGGCCGCGGTCGGTGAAGGAGGTGCCCCGCACCCCGCTCGCCACCTCGACGCCGTCGCGGTGCACGCTGTAGTCGACGACCCGTACGTTGTCGGTGGCCGGCCGCCAGCTCAGGGAGACCCGGGAGGCCGTCGCCTCCGCGGCGAGGCCGCCGGGCGCCGTGGGCGCCTCGGTGTCGGGTCCGGGCTGCTCGCCGGACGCCTCGGCCAGGCTGATGCCGGTGGTGCTGTCCATACCGCCCAGGGGCACCTGGTGGTCGAGGCTGACGAACTTGCCGTCCTGCTGCCACAGGGCCGGCTTCAGGAAGCCGTACTTCTCCTCGTCCCATGTGATCCAGTCGCTGTTCAGCAGCCCCCCGGTGTCACCCGAGTTCGGGTTGAGGACCCAGAAGGTGTGGTGCAGCCGTTCCTCGGTGATCAGGGCCCGGAGCGCCGTCATCCACTTCTGGTTGGGCCCGCCGTCCAGGAAGCCGCCCCACTCGCCGATGAGCAGCGGGGAGGTGTTCTCCTTGTGCAGGTAGAGCCAGTTGGGGTCCCACACGTCCGCTTCGAGCGTCTCCCGGTTCCACTCCCCCTCGAACCACGGCTGCAGGTGGACCAGCGGGCCGTAGTCGTGCGGGGAGTAGAGGAGCTGGTCCTGGTGCTCGCCGAGGTCCACCGGGTGGTCGCGCACGCCGCGCAGGTTGCCGCCCCACCAGTTGTTGTGGAAGGCCTTGGGGTCCTCGGAGTCCCAGCTCTTCCCGTCCTTGGGGTAGGTCTCGATCCCCTCGCACAGGATGAGCACCTTGGGGTTGATGTCCAGGATGCGCCGGCCTGCCGTCTCGCAGGCGTGCTTGAAGTTGTCGACGTCCTCGCTGCCGTCCCACTTGGCGCGCGGGGAGTCGTCGAACTGGCCGTGCGGCTCGTTCTCGATGTCCATCGCGACGACGGTGTCGTTGTCCTTGTACCGCTCGGCGGCCCACTCCCACGACTGGTAGAACAGCTCGGGTGTGATGGAGCCCTTCCACCAGACCGGGTAGATGTGCCCGGTGTTGTCCGCCTCCGGGCTGTGGGCGTCCAGCATGACCTTGAGCCCGTACTGTTCGCACAGATCGAGCCAGTAGTCGAAGATCTCCAGGGTCGTCATGCCCTCGAGTTCGGGGTTGGCGGAGAGGTTGATTCCCATGGCCGGCGGCAGGTCCCCCGCCCTCCACTCGAGCAGCAGCTGGGTGGAGACGGGCACCCGGACGATGTTGATGCCGCGCTCGGCCATCTGCCGGGTGACGGTCTCGATGTTGGCGGTCCACAGTCCGTGGAACACACGCTCGGAGGTGTTGAAGCCGAACCAGTTGGTGCCCGTCAGCCAGACGGGTTTGCCGGCCTCGTCGACGATCTGGTTGCCCTCGGTGTGCAGCCAGTCCTCCTGGGGGACGGCCGCCACGGCGGCCGTTTCGGGGTCGCCGCCGGACGCGGCGGCGGTGACGGCCGGGTCGGCGTTGTCCGCCACCATGCCGAAGGCGTCGCCGCCCAGCCGTTCGGCGGCCTCGGTCACCGTCTGCCCGCTCCGGCCGGTGACGATCAC
>NZ_JAJFAU010000025.1:0-32828 GCF_022614595.1 Streptomyces sp. CNQ085
CTGCCGCCACGCGACGGGCGGTTGCCGGCGCGGGCGGCGGCGTTCTCGGCGCGGACCTCGGCGATGTTCTTGACGTCGCCCTTGTAGATCCAGACCTTCACACCGATCCGGCCGAAGGTCGTCTTGGCCTCGAAGAAGCCGTAGTCGACGTTGGCGCGCAGGGTGTGCAGGGGGACCCGGCCCTCGCGGTAGAACTCGGAGCGGGACATCTCGGCGCCGCCGAGGCGACCACCGCACTGGATCTTGATGCCCTTGGCACCGGCCTTCATCGTGCTCTGCATCGACTTGCGCATCGCACGGCGGAAGGAGACGCGGGAGGACAGCTGCTCGGCGACGGCCTGGGCCACCAGCTGAGCGTCCGTCTCCGGGTTCTTCACCTCGAGGATGTTGAACTGGATCTGCTTGCCGGTCAGCTTCTCCAGCCGGCCGCGGATGCGCTCCGCCTCGGCGCCGCGGCGGCCGATCACGATGCCCGGACGGGCGGTGTGAACGTCGACGCGGACACGGTCACGGGTGCGCTCGATCTCCACCTTGGAGATGCCAGCCCGCTCCATGCCCTGCGTGAGCAGGCGGCGGATCTCGACGTCTTCCTTGATGTAGTCCTTGTACAGCTTGTCGGCGTACCAGCGGGACTTGAAGTCCGTGGTGATGCCGAGCCGGAACCCGTGCGGGTTGACCTTCTGCCCCATTACCGGGTTCCTTCCTTGCTGCTGACGACCACCGTGATGTGGCTGGTCCGCTTACGGATCCGGTAGGCGCGGCCCTGGGCGCGCGGCCGGAACCGCTTCAGGGTCGGGCCCTCGTCGACGTATGCCTCGGAGATGAAGAGGCTGTCGACGTCCGTGTGGTCGTAGTTGTGCGCGGCGTTGGCGATGGCGCTGTCGAGCACCTTGCCGACGGGCACGCTCGCGGCCTGCGGGGCGAAACGCAGGACCGCCTGAGCCTCCGTGGCGTCCATGCCACGGATGAGGTCCACCACGCGGCGGGCCTTCATGGGCGTGACGCGGATGTACCGCGCCTGGGCCCTGGCTTCCATGGTTGTCCCTTCGGTGTCAGTCATAGGTCTTCGCTACTTCCGCACATCAGCGACGACGCGACTTGCGGTCGTCCTTCTCGTGGCCGCGGAAGGTGCGGGTCGGCGCGAACTCGCCGAGCTTGTGGCCGACCATCGACTCGGTGACGAACACCGGGACGTGCTTGCGGCCGTCGTGCACCGCGATCGTGTGGCCCAGCATGGCCGGGACGATCATCGAGCGGCGGGACCAGGTCTTGATGACGTTCTTGGTGCCTGCGTCGTTCTGTACGTCCACCTTCTTCATCAGGTGGTCGTCGACGAAAGGCCCCTTCTTGAGACTGCGCGGCATCGAAAACCCGCCTCCTAGCGCTTCTTGTTCGTCTTGCGGCGGCGGACGATGTACTTGTTGCTGGCCTTCTTCGGCGAGCGAGTACGTCCTTCCTTCTTGCCCCACGGGGAGACCGGGTGACGACCACCGGAGGTCTTGCCCTCACCACCACCGTGCGGGTGGTCGACCGGGTTCATGACCACACCGCGGACGGTCGGGCGGACGCCCTTCCAGCGCATACGGCCGGCCTTGCCCCAGTTGATGTTCGACTGCTCGGCGTTGCCGACCTCGCCGACGGTGGCGCGGCAGCGGACGTCGACCAGGCGGATCTCACCGGACGGCATGCGCAGGTGGGCCATGCGGCCCTCCTTCGCCAGCAGCTGCACGGAGGCGCCCGCGGAACGGGCGAACTTCGCGCCGCCGCCGGGCCGCAGCTCGATGGCGTGGATGGTCGTACCGACCGGGATGTTACGCAGCGCGAGGTTGTTGCCCGGCTTGATGTCGGCGCCGGGGCCGTTCTCGACGCGGTCGCCCTGCTTCATGCCGGCCGGCGCGAGGATGTAGCGCTTCTCGCCGTCGACGTAGTGCAGCAGCGCGATGCGCGCGGTGCGGTTGGGGTCGTACTCGATGTGCGCGACCTTGGCCGGCACGCCGTCCTTGTCGTGACGACGGAAGTCGATCACGCGGTAGGCGCGCTTGTGGCCACCACCCTGGTGGCGGACGGTCACACGACCGGTGTTGTTACGGCCGCCCTTGCTGTGCAGGGGGCGGACCAGCGACTTCTCCGGCGTGGACCGCGTGATCTCGACGAAGTCGGCGACGCTGGAGCCACGACGGCCCGGGGTCGTCGGCTTGTACTTGCGGATACCCATTTCTCAGTCCTCGTCCGATATCGGACGGTACGACCTCCGTTAGGAGACCGGACCGCCGAAGATGTCGATACGGTCGCCCTCGGCGAGGGTCACGATGGCGCGCTTGGTGTCGGCGCGCTTGCCGTAACCGGTGCGGGTGCGCTTGCGCTTGCCCTGGCGGTTGATCGTGTTGACCCCGGTGACCTTGACCGAGAAGACCGCCTCGACGGCCTGCTTGATCTGGGTCTTGTTGGCACGCGGGTCGACGACGAACGTGTACTTGTTCTCGTCCAGCAGCGCGTAGCTCTTCTCGGAGACCACCGGCTTCACGAGGATGTCGCGGGGGTCGGAGAAGGTCTTGCTGGTGACGGTGGTCTCGGCCATCAGGCCTCGCTCCCTTCGTGCTGGGCGGCCTTGCGGCCGGCCACGAAGCTGTCGAGGGCGGCCTTGGTGAAGACCACGTCGTCGGAGACGAGCACGTCGTAGGTGTTCAGCTGGCCCGGCTCCAGGATGTGGACCCGGGGCAGGTTACGGGCGGACAGCCACGCGGCCTCGTCGCTCCGCTCGGCGACCAGGAGCACGTTCTTGCGCTCGCTGATCCTCCCGAACAGGGTCTTGGCGGCCTTGGTGGAGATCTCGCTCTCGACCACGCCGCTCACGACGTGGACGCGGCCGTGGCGCGCCCGGTCGGAGAGGGCACCGCGCAGGGCGGCGGCCTTCATCTTCTTCGGGGTCCGCTGCGAGTAGTCGCGCGGCACGGGGCCGTGCACGACGCCACCACCGGCGAACTGCGGGGCGCGGGTCGAACCCTGGCGGGCGCGGCCGGTGCCCTTCTGGCGGTACGGCTTCTTGCCACCGCCCCGGACCTCGCCGCGGGTCTTGGTCTTGTGCGTGCCCTGGCGGGCAGCGGCCAGCTGTGCGACGACGACCTGGTGGATCAGCGGAACGCTGACCTGCGCGTCGAAGATCTCCGCGGGGAGCTCGACGGTCCCGGCCTTGTCGCCCGCCGGCGAAAGGATGTCAACGGTACTGGGAGTGCTCATGGTTTAACCTCAGGCCCCCTTGGCCGCGGTACGGACCAGGACGAGGCCGCCGTTCGGACCAGGAACCGCGCCCTTGATGAGCAGCAGGCCCTTCTCCGCGTCAACGGCGTGGACGGTCAGGTTCTGGGTGGTGACCCGCTCGTTGCCCATGCGGCCAGCCATGCGCAGGCCCTTGAACACGCGGCCCGGGGTGGCGCAGCCACCGATGGAGCCGGGGGAGCGGTGCTTACGCTGCGTGCCGTGGCCGGCGCCGAGACCGGCGAAGCCGTGGCGCTTCATGACACCGGCGGTGCCCTTGCCCTTGCTCTTGCCGGTGACGTCGACCTTCACACCGGACTCGAACACCTCGGCGGTGACCTCCTGGCCGAGCGTGTACTCGCCGGCGTCGGCGGTACGCAGCTCCACGAGGTGGCGGCGCGGGGTGACGTCGGCCTTGGCGAAGTGGCCCTTGAGGGGCTTGTTCACCTTGCGCGGGTCGATCTCGCCGAAGGCGATCTGGACGGCCTCGTAGCCGTCCTTGTCCGCGGTGCGCACCTGGGTGACGATGCAGGGGCCGGCCTTGACAACGGTGACCGGGACGACACGGTTGTTCTCGTCCCAGACCTGGGTCATGCCGAGCTTCTCGCCCAGGACACCCTTGATCTGCTTGGTGGTCATCTCTACCGCGCCTCTCAGAGCTTGATCTCGATGTCGACGCCGGCCGGCAGGTCCAGGCGCATCAGCGAGTCAACGGTCTTGGGCGTCGGGTCGAGGATGTCGATCAGGCGCTTGTGGGTGCGCATCTCGAAGTGCTCGCGCGAGTCCTTGTACTTGTGTGGCGACTTGATGACGCAGTACACGTTCTTCTCTGTGGGCAGCGGCACCGGGCCCGCGACCGACGCACCAGTACGGGTCACCGTCTCGACGATCTTCTTCGCCGAGGTGTCGATGACCTCGTGGTCGTAGGCCTTGAGCCGGATGCGGATCTTCTGTCCCGCCATGGCTACTTCGTAGTCCTGTCTCTCGTCACGCTCCGGGACCCGGCGGGACCACGCTCTCCTCCGACCCACGCGGTCGGGCGTGTCGCATCCCCGCCACCATGGAAATCCTTAGAATTTCCCTGCTTGGGGACGCGGTGCGCGAGACCGCGGAACCGGGGGAGGAAACCCACCGGGCGCCTGGTCGGTACCCCGCCCACGCTTCCCGGAAGATTCCCGTACTTCCACCCCTGACGAGGGGCGACGAATACATTGGGACTCGCTTCCGGTCCTCCCGGCGGGAGGCGCGCAGCATCGGCACTCAACCGAGCAACCCGGACAGTCTGCCACACGGGGCATCGCCGATGCCAATCGGACCCATCACGTTACCCCGGCGGGACACCGCCGAATCCTGCCCGCCCGCCCGCGGGGAACCGCCCCCGGGTCCTCCGGTCTCCGCTCCCCGTCCCGCCGCCCCCGGCGCCGCCCGCTAGCGCGGCTCCCGGCCCTCGGGAGCGGTGAGGAGCAGCGGGGTGCGGGGACGCCCGGGGCCGGTGGCCTCCGGGGCGAGGCGGAGCAGCAGGTGCAGAATGCCGCTGAGACCGGGCATCAGGCCCGGGGAGAAGGTCTCCCGGGCCAGTCCGCCGACCGGGCCGCGGTGTTCGAGGTCGGTGAGCAGCCCGGCCAGCAGGTCCCGGACACCGGGGACGTGGACCGGGGGCGGGGCGGGCGCGGGACCGGCGTCGGGCGCGGGCAGGGCTCGCAGGTGGGTGAGCAGTTCGACGAGCCCCAGGTCGCCGTGGCACAGAGTGTGGCTCCAGCCGAAGCCGTCGGCCAGGCCGGCCGCCGCCGCGCGGTATGCGTTGACCAGGTGGGCGCGGTCCCCGGTGCGGTGGTGGAGGTCCACGGCGGCCAGGCCGATGCCGGTACTGCCGTGGCACCAGGCGGTGGCGTGTTCCTGCTGGCCGCCTATGCGGGCGTCGTGCCAGTTGCCGGCCACCGGGTCCCACAGCGACTCCTCGTAGGACAGGGCGGCCCCGGCCAGCTCGCGCCAGCGGCGGCGGTCGGCGTCGGTGCCGGCCTCGCAGAGGGCCAGCCGGTGCAGCGCCCAGCCCATGCCGGTGGCGCCGTGGGCGAAACCGCCGATGCCCTCGGCGAAGAGCACGGTGGACCAGCGGGCCCCGCGGTCGTCGCGGACGGCGGTGCGCTCCAGACGGCGGGCCGCGCGGGCGGCGGTGGCCAGCCACCGCTCCTCGCCGGTGAGGTGCGCGAGGTTCAGCAGCGGGACGATCACCCCGGCGGCGCCGCCGAGGATGTCGAGGTCGGTGTCCTCGTCGAGCAGCCCGGGGGTGAGCTCGGCGGCGCGGAGCCGGGCGCGGGCCAGGTGGGCATCGTCGCCGAGCAGCCCGTACAGCTCGGTCCACGTCCACACCTGGGAGGCGATGCCGGTGTAGCCGCCGATGAAGGCGGTGGCCGTGGTGTCCTCGGTGGCGGCCAGCACGCGCAGCGCGCCCTCCAGGAAGTCTTCGAGCCCGGGGACGGGGTCGGCCCGGCCGCGCCGCACCTCCCGCAGATATCCGGCCAGGGCGACCGCGACACCCCCCTGTCCGGTGTACAGCTCGGCCGCCAGCGGGCGGATGGCCCAGCCGACGCCGGTGAGCACCGGACTCACCCAGGTGACGGTGGAGTCCTCGCCGCGGACGGCCTCCTCGCACAGGGTCCGCACGAGCCCCGCCGCCATGGCGCGCCGCCTCGACTCCAGCGCGTCGTGCCGGGGGGCGGGCGGGTCCGCCCGCACACGGGGCGGCAGGGTGCGCTCGTTGAGGTAGGCGCCCACCAGGGCCCCCTGGATGACGGACTCCTCCATCCGGAAGTCCGCGCCGCGCCAGTCCGCCACCGCGTGCCGGATCGTCGCCTCGTCCACCACGGCGGTGAACACCGGGATGTCGCCGGCGAGCAGGTCCTCGATCTCCGATTCGATGCTCTCGGGGGAGTCCGGCGCGCCGGGCAGCGCCCGGGCGTTGCCGAGCAGTACCTCACGGGCCCGCTGCCGGGCCTCCTGTGGCCGGTGCAGGGAGACCGGGTGCCACAGCATCCGGCCGATGTCGACGTACGCCTGGGTGCCGCGGCGCAGGTTCCGGACCCGGCAGCCGGTGAACGGCCGCAGCAGCTGGGGCAATCCGCCGCCCTCGGAGTCCATCCGGTGCAGATGGGCGGTCAGTTCGCGGAATCCGTCGAGCACCCGGTCCCAGTGCCGGAACAGGGCCGGTTCGGCGGCGGGCAGGTTGGCCGAGGGCGGCGGTGCGATGAGTTCGGTGTCCATCCTGGCGCCGTCGGTGCCGCCGCCGGCGATGACGGGCGCCGGTATCAGGGGCTGCTGTCCGGGGATCGCCCCGGCCGCCGAGATGTCGGTGCCGCCCATGGCGTAACCGCCCATCCGGGTCGGCAGGATGCCGGTGCGCAGCACGGTGCGCCGGATGACGGCGGCGGCGTCGTCCACGGCGGCCCCGCGCCCGCTGTCCTCGGCGGGCGGCACGTCCCGGGTGAACAGGCATTCGGCGTCCACCACGACGGGTTCGGGGCCGTGGGCGATGAGGTTCTCGGCGTGCAGGTCGGTGCCGCCGGTCAGGCGCATCAGGGCCAGCCAGTGGCCCAGGGTGCGGTAGTACTGGGCGAGTCCGGCCTCGTCGACGCAGTAGCGGTGCGGAATGTGTGCGGTCCAGCCGTAGCCGTCGCGCGGAAGCGCACGCGGGGTGCGCGGGCGGGGGCCGGAGGGCGCGCCGGGGTGCGACCAGAGGCGGACGAGCAGGTGCTCCAGCGCGGTGTCGGTGTCCAGGGGGCGCGGCTTGTACATCACGCTGCCGCCCTCGAAGGTGAGCTGGGCGACGGCACGCCCGCCCCGGTGAGGGTCGCCCGCCCCGAGGCGGAGGGCCGTCAGCCGCCCGGCGGGGCGGCCCAGGAGTGCGGAGAGGCGGTCGCGGTCGTCGGCCAGGCGCCGGGCGAGTTCGGCGGTCGCGTCGGCCAGAGGGGCGGTGGCGCGTGCCACGCGCTCGCCGAGTCCGGGATACCGCCTCTCCAGGCGCTCGCGGAACTCCGGGGTCCGGGCCCGGTCCTGGAAGGCCGCCCAGCGTTCGCGGCCGTCCGCGCCGGGAAGGTCGCCCGCGAGACTCCGGGCCCGCAGTTCCAGGAGCAGGAGCCGGTTGAGTTTGCGTTGCAGGGAGGCGAGCTGGGCGGTGCGCGCGGTGGCCGCGATCAGGGTCCGCTCCGCGTCGCTCAGGCCGGGTACGGCCGCCAGGCGGCGGCGCAGCTCGGCGGGGAAACCGGCGGTCCAGGCGGCCACCGGCGCCTCGAAGTGGCCGGTCTCGGCCGGGGTGTCCTGCCTGCCGGTGACGTCTGTCATGGCCTGCTCGCTCCTGTCGGTGTCCGCGACCGTGCCGCGACGGGGTCCTCCGGTGGTGCCCCGGACGGCGGCACGGCACCGTCCGGGGCTGTGGTGGCGCCGGTCAGCAGCAGTAGCTGTTCATCGAGCCGCTACAGCTGCTGCACGCGGTGAACAGGGCGTCGGTGGCGTCCACCAGCGCGGCCTCGGTGGCGCTGCCGCCCACGTACAGCGGGCCGGCCGGGTTGGGTTCGCCGTGGGAGTTCTCCGCGCCGTCGAGCCAGGCGGCGACGATCTCGTCGGCCCGGGTCAGCGTTGCCTGTGACATGACAACCTCCAGAGTGATGGGAAGTGTGGAGGCCAAGGCTCAGATATTCATACTCCGGCCACAAGGACACCGGACGGAATCCGGACTCCTCCCACTGGCGACAACAGGAGCTTGCGCCGGGAAGGCACCGGCCCCCGGCGGCCTCCCGGCAGGACGGCCGGACGGACCGGCGGCGCGGTGACGTGAGACGTTGCGCGCCCCGGCGCACGCGGGAACCGGCCATGATCCGCCGGCCGACAGGACCCGATCTCGCGCCCCGGCCCTCTCCGGGCTCGTCCCGTTGGCCACATGGGCCCCGGCCGTACCGCCGCCGGTCGCCCCGGCCGTCATGTGCGGCCGGAACGTTCCGCCCAGGAGTCTCCCAGACGTTTCCCGGAGGCTCCGTGTCATCCCTCCGCGGCATGATGACCGCACGACCATCATGCGGACTCATCGGCTGACGAAGAATGATTCTCACCCGATGATGCACAGCAGGGAAAGTCTGGAGGCGGAGGCGGAGCGTCTTCGACGCCGCCCTGCCGCCGAGTCGGCCCCCCCCCCCGTCCTCTCCGAGTTCATGGTGGACCTCCCCGGTGATCCGGACCGGTACGCCGGGCGTCTTCGCTCGGTCCTGTCAGTCGGGCTCGATACCGAGTGGTCCAGCGGGATCGGCGTTCCGGATGCGTTCCTCGGTCCAGTACTCCCGGGCCCGCTCTCTCTCCCCCTCGGGCACCCGGTGCTCGAGGATGCGGTCGCTGGGATCACGGTGCGCGGTGCAGGCCGTCGCGGCGCCCGCGACGGCTGCCCCGATGCCCACCGTCAGCAGAATCGCGGCGCAAGCCTTCCGCAGGCTTCCATGCCTGCCGTTCCGACGTTCTCCCACGCCTGCCACTTTCGACATCCTCCGGCTGGAGACCTTCGCGTGACCGTACCGCACACTGTCCGCCAAACGGGCTCGTGCACGGTAGGCGGTGAGACGTCGAGTTCTCGGTCGGCGATACGGCGCATCCGCTTCGACGAGACCCCTGCCCGTCGCGCCGGTGGTCGCGTCCACCAGTGCTTCGGACAGGGGCCCCGTCGGTCGGCGTCCCCGTCCCCTGCCGGGGCACGCCCTTACGAGTAGTTCCAGCGCTGCCCGTCGGCGCGCTGCTTGCAGTAGATGATCCGGCCGGCGGAGTTGTGCGTCCGCATACCGAGGTGCTTGTTGGCGCAGAACTGGCCTGCCTGGTAGCAGTTGCCCGCCGGGGAGGTCAGTTCGCACTGGCCGTTCCACTGGGCGGCACCGCCGGAACCACCCGAGCCACCCGAGCCGCCCGAGCCGCCCGAGGAGCCGGAACCGCCGGTGGAGCCACTGGCGGCCGGAGGCGGCGGCGGGATGTAGTCAGGGTCGTTCTTCCGGTCCTTGTAGGTGCCCTTGCCCGACGGGCAGGAGCCGCCCTCGACCAGGGTCAGCTTCGCCTCGGTGTCCGGCTTGGCGTCCCTGCCCGCCGAGGGCGACTGGAAGCAGACCTTGTAGCCTTCCGTGTCCTCCTCCGCACCGGCGGCGGAGACGGACACGTCCTTGTAGGCCGACTCGACGGCGATGTCGTCCTCGTCCAGACCCACCTTGGCCAGCGCCTTGACGGCCTCGGCGTAGACCTTGCCGGTGACGTCGGGGATCCGGGGCCAGGCGAGCGGGTCGCCGTCCTTCTCCGGACAGAGGGCGCCCTCTTGGACGGCTCCGTAATCGACGGTGCTGTAGCCGACTTCCTCGAAACACACCTTCCATTTCCCGGAAGGCTCGGCGTCGCCCTTGTTGGCGTTGTGGGCGGTGACCTTGTAACCGGCGTCCTCGGCGGCCTCCCTGGCCGCTTCGAGGGCCTCGCCCTTCTGGGAGGAGATCCTCTCCGGTTCCGCCGTCACGGTGGCGATCGCCGTCGCCGTGACGGTGACGGTCTCCTTCGGCTCCGCCCCTGCACCGCCGTCCGAGCAGGCCCCGAGCAGGAAGGCTCCGAAGACTCCGAAGGCGATGAACCTCCCGCGGATCGCGGCACGGCCCCCCGTCCGCTTTTCCCGTCCCGGAAGACTCCGGATCATCCGCCGACCGAGTGCTTGCTGTCCGCGCGATATGTTCCGCGCAGCGTGAGACAACGTCATCCCGCCCCCCTGGCAGTGCCGTTCGTGCCGCGAATGCTAGCCGCGCGGGGCCGCCGGGGCGGGTGATACGCAAAACCGGTTCTCCGCCCGTGACGGGCGCCTGGGTCGAATGCCGCTCACGCACCGGCCGCACAGAGCGGCACACGGGCCGAACAGGGTTTCCCTGAGCAGGCGCCACCCCTGGCCTGGGCGGATGCGGGCGGACACGCTGGGTGACGTGACTCCAGAGACCACCCGAACCGAGAGCCCCGTCACCACCCCTGCCCGGGAGCTCGCCGTACTCCTGTCCCCACCCGCCGGGGAGCCCGACTGGCGCGGCTCCTGACCGTCGCGCACCTGGCCGACCAGGGGTTGCCCACCGAGGCGGCCGCGCAGATCACCGCCGAGCTGGCGGGCAACGCCGTACTGCACGGGCGCGTGCCCGGCCTCGGTGTAGGCCGAGGACTCCTCGACCGCCTCGCCCAGGAGTCTCCTGGTCCGGCGGGTCTTCCACCGCGTGTGGCTCACAACCTCTCCTGCCCGAAGTTCCCGAGACCGGTCAGAACACCTTGAGGGCGACCCGTTGGACGATCGTCAGCGCGTGGGTGCCGTAGACGAGGAGAACGGCGGCGGCCACGACGGCGATGGCAGCGACGGACCAGATGAGGCGCGAGTTCATGCGGCGCTGATCTCCTTGACGGGGGCGGGGTGGGCCGATGTTCCCACTTGAAGGACGTTGTCGCACAGGTCCCTGACCGTGGGGTCGTGGGTGGCGATCACTACGGCGCAGCCGGCGTCGGCCAGGGCACGGAGGGTGGCGATGACCATATGGGTGTTGTCGAGGTCAAGGGCCCCGGTGGGCTCGTCGGCCAGGACGAGGGCGGGTTGTTTGACGATGAGGCGAGCGAGGGCGACGCGTTGTTGTTCGCCGCCGGAGAGACGGTGTACGACCTCCTTCTCACGGCCGGCGAGACCTACCTGTCGCAGCGCACAGGCAGGCGTGGGGTGGCCCTTGGCCCGATTGCGGGCGACCTTGAGGACGACGCTGAGATTGTCCGCGACGGTGGCGTTGTCGATCAGGGCGTAGTTCTGGAACAGGTAGCCGAGTATGTCCCGGCGGTAGGCGCGAGCCTTGCGTGGGCTGAGCCTGGTGATGTCCTGGTCGCGGTGGCGCACGGTGCCGGTGGTGGGCGTGTCGAGCAGACCGAGACAGTTGAGAAGGGTGGATTTTCCGGACCCGCTGGGGCCGGTCAGGGCAAGCATCCGCCCGGCTTCGACGGTGAAGGCGAGGTCCTGCCAGAGGACACGAGGGCCGAAGGACTTGGACAGCCCGACGATGTCGATCACGCTTCGGTCGATCCTTCCTTGACGATGCGGCGGTGGAAGAGGGCCAGGACGGCGAGGGCGGTGGCGGCCTCGACCAGGACGAGGCCGGTGATGACGGTCAGGTCCTGGCCGGTGATCGTCACCGGATCACGGGGGGCGGGGATACCGAGGGCCTTGTACCTCTCAAGGCCTTGGTTCCACTGATGAACCTGATAGGGGAGCCAGGAGACGAGCAGGGCGAGGATCGCGGCTTCGGCGGTCAGGAGGGTGCGATGGGTGGTGGCGAATGTCCAGCCGTGGATGTGCCGGGCGAAGATGCGCTGGGCGTTCCTACGGGTGTGGACGATGACCACACCGACGCCGGTGACGAGCAGGACCAGGAGAGCCACGGCCAGGTTGAACAGTCGCAGCCGGAAGTCCGCGGTGATGTCACGGATGGCCTGGGCGGCGTCGGCCGCGATGGGGCTGATACCGACGATCTCGTCGCGCAGCTCTTGGGTGTCGATGCCGGCGGTGATGTCGGCCGGATCGGGAAAGACGATGCTGCGCTTGGAAGCGTAGGCGGTGTAGCCCTTGTCGCTGATGTGACCGGTGCCGTTGGGGACGACGACGATGACGGGATCGGTGAGGAAGGAATCGTCCGAGAACCGGTTCTGTCCGGCCTCGCGAGTACCGCGGGCGTTGTAGGTGAAGATCTCCTGACTGTCTGCGGTGGTCCTTACATCGATCTGCTCGGATGAGATCTGGTCCGGGTTCGAAGGACTGACCAGGTCGGGCACCAGACTTGTCAGTTTGTCGGCATAAGCAGCGAGGTGTTGTGGAACCAGGAGCAGGATGCGGTCGCCACCGCCGGTTGTGGCCGGGTAGCGGCGGCCGTTCGGAGCGCGGACCTCCTGCTGGTCGAGGAACGTCTCGTTGGCCACCATCAGGCCGTCGGCCGGGAGGTCCTGGGCGTCGCGGAAGCGCGCGAGGTCTTTGTGACCGGCGAGAACGACCTGGCCGTCGGCGTCGGCCCGACGCAGCCAGGGACCGACCTTCGCCTCCAGCCTCTTCAGCGCATCGGGGGCGCCGAGGTAGCCGTTGAGGCGGATGGTGGAGGCATCGCCCGCCTGCGCGTACACGTCGAGGTTGTCCTCACGCCGGGCGAGGTCCTGCCCGGCCTGCAGGACCGATGCGGCGATACCGAGAGCGAGCAGAAGAGCCGGCACACGCACGAGGTAGGCAGCGACCGCGGTGGACCGGGTGGGTATCTCGCCCTTGAGGGCGGACAGGATTCCGGTACGGGCGGTCAGGGCCAGCGTCGCGGCGTGGACGGCAAGGACGAGTGCCGTGAGAACGGCCGCCGTCACGGCCGTGAGAAGGGCGAACAGCCCGAACCACGCGAGGTGGTTGTACCAGGCCAGCAGGGCTGTCGCCGCGGCCGTCACGGCCCCGAGGGCGACCACCCAGAAGCGGGCGAGTCGGCGCAGGTCGCGGGCGAGGATCGCGGGCAGGGACATGCCCTGCAGACGCAGCACTCCGTAGGCTTTGGCGTTGAGCAGGACGCCGGCACCGGTCATGGTGACGCAGACAAGGGCGACGACGACGAGGGAACCGGCCAGGGCGCTGCCGCCGTAAGCGTAGGAGAGCTGCTCGGGGGAGGCCGGACGGGGGTGCCATGCGGTGAGACCGTGCTGCTCCAGCAGACCGAGGAAGGGCCGAACGGCGTCGGGATCGCCGAAGAGGTAGTACAGGCCACGCGGGTCGCGGTCGGAGACCTCGGAGAACGGCCGGGTCGTGGTGGCCTGGCCGGGGCTGAAGGCGGGGTAACCGCTGTCGATCCACTCGGCGCGGGGACCGGTCGGAGTCAGATAGAGATCGCGGCTGCGATCGGGGTGTTCCAGGTCGAGTTGCTGGCGGCCCACGGTGACACCGTGGTCGCGGGCGAACGCTTCGACCGCTTGTCCGACGGCGCGGCCGGTACTGGTGTCCCGCGACTGTGTGATCTGGACGACCGCGTCATAGCCCAGAGTCCACTGGTCTTCGAAGCTCCTGAGAAACAGGAAGGAGAACAGGGCGGAGAACGCCAGGGTGACGGCGTGGGCGAACTTGACGCCACGATGCAGCATGCGTGTCCTACGAAACTGTGGGGGTCGGCCGGCCGGGCGAAGGAAAGTACGCATGCCCCCGAAGAGCCGCGTCGCGCGGGCCTCTTCGGGGGCATGTTACGCGTGCTGCCGGTTGGTCAGCAGGTGGTTCTGTAGTAGGTCTCGTTGCCCCAGAGGGCGGCGGGCGCCTGCGTGACGGACCAACTGCCGGCGGCCGCCTCGTCACTGTCGATGTACTCGCCGACCGAGGTCGAGCCGTGGCACTTGTCCTCGTGGTAGTAGTCCGACCATACGTTGGCGGTACCGGCCCCGTAGTCCCAGATGCCGCCGCCGACGTACGAGATGGTCGCCATCGCGGGAGCGGCGCCGGCTACGACCAGCACTCCGGACACGGTCGCGATCTTGAGCGCGCGCTTGAGTCTCATCATCAACTCACCTTCGACTGGGGTACGCGACGTACATCGAACGGTCTCGAACGCACAGAATGATCACAGCGGACAGCGAGGGGGGATAAGTGAAGACCGAGACAGAGAATGCCGGAAATCGATCTTGATTCAGTTCACGACGCGTGAGCCCCGGCGCCAGATGAAGTCTTCTCGGCGACGCGTTGGCCGCACCACTCGGCGAAGGCCGGCCAGGCGTGTCTCCGGCCTCCCCGGGAGTGCGTCGATGAGCCGGAAAGTTCACCCAGGAGCCTCCTGGTCCGGCGGGTCCTCCACCGCGCGTGGTTCACAGTCCGTCCTCCTCGGTCCGGTCACGGGTGTGCCCGGCGGGGCCCGTCCACCGGCTCGCGGGAAAGCACGCTCCGGTGGGTGGAGACCCGGCGGGGCAGGCGGAGCAAGTGCGGCCCTCCCGGCCACGGTTCCAGCCGCCGCGACCGCCCGTACGCCTGCCGGAGCCACGGCCGGCCCCGGCCTGTGCCGCGACTGCCGCGAGGCGCGGGCCGCCACCCCACCACCCCTGGCCGCGTGACCGGCCCGAAGCGCGGGTCACGGACGCCGCACCTGCACTAGAGGAGGCCCATGGGATCAAGGCCCGTACGAAGAAGCGATTCCCGGCTCGTCCTCGCTGGCAGCCACGGGTGCCCAGGACACGATCAGGCTATTCGTTTGTTGCGCTTGTTTCGGATGCTGCGAATAATGGAAAGATGTTAAAGAAGGCCCCTGCCGGCATACACCCGCACCCGAGGGAGCCCCACATGAGCAAGACGGACATCCACCCCGTCCGCCTCCCCCCGGAGGAGACGGAAACAGCCAACCGAGCCCTGTCCCGGGTACGCAGCTACCTGGAGAGGCACCGTGACGTTCCGAGGATCGGCATCACGGTCGAGGGGGAAGGAGCCGAGCCACTCACACTGCCGCGAGAAGCGGTCGAGCTACTGGCCACCACACTCGCCCACCTGGCAGCCGGCCGCAGCGTTTCCATCGTTCCGCAGAACGCGGAACTCACCACCCAGCAGGCAGCCGACCTGCTCAACGTCTCACGCCCCTTCCTCATCGGGCTCCTACAGGCCGGAGAGATCGAATACCGCAAGGTCGGCAAACACCGGAGGATTCCGGCCTCCTCCCTGATGGACTACAAGCGGCAGGACGACGAACGCCGCCGCCAAGCCGCCGATGAACTCACCCAACTGGGCCAAGAGATGGGACTGATCTGAAGCATGGCCTTCGTTGTCCTGTACGACGCCAACGTGCTGTACCCGAGCACCCTGCGTGATCTGCTCGTCTCCATAGCACAGGACGGCCTCGCGCAGGCCAAGTGGACCGATCACATCCTCGATGAGACGTTCCGCAACCTGAAGGCCAAGCGGCCCGACCTCGATCCCGACCGGCTCGACCGGACCAGGGAGGTCATGATGAGGGCCGTGCGTGACTGCATGATCAAGGGCTACGAGCCCCTCATCGAGGCCCTCGAGCTTCCCGACCCGGATGACCGCCACGTCCTCGCGGCGGCCATCCGGGCGAAAGCCCAGCTCATCGTCACGTTCAACCTCAAGGACTTCCCCCGCGACGCCTTGTCGGCATGGGACGTGGAAGCCAAGCACCCCGACGCTTTCATCGAGGACCAGATCAACCTGGACCCTGCCGCCGTGTACGCGGCGGTGCGCCGGATCGCGGACAGGTGGAGGAATCCGCCGGGGACCGTGGAGGACGTGCTCGGGTCGCTGGAGCGAGACGGCATGGTCGCCGCCGCGGCGGCTCTGCGGGCGCTCTGACCGGGCCGGAAAACCCCTGCTCGGCCGGGTCCCCTCCGCCCCCGCCCGCACCGACGGCGCCTGACGACCGCGGCCTACCGGACCGTCCCCGGCAGGGTCCTCACTTCACCGTGTGCTCGCAGCCCAGGATGTCCTTACCGTCCTGGTTGTCGGCGACCTTCTCGCCGTCGACGGTGATGACGCAGGGCGCGGGCTTGAGCATGCCGTCGTCGCCCGGGACCGGGCCGGGCACGACCGATACCAGGACGCCGACCTGCTGCTCGGCCTTCGTCAGGGAGAGCTCGACCGTCTTCTTCCACGGAAGCGTGACCTGCTCGGTCCTGTTCCCGTCCGCGGCATAGGCGATCTGCGTCTTCCCGGTGCCCCGGACCTCAAGGGTCACCTCGCGCACCACCTCGCCGCCCGCGCCACCGCTCCGCTCCTCGCCCCCGGAGGCGGACGGGGCGGGCTTCCCCCCGGCTTCACCGTCGTCCCCGCCGCCGCATCCCGTCAGCAGCACACCGGAGACGATCAGTGCCAGTCCTGCGGTCGTCCTACGGGTCACCCCGCGCATGCCCACTCCCCCTCGCGGATCGAAGCCGCCCGGGACGTCTCCCGAACCGCGCCGACGATCCTAGCCAGCCGGACCGGCCCACGGCCCTCGGAGCAGTCCTGTCCACCAGCCCGGGCAGCCGTGGAGCCGACGGGCAACCGCACTCGCCCACACCGCCTCGTCCCGGGCGGTCGGCCCTACCGGCCGGCTCCACCACCGCCCGGGACGAGGCGGCGGCGCAGGCGCCGCAGGCCGCGCCGCCGCACGACACGCAGCAGCTCCCCGGCCGGCACCCTGCCCACCGGACGCTCCTCGACCGGAAGCGGCTTCCGGCGGCGGGCCAGGGCCGGCCCCGCGGCGATCCCGCCCAGGACGGCCGCCACGGCCGCGTCGAGGGGGACCGTCTCCGGTACGGCGGACTCGGCGCCGGTGTCCGGCTCCGGGGTGAGCGTCGCGAGGTCGCCGATCACCCGCACGCCGGACTTCCGGATGTCCGCGACCATCTCCTCGGCCACCTCGGCCGCCTCCCGCTGTGCCCAGCCGGGGGTGATGATCCTCGGCTCACCGGGCGAGGGCCGGTAGTCCTGCATGAGGGGGACGACGCCCTCTCGCACCACCTTCTCGCGCGGGTGGTCGGTCAGGGGCCGCTCGGCGAGCCTGCGGTTGAGCCTGAGCAGCAGCTCGGCCTGGGACTGTGTCAGCGAGCGGTTGACACCGCCCTCCTCGGGCTCCAGCAGGCCCTCAGGCAGGCCCAGCAGCTCCTCGAAGACCCGGAACTGCCACTGCGGCTCGGCGTCGTCCACGACCACCACGGTGATGTTGTCCGCCCCCGCCGCGCGGGCCCAGCGCTCCAGCAGGGCATCGTGCCGGTGCCGGTGCCAGAACTCGGGCGTGGAGCAACGAGAGGGTCGGCGCAGCAGGCCGTCGAGCCACTCCTCGTAGGAGTCGCACAGCCCGTGCTTGACGTACTGCTGCCAGTGTGAGGGGAGGATCCGCAGCAGCGGGCGCAGGGTCACCACGACGTGCACGCCCTCGCCGTCGGCCCCCCGCAGCCCTCGCACCGCCTCCCGGGCCGCGGTGTCGTCGGAGTCGGAGAAGAACTCGCTGCTGACCACCATCCTGAGGTCGTCGCTCATCGCGGCGGCCTCCGCGCACAGCGCCTCCCAGGGCGCCATGGCCGGGCTGCCGGGAGCGGACCGGGCGGCGTTCCTCGTGATCGCGACGGCCGGCCTCTTGGCCTGGCGTTCCCGGCCCGCGTACAGCACGCCGTGGTCGGTCAGCTCCCGCCGTGCCCGGTGGAAGGCCCCCTGGAGCGCGGTCGTGCCCGTCTTGTAGGGCCCGATGTGCAGCAGCCGGGTACCCGGCTGGACGGTGAACCGCTCCCCGTGCACGAGGAATCCTCCGCTCCCGGCTGTCATGCCCGCCGACCGCCCTGTCGGCCGACCTCCTGGACCGGGACGCTAGGAGCGGCCGGTTAGCACCAGGTGACGCGTGGGTTACGGGAGTGTGCGGAACGGGCGACCGGGGGCGCGGGGGGTCCTGAACGCCGGAAGGGGCCGTACGACGGCGAGTCGTACGGGCCCTCCCACCGGCCGGTAGGCCGGTTCTGCCTCAAGAGGCGGACCGGGTCACTTGACGATCTTGGTGACCTGGCCGGCGCCCACGGTCCGGCCACCCTCACGGATGGCGAACTTCAGGCCCTCCTCCATGGCGACCGGCTGGATGAGCTCGACCTTCATCTCGGTGTTGTCGCCCGGCATGACCATCTCGGTGCCCTCGGGGAGGGTCACCACGCCGGTCACGTCCGTGGTACGGAAGTAGAACTGCGGGCGGTAGTTGTTGAAGAACGGGGTGTGGCGGCCACCCTCGTCCTTCGACAGGATGTAGGCCTGGGCCTCGAACTCGGTGTGCGGGGTGACCGAACCCGGCTTGATGATGACCTGGCCGCGCTCGACGTCCTCGCGCTTGATGCCGCGGAGGAGCAGACCGACGTTCTCACCGGCCTGGCCCTCGTCGAGCAGCTTGCGGAACATCTCGATACCGGTGACGGTGGTCGAGGTCTTCTCGGTCTTGATGCCGATGATGTCGACGTTCTCGTTGACCTTCAGAACACCGCGCTCGATACGGCCGGTGACGACCGTACCGCGACCGGTGATCGTGAAGACATCCTCGATCGGCATCAGGAACGGCTTCTCGACGTCACGCTCGGGCTCGGGGATGGACTCGTCCACAGCCTTCATCAGCTCGAGGACGGAGTCGGCCCACTTCTGGTCGCCCTCGAGCGCCTTCAGCGCCGAGACGCGGACGACCGGAACCTCGTCACCCGGGAACTCGTACTCCGAGAGCAGCTCGCGGACCTCGAGCTCGACGAGCTCCATGATCTCCTCGTCGTCCACCATGTCGGCCTTGTTCAGGGCGACGACGATGTACGGGACGCCGACCTGGCGGGCCAGGAGCACGTGCTCCTTGGTCTGCGGCATCGGGCCGTCGGTGGCGGCGACCACGAGGATGGCGCCGTCCATCTGGGCGGCACCGGTGATCATGTTCTTGATGTAGTCCGCGTGACCCGGGCAGTCGACGTGGGCGTAGTGACGGGACTCCGTCTGGTACTCGACGTGCGCGATGGAGATGGTGATACCGCGCTGGCGCTCCTCGGGAGCCTTGTCGATGTTCTCGAACGCCGAGGCCTCGTTCACGTCCGGGTAGGCGTCGTGCAGCACCTTGGTGATCGCCGCGGTAAGAGTGGTCTTACCGTGGTCGATGTGACCGATGGTGCCGATGTTGACGTGCGGCTTAGTCCGCTCGAACTTCGCCTTCGCCACTGGGGTCCTCCTGTGGACTGGTGCTGTACTCCCCCGCGCTCTGCGGAGAGGTTCAGGTGGTCGTGCCGAACCGGTCAGGACCCCTGAGGGACGACCTTGACCGTTTCGAATCTGGGTGGGCGGGCTGCCGGGGCCCCCTCACCAGGTGATGTGCGCCCGGTGAGGGGAGACCCCGAAGGCCTTGTTGTGCTCCAGCCTAATGGGTGGATAGCGCCACGAAACGTGCGCTATTCGCCCTTGGCCTTCGCGATGATCTCCTCGGCGACGTTCCGGGGAACCTCGGCGTAGGAGTCGAACTGCATCGAGTAGCTCGCGCGACCGGAGGTCTTGCTGCGCAGGTCACCGACGTAACCGAACATCTCCGACAGCGGAACCAGGCCCTTGACGACCTTGGCGCCGGCCCGGTCCTCCATGGCCTGGATCTGGCCGCGGCGGGAGTTGATGTCACCGATCACATCGCCCATGTAGTCCTCGGGCGTGGTGACCTCGACGGCCATCATCGGCTCCAGCAGGGCCGGGCTGGCCTTGCGGGCGGCCTCCTTGAAGACCATGGAACCGGCGATCTTGAACGCCATCTCGGAGGAGTCGACGTCGTGGTAGGCGCCGTCCAGCAGCGTCACCCGCACACCGGTGAGCGGGTAGCCCGCCAGCACGCCGAACTCCATGGCCTCCTGACAGCCGGCGTCCACCGAGGGGATGTACTCCTTGGGGATGCGGCCACCGGTGACCTTGTTGACGAACTCGTAGCCGTCGCCCTCGAGGGGCTCGACCGCGATCTGCACCTTCGCGAACTGGCCGGAACCACCAGTCTGCTTCTTGTGCGTGTAGTCGACCTTCTGGACGGCCTTGCGGAGGGTCTCGCGGTAGGCCACCTGCGGCTTACCGACGTTGGCCTCGACCTTGAACTCGCGCTTCATCCGGTCGACCAGCACCTCAAGGTGCAGCTCGCCCATGCCCGCGATGATGGTCTGCCCGGTCTCCTCGTTCGTCTTGACCTGGAAGGACGGGTCCTCCTCGGCCAGACGCTGGATGGCGACACCCAGCTTCTCCTGGTCGCCCTTGGACTTCGGCTCGATGGCGACCTCGATCACCGGGGCCGGGAAGTCCATGGACTCCAGGATCACCGGAGTCGACGCGTCGCAGAGGGTCTCACCGGTGGTGGTCTGCTTCAGACCCATGACGGCGACGATGTCGCCAGCACCCACGCTCTGGATCTCCTCACGCTTGTTCGCGTGCATCCGGTAGATCTTGCCGATGCGCTCCTTCTTGCCCTTCACGGAGTTCAGCACCTGAGTGCCGGACTCCAGGCGGCCCGAGTAGACCCGGATGAAGGTGAGCTTGCCGAGGTGCGGGTCGCTCGCGATCTTGAAGGCGAGCGCGGACAGCGGCTCTTCCTCGGACGGCTTGCGCCGGATGATCTCGTCGGCGTCGGACGGGGACTGCCCCTCGATCGCCTCGATGTCCAGCGGCGACGGCAGGTAGCGCACGACCGCGTCGAGCAGGGGCTGAACGCCCTTGTTCTTGAAGGCGGTGCCGGTGAACACCGGGGTGACGGTGGTGCCCTCACCCTTGCCGGACTCGATGGTGATACGGCGGATCGCCGAGTACAGCTGCTCCTCGGAGGGCTCCTCGCCCTCCAGGTACAGCTCCATCAGCTCCTCGTCGTTCTCGGCGACGGCCTCGAGCAGCTTGCCCCGCCACTCCTGGGCCTGCTCCGCCAGCTCGGCCGGGATGTCGACGACGTCGTACATCTCGCCCTTGGCGGCCTCGGCCGACCAGACCAGGGCCTTCATGCGGACCAGGTCCACAACGCCCTGGAAGCCGGACTCGGCACCGATCGGGATCTGCATGACCAGCGGCTGCGCGCCCAGGCGGCTCACGATCATGTCGACGCAGCGGAAGAAGTCCGCGCCGGTGCGGTCGAGCTTGTTGACGAAGCAGATGCGCGGAACGCCGTAGCGGTCGGCCTGGCGCCATACCGTCTCGGACTGGGGTTCGACACCGGCCACCCCGTCGAACACCGTCACCGCACCGTCGAGCACGCGCAGCGAGCGCTCCACCTCGACGGTGAAGTCGACGTGGCCCGGGGTGTCGATGATGTTGATGGTGTGGTCGACGTTCTCGAGCGGCCAGTGGCAGGTCGTCGCGGCCGACGTGATGGTGATGCCGCGCTCCTGCTCCTGCTCCATCCAGTCCATGGTGGCAGCGCCGTCGTGGACCTCACCGATCTTGTAGCTCACACCGGTGTAGAACAGGATCCGCTCGGTGGTGGTCGTCTTGCCCGCGTCGATGTGGGCCATGATCCCGATGTTGCGGACCTTGGCCAGGTCAAGTGAAGTGGTAGCCATAAGGCTCAGTCTTCTCTCGGTTCTCGATGGGGGAAGCGACTACCAGCGGTAGTGCGCGAAGGCCTTGTTGGACTCGGCCATCTTGTGGGTGTCCTCGCGCTTCTTCACGGCGGCGCCGAGCCCGTTGGAGGCGTCGAGCAGCTCGTTCATCAGGCGCTCGGTCATCGTCTTCTCACGGCGCGCGCGGGCGTAACCCACGATCCAACGCAGCGCGAGAGTGGAGGAACGGCCGGGGCGGACCTCGACCGGGACCTGGTAGGTGGCGCCACCGACGCGACGGGAGCGGACCTCGAGGGTCGGCTTCACGTTCTCGAGCGCGCGCTTGAGCGTGATGACCGGGTCGTTGCCGGTCTTCTCACGCAGGCCCTCCATGGCGCCGTACACGATGCGCTCGGCGGTGGAGCGCTTGCCGTGCAGCAGCACCTTGTTGATGAGGGAGGTCACCAGAGGAGAGCCGTAGACCGGGTCGATGATGACCGGTCGCTTCGGGGCGGGGCCCTTACGAGGCATGCTTACTTCTCCTTCTTGGCGCCGTAGCGGCTGCGAGCCTGCTTGCGGTTCTTGACGCCCTGGGTGTCGAGGGAGCCGCGGATGATCTTGTAGCGAACACCCGGCAGGTCCTTCACACGGCCACCGCGCACGAGCACGATGGAGTGCTCCTGCAGGTTGTGGCCCTCACCCGGAATGTAAGCGGTGACCTCGATGCCGCTGGTCAGACGCACACGCGCGACCTTACGCAGGGCCGAGTTCGGCTTCTTGGGGGTGGTGGTGAACACGCGCGTGCAGACGCCGCGGCGCTGGGGCGAGCCCTCGAGTGCCGGCGTCTTGTTCTTCTCGACCTTGTCCTGTCGGCCCTTGCGGACCAACTGCTGGATCGTAGGCACCGTTTCTCCGGTTTCTGTGTGCCAGTCTCGGTACAACTAACCTGGGCCACTCGCCGACCCACGCGGTCGGGTGTGTCGAAGGCTGCACACTCCCGCGATGCGGGGCCCAGTGGGTGAGAAGCATGCAGATTTCGGTGTCCCCGCCTCACATCCCGCAGCGTATTGGAGCACACGAGAGCGCAGGGGATACCCCAGGCACAAGGTCAGAGCGTACCTACCGCATCGGCTCCGGTCAAAACAAATGCCCATGCCACCGTAGTGGGCGCGAACCGGGAGCGGAAGAGCACCCGAAGGCCCGCGCGGCCTGCGCGGAACCGCTTTCCGCGGCCTCTTTCCCCGGCCTCTTTCCGGCAGGCGGGCAGGCCTGCCGGAGCTGATCAGAACGATCCAGCCGCGAACACCACGATCGCCACCAGCGCGAGCGCGACGAGCCCGATCGTCAGCCAGCCCAGGACCAGACCGGCCACGGCCATCCCGTCGCCCTTCTCCCCGGTGCGGCGGATCTCGGCGCGCGCCTTGTGTCCCAGGATCACGGCGGGGATGGCGGTGACCCCGTAGAACGGGGTGAGGACTCCGCAGACCAGGGCTCCGACAGCGGAGTTGTTCGTCTGGGGCGGGGGCGGCAGGAAGACGCGCGGGCCCGCCGGCTGGTACGGCTGCGCGTACTGCGGCGCGGGCGCGGGCACCGCCATCGGGCCCTGCGGCAGATCGGCGATGAGCGCGTGCAACTCCCCGTACGTCTGCGCCTGGTGGGCGCGGCCCATCCGCTGCTCGTACTCGGCGTGGCTCAGCCGCCCCTCGGCGTATCCGGCCTTGAGCACGTCGATGGTGCGCTCCCGGTCCGAGTGGGACGCGCGCATCATCGGCAGATGCGAAGCCTGCTGCGCGGCCTGCGGCGGATTCGATGGATTCGATGGATACGGAAGATGACGCCCCGCCTGCCCGGGCGGGCCGCCGTACTTGCCCTGCTGACCCGGCTGTCCCCACGGCTGGTACGACACCGGCTCCACCTCCCCACGTTCGGGCTGCCCCCATCATCCATGACGTTCGCACACCCCGGGGAGTTCCGGGCGCCCGGGACACACCGCATGACGCCGGACACGCCCGCGCGGGGCGGCCCCTCCGAGGAGGAACCGCCCCGCGCGGGCGTGTCCGGCGGTCCGTACGGCCCGCTCAGCCGTTGTACGGGCCGTAGTCGTAGTCCTCCAGCGGGACCGCCTGGCCGGAGCCGGTGCCGAAGGGCGAGTAGTCGATGTCGTCGTAGCCGACGGCCGAGTACATCGCGGCCTTCGCCTCCTCGGTCGGCTCGACCCGGATGTTGCGGTAGCGGGAAAGGCCCGTACCGGCCGGGATGAGCTTACCGATGATGACGTTCTCCTTGAGGCCGATCAGGGAGTCCGACTTGGCGTTGATCGCCGCGTCGGTCAGGACCCTGGTCGTCTCCTGGAAGGACGCCGCCGACAGCCAGGACTCCGTGGCCAGCGAGGCCTTGGTGATGCCCATCAGCTGCGGACGGCCGGAGGCCGGCTGGCCGCCCTCCGCCACCACGCGGCGGTTCTCGCCCTCGAACTTCGAGCGCTCCACCAGCTCGCCCGGCAGCAGCTCGGCGTCGCCGGACTCGATGATCGTCACCCGGCGCAGCATCTGCCGGATGATGATCTCGATGTGCTTGTCGTGGATCGACACACCCTGCGAGTTGTAGACCTTCTGGACCTCGCCCACCAGGTGCACCTGCACCGCGCGCTGGCCGAGGATGCGCAGCACGTCGTGCGGGTTGGTGGCGCCGACCGTCAGCGGCTGGCCGACGGCGACGTGGTCACCCTCGGAGACCAGCAGACGAGCTCGCTTGGAGACGCCGTAGGAGGTCTCGTCGGAGCCGTCGTCGGGGGTGACGACGAGCTTCTTGGTCTTCTCGGTCTCCTCGATCCGCACGCGGCCGGCGGCCTCGGAGATCGGGGCGACACCCTTGGGGGTGCGGGCCTCGAAGAGCTCGACAACACGCGGCAGACCCTGGGTGATGTCGTCACCGGCCACACCACCGGTGTGGAAGGTGCGCATCGTCAGCTGGGTGCCGGGCTCGCCGATGGACTGGGCGGCGATGATGCCGACGGCCTCGCCGATGTCCACCAGCTTGCCGGTCGCCAGCGAGCGGCCGTAGCACATGGCGCAGGTGCCGACGGCGGACTCGCAGGTGAGGACCGAGCGGGTCTTGACCGTCTCCACGCCGTGCCGCACCAGCTCGTCGATGAGCACGTCGCCCAGGTCGGTGCCGGCCGGGGCCAGCACCTTGCCGTCGACGGTGACGTCCTCGGCGAGGCAGCGTGCGTACACGCTGGTCTCGGCGTCCTCCGCCTTGCGCAGGGCGCCGTCCGCGCCCTTGGACGCGATCACGAGCTTCAGGCCGCGGTCGGTGCCGCAGTCCTCCTCGCGGATGATCACGTCCTGCGAGACGTCCACCAGACGACGGGTCAGGTAACCGGAGTCGGCGGTGCGCAGCGCGGTGTCCGCCAGACCCTTGCGGGCGCCGTGCGTGGAGATGAAGTACTCCAGCACGGACAGACCCTCGCGGAACGACGCCTTGATCGGCCGCGGGATGGTCTCGTTCTTGGCGTTGGACACCAGACCGCGCATACCGGCGATCTGGCGCATCTGCATCATGTTTCCGCGAGCGCCCGAGTCGACCATCATGAAGATCGGGTTGGTCTTCGGGAAGTTCTCCGACATGGCCTCGGCGACCTCGTTGGTCGCACGGGTCCAGATGCCGATGAGCTCGTTGGAACGCTCGTCCTTGGTGATCAGACCGCGCTCGTACTGCTTCTGGACCTTCTCGTCCTGCGCCTCGTAGTTCGCGATGATCTCCTTCTTGGCCTCGGGGACCACGACGTCGGAGATCGCGATGGTGACGCCGGAGCGGGTCGCCCAGTGGAAACCGGCCGACTTCAGGTTGTCCAGGGCCGCGGCGACGACGACCTTGGGGTAGCGCTCGGCGAGGTCGTTGACGATCCCCGACAGCTGCTTCTTGCCCACGGTGTAGTCGACGAACGGGTAGTCCTCGGGCAGCAGCTCGTTGAAGAGCGCGCGGCCCAGGGTGGTGCGCAGCCGGAACGGGTCGCCGGACTGCCACTCCCCGGAGGCGAAGCCTCCATCGGGCGTGGCGCCCTCCTCGGCGGCCGGCGGGGTCCAGCCGCGGGGCGGGACCGAGCCGACGGGGAAGCGGATGTCGATCTTCGCCTGGAGCGACAGCTCCCGGGCGTCGAACGCCATGATCGCCTCGGCCACCGAGTTGAACGACCGGCCCTCGCCCTTGACCTCGCCCTCCGCCTGGTCGGTGGTGAGGAAGAACAGGCCCAGCACCATGTCCTGGGTCGGCATGGTGACGGGACGGCCGTCGGCCGGCTTGAGGATGTTGTTCGAGGACAGCATCAGGATGCGGGCCTCGGCCTGCGCCTCCGCGGACAGCGGCAGGTGCACGGCCATCTGGTCGCCGTCGAAGTCCGCGTTGAACGCGGTGCACACCAGCGGGTGGATCTGGATGGCCTTACCCTCGACCAGCTGCGGCTCGAAGGCCTGGATGCCCAGACGGTGCAGGGTCGGCGCGCGGTTGAGCAGCACCGGGTGCTCGGCGATGACCTCTTCGAGCACGTCGTACACGACCGTGCGGCCGCGCTCGACCATACGCTTGGCCGACTTGATGTTCTGCGCGTGGTTGAGGTCCACCAGGCGCTTCATCACGAACGGCTTGAACAGCTCCAGCGCCATGGCCTTGGGCAGACCGCACTGGTGCAGCTTGAGCTGCGGACCGACGACGATCACCGAACGCGCCGAGTAGTCGACGCGCTTGCCCAGCAGGTTCTGGCGGAAGCGGCCCTGCTTGCCCTTGAGCATGTCGGACAGCGACTTCAGCGGACGGTTGCCGGGGCCCGTGACCGGGCGGCCGCGGCGGCCGTTGTCGAAGAGCGCGTCGACGGCCTCCTGGAGCATGCGCTTCTCGTTGTTCACGATGATCTCGGGCGCGCCGAGGTCGAGAAGCCGCTTCAGGCGGTTGTTGCGGTTGATGACGCGGCGGTACAGGTCGTTCAGGTCACTGGTCGCGAAGCGGCCGCCGTCGAGCTGCACCATCGGACGCAGGTCCGGCGGGATGACCGGCACGCAGTCCAGCACCATGCCCTTGGGGCTGTTGCGGGTCTGCAGGAAGGCGGAGACGACCTTGAGACGCTTGAGCGCACGGGTCTTCTTCTGGCCCTTGCCGGTCCGGATGATCTCGCGGAGCCTCTCGGCCTCCTCCTCCAGATCGAAGGTCTCCAGCCGCTTCTGCAGCGCGGCGGCGCCCATCGAACCGTCGAAGTAGGTCCCGAAGCGGTCGCGCAGCTCACGGTAGAGCAGCTCGTCGCCTTCCAGGTCCTGGACCTTGAGGTTCTTGAACCGGTTCCAGACCTCGTCCAGACGGTCGATCTCGCGCTGGGCGCGGTCGCGGATCTGCTTCATCTCGCGCTCGGCGCCCTCGCGCACCTTGCGGCGGACGTCGGCCTTGGCGCCCTCGGCCTCCAGCTCCGCGAGGTCGGCCTCCTGCTTCTTGGCCCGGGCCTCCAGGTCGGCGTCGCGGCGCTGCTCGATCTGCTGGCGCTCCACGGAGACATGGGCCTCCAGGGAGGGCAGGTCGCGCGTTCGGCGCTCCTCGTCCACCCACGTGATCATGTAGGCGGCGAAGTAGATGACCTTCTCCAGGTCCTTCGGGGCGAGGTCGAGCAGGTAGCCCAGACGGGAGGGCACGCCCTTGAAGTACCAGATGTGGGTGACGGGTGCGGCGAGCTCGATGTGGCCCATCCGCTCACGGCGCACCTTGGCGCGGGTCACCTCGACGCCGCAACGCTCGCAGATGATGCCCTTGAAGCGGACGCGCTTGTACTTGCCGCAGTAACACTCCCAGTCCCGGGTCGGACCGAAGATCTTCTCGCAGAAGAGCCCGTCCTTTTCCGGCTTGAGGGTGCGGTAGTTGATGGTCTCCGGCTTCTTGACCTCGCCGTGGGACCACTGACGGATGTCGTCAGCGGTGGCCAGGCCGATTCGCAGCTCGTCGAAGAAGTTGACGTCGAGCACTCTCGTCAATCCCTCTCAGGGTTTGTGCCCCTCGCGTCGGTGGGACCGAGGAGCTCTGTGGTGGTCTGAACGGGGGTCGCGGGGAGGCCGGGGGCCGCACCCGCCGCCTCGGGCGGGAGGGTGCGGCGCCCCGGCCGGCCCGTCAGACCTCTTCGACGCTGCTCGGCTCGCGCCGGGACAGGTCGATGCCGAGCTCTTCCGCGGCGCGGAAGACGTCCTCGTCGGTGTCGCGCATCTCGATGGACATGCCGTCGCTGGACAGCACCTCCACGTTGAGGCACAGGGACTGCATCTCCTTGATGAGCACCTTGAAGGACTCGGGGATGCCGGGCTCGGGGATGTTCTCGCCCTTGACGATGGCCTCGTAGACCTTCACGCGGCCGGTGACGTCGTCGGACTTGATGGTCAGCAGCTCCTGGAGTGCGTACGCGGCGCCGTATGCCTCCAGCGCCCACACCTCCATCTCACCGAAGCGCTGACCACCGAACTGAGCCTTACCGCCCAGCGGCTGCTGGGTGATCATGGAGTACGGACCGGTCGAGCGGGCGTGCAGCTTGTCGTCGACCAGGTGGTGCAGCTTGAGGATGTACATGTAGCCGACCGAGATCGGGGCCGGGAACGGCTCGCCGGAGCGGCCGTCGAAGAGCCGGGCCTTGCCGGAGGGCAGGACCATCCGCTCGCCGTCGCGGTTGGGCAGGGTCGCCGTGAACAGACCGGCGATCTCGTCCTCGCGGGCGCCGTCGAACACCGGGGTGGCGACGTTGGTGCCGGGCTCGACGTCGTCGGCACTGATCGAGGCCAGCCGCTTCTGCCACTCCTCCTCGATCCCCTCGACCTTCCAGCCCTGGGAGGCGAGCCAGCCCAGGTGGATCTCCAGGACCTGACCCGGGTTCATCCGGGACGGGACGCCCAGCGGGTTGAGGATGACGTCGACCGGGGTGCCGTCCTCCATGAACGGCATGTCCTCGATCGGCAGGATCTTGGAGATGACGCCCTTGTTGCCGTGGCGGCCGGCGAGCTTGTCACCATCGGTGATCTTGCGCTTCTGGGCCACGTAGACGCGGACGAGCTGGTTCACGCCCGGAGGCAGCTCGTCGCCCTCCTCGCGGTCGAAGACGCGGACGCCGATGACCTTGCCGGTCTCGCCGTGCGGCACCTTCAGCGAGGTGTCGCGGACCTCACGCGCCTTCTCACCGAAGATCGCGCGCAGCAGCCGCTCCTCCGGGGTCAGCTCGGTCTCGCCCTTCGGAGTGACCTTGCCGACCAGGATGTCGCCCGCCTCGACCTCGGCGCCGATGCGGATGATGCCGCGCTCGTCGAGGTCGGCCAGGACCTCCTCGGAGACGTTCGGGATGTCCCGGGTGATCTCCTCGGGACCCAGCTTGGTGTCGCGGGCGTCGACCTCGTGCTCCTCGATGTGGATCGAGGAGAGGACGTCGTCCTGGACGAGGCGCTGCGACAGGATGATCGCGTCCTCGTAGTTGTGGCCCTCCCACGGCATGAACGCCACGAGCAGGTTCTTGCCGAGCGCCATCTCGCCCTGCTCGGTCGAGGGCCCGTCCGCGAGGACCTGTCCGGTCACCACACGGTCGCCCTCGTTCACGACGACCTTCTGGTTGAAGGAGGTGCCCTGGTTCGAGCGGAAGAACTTGGCGACCCGGTAGGTGGTGTAGGTGCCGTCGTCGTTGGCCACGGTGACGTAGTCGGCGGAGACCTCCTGGATCACACCGTCCTTCTCGGCCTTGATCACGTCACCGGCGTCGACCGCACAGCGGTACTCCATGCCGGTGCCGACCAGCGGGGCCTCGGCCCGGAGCAGCGGGACGGCCTGACGCATCATGTTCGCGCCCATCAGCGCGCGGTTGGCGTCGTCGTGCTCCAGGAACGGGATCATGGCGGTCGCGACCGACACCATCTGGCGCGGCGAGACGTCCATGTAGTCGACCTCGTCACCGGGGATGAGGTCGACCTCGCCGCCGCGGCGGCGGATCAGGACGCGGTCCTCGGTGAACCGCATGTCATCGCCCAGCGGCGCGTTGGCCTGGGCGATGACGTAGCGGTCCTCCTCATCGGCGGTCAGGTACTGCACCTCGTCGGTGACCACGCCCTCGACGACCTTGCGGTACGGCGTCTCGATGAAGCCGAACGCGTTGACCCTGCCGTAGGAGGCCAGCGAGCCGATCAGACCGATGTTCGGCCCCTCGGGGGTCTCGATCGGGCACATGCGGCCGTAGTGCGAGGGGTGCACGTCACGGACCTCGAAGCCAGCCCGCTCACGGGAGAGACCGCCTGGGCCGAGGGCGTTGAGACGACGCTTGTGCGTCAGGCCCGACAGCGGGTTGGTCTGGTCCATGAACTGGGACAGCTGGCTGGTGCCGAAGAACTCCTTGATGGAGGCGACAACCGGCCGGATGTTGATCAGGGTCTGCGGCGTGATCGCCTCGACATCCTGGGTGGTCATGCGCTCGCGCACGACGCGCTCCATCCGGGCGAGACCCGTACGGACCTGGTTCTGGATCAGTTCGCCGACGCTGCGGATGCGACGGTTGCCGAAGTGGTCGATGTCGTCGGTCTCGACGATGATCGAACGGCCGGACTCTCCGACCGTCTCGGTCTCCCCGGCGTGCAGCTTGACCAGGTACTTGATCGTGGCGATGACGTCGTCGACGGTCAGCACGCCGGCGTCCAGCGGCTGGTCGCCGCCGAGCTTCCGGTTGATCTTGTACCGGCCGACCTTGGCCAGGTCGTAGCGCTTGGGGTTGAAGTAGAGGTTCTCCAGCAGCGTCTGCGCGGCCTCACGCGTCGGCGGCTCGCCCGGACGCAGCTTGCGGTAGATGTCGAGCAGCGCGTCGTCCTGGCCCTGGGTGTGGTCCTTCTCCAGGGTGGCCCGCATGGACTCGTACTGGCCGAACTCCTCCAGGATCTGCTCGGTGGTCCAGCCGAGCGCCTTGAGCAGGACGGTGACGGACTGCTTGCGTTTGCGGTCGATACGGACACCGACCATGTCGCGCTTGTCGATCTCCATCTCCAGCCAGGCGCCGCGAGATGGGATGATCTTGGCGGAGAAGATGTCCTTGTCGGACGTCTTGTCGATGTTGCTGTCGAAGTAGACACCCGGCGAGCGCACCAGCTGGGAGACCACGACACGCTCGGTGCCGTTGATGACGAAGGTGCCCTTGTTGGTCATGAGCGGGAAATCGCCCATGAAGACCGTCTGGGACTTGATCTCGCCGGTCTCGTTGTTGGTGAACTCGGCGGTGACGAACAGGGGCGCGGCGTAGGTGAAATCGCGCTCCTTGCACTCGTCGATCGAGTTCTTCGGCGGCTCGAAGCGGTGGTCGCGGAAGGTGAGCGACATCGACCCGGAGAAGTCCTCGATCGGGGAGATCTCCTCGAAGATCTCCTCCAGACCGGACTTGGTGGGGACATCCTCACCGCGCTCCAGCGCCGCCTCGACGCGAGTCTTCCAGGCGCCGTTGCCGAGCAGCCAGTCGAAGCTCTCGGTCTGCAGCGCAAGGAGGTTCGGAACCCCGAGGGGCTCCTTGATCTTCGCAAAGGAGATACGCAGCGGGGCGGTGCTGGCGCCGTTGTTCGAATGAGCGGTCGAGGCGTTGCGCGAGGCGGCCAAGAGGGGGTCCTTCCGAGGGCTCGGACTCACTACGCGCATGCCGTGCCCCTGGTGACGGGCAGGGGGCAGTTAATAGGCAGCGCAAAGGGTCAGTGTAGCCACAAGGCCCACTGATGTCCAGTGCGGTATCCGGAGACCGGCACGCGGTACCAATCTCTCCCTCCAGAGGGGCGAGCCCCTCATCAGTTGTTCAACGCCTGCCGCAAGGTTTCCCACTTCGCCGGCGATCCATGCCTCGGATTGTGGATCGATGTGACGACGCGTCCTGAGAATTGCGCGCTACGTACGGTTCGTCAAGGCCCCACCCTCTCCGGAACCACGGGGAGCGTACGGCCGGACAGCGCTGATCACCATACCCGCAGGCCCTCGCCAGGCGATACGGCCGTCGTGGAAACGACCGAAGGCGACCACCCGCATGGGTGATCGCCTTCGGAAGGAGAGGAGTCAGCAAACTCCCGGAGTGACCCGAGTCACTCGGTTCACTTGACCTCGACGGAGGCGCCGGCGCCCTTGAGGGACTCGGCGGCCTTGTCGGCGGCCTCCTTGTTGACCTTCTCCAGGACCGGCTTCGGGGTGCCGTCGACCAGGTCCTTGGCCTCCTTCAGGCCGAGGGAGGTCAGCTCGCGCACGACCTTGATGACCTGGATCTTCTTGGCGCCGGCGCCGGTGAGGATGACGTCGAACTCGTCCTTCTCCTCCGGGGCCTCGGCGGCCGGGCCACCCTGGGCGGGGCCGGCGGCGACGGCGACCGGGGCGGCGGCCTCGACGTCGAACTTCTCCTCGAAGGCCTTCACGAACTCGGAGAGCTCGATGAGGGTCATCTCGCTGAACTGCTCGAGCAGCTCGTCCTGGCTGAGCTTCGCCATGGTGGCGGTCCTTCCACTAAGTCGGCTGGTGCCGGGTTGTTCATGTCGGCGGGCGTACGGGGCCCGCTGCGACCGAGTGCGCCTGGAGTGGGTTACTCGGCCTCGGCGGGAGCCGGCGTACCGGCACCGCCCTGCTCCTGCTTGGCACGAAGGGCGTCCGCGGTGCGGACGAACTTCGACAGCGGGGCCTGGAAGGTCGCCGCGGCCTTGGCCATGGACGCCTTCATGCCACCGGCCAGCTTGGCGAGCAGCACCTCACGGGACTCGAGGTCCGCGAGCTTCTTGATCTCGTCGGCGCTGAGCGCCTTGCCCTCGAGGACACCGCCCTTGATGACGAGCTGGGGGTTGTCCTTGGTGAAGTCACGCAGGCTCTTCGCCGCCTCGACCGGGTCACCGGTCACGAAGGCGACGGCGGTGGAGCCGACGAGGAACTCGTCGAGCTCGGTGACCCCGGCCTCGTTGGCCGCGATCTTGGTAAGCGTGTTCTTCGCCACACGGTACTGAGCGTTCTCACCGAGAGAACGGCGCAGGTCCTTGAGCTGAGCGACGCTGAGACCGGTGTACGCGGTCACAACGGCGGCGTTGGAGTTCTGGAACTTCTCCCTGATCTCCTCGACAGCTGCGACCTTGTCGGGACTCGCCATGAGCCTCGGCCCTCCTTTCCGGGTGATGCGATCCTCGACCGTGCCTTTCGGCAGGTCATGACGCCGGACCGCCCACGTCGGGCGCACGAGGAAGGGGTTTTGCACAAAACGAAACGCCCCGGCGCAGACGCACGGGGCGTGACTCGACCGGCGCACACGCCGGGAGTCCTCCAGTGTCACCTGCGCAGGTCGCCCGCTCCAAGCGGATCCTTCGGCCACCGGTCCCTGATCTGCGAGAGATCCGGGAGCACGGCAACGACCAGCGGTCTTTGGCTTCGGTGAAAGCGTACGCGAACGCCGTCACCACAGGCAAATCCACGAGGGCTCCACCGCTTCCCGCCCGTGCAAGGTGCCGGGCCCCGTCTCCGGGAAGGAGACGGGGCCC
>NZ_JAJFAU010000025.1:32837-42240 GCF_022614595.1 Streptomyces sp. CNQ085
GATGTGAAGCCGCCCGGGAGGGGCCGTGCCGTACCGGGGCCCGGCCGCGGTGCTGGACCGCCCTCGCGGGGATCGCACGCCGGATCAGGCGGCGACGTCTTCCTCGGCGAGGAGGTTCCGGGTGCGGTTGGGGTCGATGTGGACGCCGGGGCCCATCGTGGTGCTGATGACGGCCTTCTTGATGTACCGGCCCTTGGCCGCGGACGGCTTCAGCCGCAGGACCTCTTCCAGCGCCGCCGCGTAGTTCTCCACCAGCTGCTTCTCGTCGAACGAGACCTTGCCGACGATGAAGTGGAGGTTGGCGTGCTTGTCGACGCGGAACTCGATCTTGCCGCCCTTGATCTCGGTGACGGCCTTGGCCACGTCCGGGGTGACGGTGCCGGTCTTCGGGTTCGGCATCAGACCACGCGGACCGAGCACACGGCCGAGGCGGCCGACCTTGCCCATCAGGTCCGGGGTGGCGACGACGGCGTCGAAGTCCAGGCGGCCCTTGGAGACCTCGTCGATCAGTTCGTCGGAGCCGACGATGTCGGCGCCGGCGGCCTCCGCGGCCGCGGCACGCTCACCGGTCGCGAAGACCAGGACCCGGGCGGTCTTGCCGGTGCCGTGCGGGAGGTTCACGGTGCCGCGCACCATCTGGTCGGCCTTGCGCGGGTCGACGCCCAGGCGCATGGCGATCTCGACGGTCGCGTCGAACTTGGTCGGGGAGGTCTCCTTGGCGAGACGGACGGCCTCCAGCGGGGCGTAGAGCCGCGTCCGGTCGATCTTGGCGTCCGCGTTGCGGAGAGCCTTGCTGCGCTTCACTTCTGCTCCAGTTTTCTGGTGTACGGAGTCGTGGTCCAGGGGGCCAGCGCCTGACCCTGCCACTTCCATCTGTCTGTGCCCGGCGCGCCCGTCCGGCTCGACCGTCCCAAGGGAACGGGAAGCCCGGCGGGTACCCGGCGGGTACCGCGAGCGGAGCCGCTCAGCCCTCGACGGTGACGCCCATCGACCGGGCGGTGCCGGCGATGATCTTCTCGGCGGCGTCCAGGTCGTTGGCGTTGAGGTCGGGCATCTTGGTCGTGGCGATCTCGCGCACCTGTTCACGCGTGATCTTGGCGACCTTCTTGGTGTGGGGCTCGCCGGAGCCCTTCTCCACGCCCGCGGCCTTGAGGATCATCTTCGCGGCCGGCGGGGTCTTGGTGATGAAGGTGAAGGAGCGGTCCTCGTAGACCGTGATCTCCACCGGGATGACCCAGCCGCGCTGCGACTCGGTCGCGGCGTTGTAGGCCTTGCAGAACTCCATGATGTTCACGCCGTGCTGACCCAGCGCGGGGCCGACCGGCGGGGCCGGGTTCGCGGCGCCGGCCTGGATCTGGAGCTTGATCAGCCCCGTGACCTTCTTCTTCTTGGGAGGCATGTTCTCTCCGGGTCCTGGTGAGAGGTGTCGAATCCCCCGACGGGCTGATCCACCCGTACGGAGGCATACCGCACCACGATAGCCCGTATCGCGGTGCGGTCGGAAACCGGCCAGGCCGGGCGACCCCTCAGGGCTGCCCGACCTGGCCGGAAATCGGTGACCGGAAGAACCGCGTCAGTTCTTCTGGATCTGGTCGAAGCTCAGCTCGACCGGGGTCTCGCGGCCGAAGATCTCGACGAGGCCCTTGACCTTCTTCGAGTCCGGGTTGATCTCGTTGATCGTCGCCTGGAGCGTCGCGAACGGGCCGTCGGTGACGGTGACCGAGTCCCCGACCTCGAAGTCCAGCACCTGGACCTCGACCTTGCGGCTCGGCGCCGGCAGCCCGGCCTCGGCGGCGGCCTCCGCCGCGGCGCGCTCCTCCGCCTCGGGGGCGAGCATCTTGACAACCTCGTCCAGGGTCAGCGGGTACGGGTCGTAGGCGTTGCCCACGAAGCCGGTGACGCCCGGGGTGTTGCGCACGACGCCCCAGGACTCGTTCGTCAGGTCCATGCGCACCAGCACGTAGCCGGGAAGCTTGTTCTGGCGGACGTTCTTGCGCTCACCGTTCTTGATCTGGACGATCTCTTCCTCGGGGACCTCGGCCTGATAGATGAAGTCCTCGACGTTCAGCGAGACGGCGCGCTGCTCCAGGTTGGCCTTCACGCGCTTCTCGTAGCCCGCGTAGGTGTGGATGACATACCACTCGCCGGGGAGATGACGCAGTTCGTCGCGGAGGGCGGCGACCGGGTCGACCGGCTCCTGCGCGGCCTCGGCCCCGGTTCCGTCAACGGGCTCGGCGGGACCGGTCGCCGTCTCGGCCGGCTCGTCCCCGGCGGTGTCGGCAGCTTCGGCCTGGTCGACGCCGTCCGCCGCCGCCTTGTCCGCCGTCTCGACGGCGTCGGGCGCGGTGTCGTCACCCTCGACGGGGTCGACGGCGTCGTTGAGGTTCGGGTCAGACACGGTGGCTGCTTCTTCCTGGCTTCAAGGGGTCGAACATGCGGAAAAGTGCCCCGGAGAGGCACTCCGCGGGCTTGTCAGCCGAAGACGTACTTGACGACCTCGGTGAACCCCCAGTCAATCACGGTCACCAGGCCGATGATGACGAGGACGAAGATGATCACCACGGTCGTGTAGGTGGAGAGCTGCTTCTTGGTGGGCCAGACGACCTTGCGCAGCTCGGCGACGATCTGCCGGTAGAACAGGGCCAGACGGGCCAGAGGGCCCTTCTTCGCGCGCTTGCCACCGCGCCGGGGCTTGTTGTCGTCCTGCGACCGCCCGGGCTCGGGGACCTCGATGGAGTCCGTGATCTCCGCCACTCGTCCTCACCTGATCCCGGTCCTGGCCGCGTGCCGTGCCGCGTCCGGCCCGGCCGTACGGCGGTGCGTCCAGTTACGTACACGTGCACGCACCCCTGGTTCAGATGCGTGAAGCAGGGCCGGAGGGACTTGAACCCCCAACCGCCGGTTTTGGAGACCGGTGCTCTACCAATTGAGCTACGACCCTTCGCCGTTCCCAACCTACCGCATCCGGTCGGCGCCGCGGATTACGCGGACCGCCGGTGATCGGCCGGGACCAACGACGGTGAGTGTACGTGCTTCGCGCGCCTCCGTCGAACACGCAACCCGTATCGCCCCCGATCCTCCCGTTCCTCCCGCCCGTACACCGGTGCTCTCCCCTTCCGATTCCCCTCCGTTCCGCCCCCGGCCCCCTTCGGCCCACATGCCCGGGCGACTCCCCGTCTGCGACGATGCCCCCATGACCGCTGCAACCCCTTCCAACCAGTCACCCACCGAGCGCCGGGTCTCGGCCCGCGTCGGCTCGATCTCCGAGTCCGCCACGCTCGCCGTCGACGCCAAGGCCAAGGCCCTCAAGGCCGCCGGGCGTCCGGTGATCGGCTTCGGCGCGGGCGAGCCCGACTTCCCGACTCCCGACTACATCGTCGAGGCCGCGGTTGAGGCCTGCCGGAACCCGCGCTTCCACCGCTACACCCCGGCCGGCGGGCTCCCCGAGCTGAAGGAGGCCATCGCGGCGAAGACGCTGCGCGACTCCGGCTACTCGGTCGAGGCCTCCCAGGTGCTGGTCACCAACGGCGGCAAGCAGGCCATCTACGAGGCCTTCGCCGCCATCCTCGACCCGGGCGACGAGGTCATCGTCCCCGCGCCGTACTGGACCACCTACCCCGAGTCGATCCGGCTGGCCGGAGGCGTCCCCGTGGACGTGGTCGCCGACGAGACCACCGGCTACCGGGTCTCGGTGGAGCAGCTGGAGGCGGCCCGCACCGAGCGCACCAAGGTGCTGGTGTTCGTCTCCCCCTCCAACCCGACCGGCGCCGTCCACTCCCGCGCCCAGGTCGAGGAGATCGGTCGCTGGGCCGCCGGGCACGGTCTGTGGGTGCTCACCGACGAGATCTACGAGCACCTGGTCTACGGCGATGCGGAGTTCTCCTCGCTGCCGGTGGTCGTACCCGAGCTGGCCGACCGGTGCGTGGTCGTCAACGGCGTGGCCAAGACGTACGCCATGACCGGCTGGCGGGTCGGGTGGATCATCGGCCCGAAGGACGTGGTGAAGGCCGCCACCAACCTCCAGTCGCACGCCACCTCCAATGTCTCCAACGTCGCCCAGGCCGCCGCGCTGGCCGCCGTCTCCGGCGATCTGGAGGCCGTGGCGCGCATGCGCGCGGCGTTCGACCGCCGCCGCAGGACGATCGTGCGGATGCTGAACGAGATCGACGGCGTCACCTGCCCCGAGCCGGAGGGCGCCTTCTACGCCTACCCGTCGGTCAAGGGCGTGCTGGGCCGGGAGATCCGCGGCCGGCGCCCGCGGTCGAGCGTGGAGCTGGCCGAGCTGATCCTGGAGGAGGCCGAGGTCGCGGTCGTCCCCGGTGAGGCGTTCGGCACCCCTGGCTATCTGCGGCTGTCCTACGCGCTGGGCGACGAGGACCTGGTCGAGGGCGTCTCCCGGATCCAGAAACTGCTGGCCGAGGCCAAGGCCTGACTCGGCCCTGAACATGCGGGCGTGTCGCGAGTGCGGCAAAATCCTCGGATGGAAAGCGCTCGTGATGTCCGCAAGCTCCCGAAGGCCCACCTCCACCTGCACTTCACCGGGTCCATGCGCCCGTGCACACTGCTGGAGCTCGCCGACAGACACGGCGTCCACCTACCGGAGGCGCTGAGCAGCGGCCGTCCCCCGAAACTGCGGGCCACCGACGAGCGCGGCTGGTTCCGCTTCCAGCGGCTGTACGACGCCGCGCGCTCCTGTCTGCGCACCCCCGACGACATCCGGCGGCTGGTGCGCGAGGCCGCCGAGGAGGACGTGCGGGACGGATCCCGCTGGCTGGAGATCCAGGTGGACCCGACCTCCTACGCGCCACGCCTGGGCGGGCTGATCCCGGCGATGGAGATCATCCTGGACGCGGTGGAGGGCGCCTCCGCCGAGACCGGGCTCGGCATGCGCGTGCTGGTCGCCGCGAACCGTATGAAGCACCCGCTGGACGCCCGCACCCTGGCCCGGCTGGCCGTGCGCTACGCCGACCGCGGCGTGGTCGGCTTCGGCCTGTCCAACGACGAGCGGCGCGGTTTCGCCCGCGACTTCGACCGCGCCTTCGCCATCGCGCGCCGGGGCGGCCTGCTGGCGGCCCCGCACGGCGGCGAACTGTCGGGACCGGGGTCCGTCGCCGACTGCCTGGACGACCTGCGCGCGGGCCGCGTCGGACACGGGGTGCGCGCCACCGAGGACCCGCGACTGCTGGCGCGACTGGCCGCGCAGGGCGTCACCTGCGAGGTCTGCCCGGCCTCCAACGTGGCCCTGGGCGTGTACGACCGGCACGAGGACGTACCGCTGCGGACCATGTTCGAGGCGGGGGTGCCGCTGGCACTGGGCGCCGACGACCCGCTGCTGTTCGGCTCCCGGCTGGCCGCGCAGTACGAGATCGCGCGGCGGTACCACGGCTTCACGGACGAGGAGCTGGCGGAGCTGGCCCGCCAGTCGGTGCGCGGCTCACGCGCGCCGGAGGACGTCCGGAAGGTGATCCTGGCGGACATCGACGCGTGGCTGGTGGAGGAGCCGGAGCGGATCCCGTCCCGCGGGCTCCGCTGAGCCCGCTCTCCCGAGCCCGTCCGGGAGGGGTCCGGGAGCGGCCTCAGAGCGAGCAGCCGACGGTCACCGGTTCGTTGACCAGCGTCACCCCGAAGGCCTCGCGCACTCCGTCGCGGACCTCCCGGGCCAGGGCGAGGAGGTCGGCGGTGGTGGCCGAGCCCCGGTTGGTCAGGGCGAGGGTGTGCTTGGTGGAGATACGGGCCGGGCCGTCGCCGTAGCCCTTGGCGAAGCCGGCCCTGTCGATCAGCCAGGCGGCTGAGGTCTTCACCAGGCCGTCTCCGGCCGGATAGGCCGGCGGGGCGGCCTCCGGCCCCAGCCTCTCGGCGACGCGGGCGAGGAAGGCGGCGTGCTCGTCCTCGGTGAGCACGGGGTTGGTGAAGAAGGAGCCGGCCGACCAGGTGTCGTGGTCCTCCGGATCGAGCACCATGCCCTTGCCCGCGCGGAGCTTCAGAACGGTCTCGCGGGCCCGCTCCACCGGCACCCGATCACCGGTCCCCACGCCCAGCGCGCGGGCGGTCTCGGCGTAGCGCAGGGGGGCCGAGAGGCCGTCCGCGTCCTCCAGTTCGAAGCGGACGCGCAGCACGACGAAGCGGGTGGGGTCGGCCTTGAAGCGGCTGTGCCGGTAGGAGAAGCCGCACTCGGCGGCGGGGATGACGACGGTCTCACCGGACCGGCGGTCGTAGGCGACGACCTCGGTGATCGTGGAGGAGACCTCCTGGCCGTACGCGCCGACGTTCTGGATGGGCGTGGCGCCCGCCGACCCGGGAATGCCGGCCATGCACTCCACGCCCGCGAGCCCGGCCTCGACGGTGCGGGCGACGGCCTCGGACCAGTTCTCGCCCGCGGCCAACTCCAGACGGGTGCCCTCCAGGCGGAAGCCGGTGGTGGCGATGCGCAGGGCGGTGCCGGCGAAGCCCTCGTCGTCGACGACGAGGTTGCTGCCGCCTCCGACGAGCAGCAGCGGGGTGCCGTCGGCGTCGGCGGCCCGTACCGCCTCGGTCACCTCCTCGTCGGTGGTCGCCGTGACCAGGCGGGCCGCGGGGCCGCCCAGGCGGAAGGTGGTCAGCGGGGCGAGGGGCGCGTCGTGGAGTTCCTGCACGCGCCCAAGAGTACGAGAGCGGCCGTACGCGCCCGCGTACGGCCGCGTCCGCCGGCCCGGCGCTCCGGCGGCCCGCTCAGGCGAGCCGGACCACCGCGCGGGACATGCCCAGCACCTTCTGCCCGGCGCTGGTGACCTTCAGGTCCACCCGGACGGTGCGGGCCTCGTCGTCGAGCTTGGCCGCGACCTTGCCCGAGACCTCGATCACGGCACCCGAACCGTCGTCGGGGACGACGACGGGCCTGGTGAAGCGCACGCCGTACTCCACGAGCGCACCGGGGTCGCCGGTCCAGTCGGTCACCACGCGGGCGGCCTCGGCCATGGTGAACATCCCGTGCGCGATGACGTCGGGGAGGCCGACCTCACGTGCGAACCGCTCGTTCCAGTGAATCGGGTTGAAGTCGCCGGAGGCGCCCGCGTACCGCACGAGCGTGTCGCGGGTCACGGGGAAGCTCCGGGCGGGCAGCTCGGCGCCGGCCTCGACGTCCGCGTACGCGATCCTCGCCGTCATCCGTCTCACTCCCCCTGCTCGTCGGCCGCGCGGGCCACCAGCTTGGTCCAGGCCGTAACGACGTGCTCGCCCGTCTCGTCGTGCACCTCGCCGCGGACGTCCAGGATGTCGTTGCCCGCCATGGACTTGACCGTCTCGATGGTGGAGGTCACCGTGAGCCGGTCTCCGGCACGCACCGGCCGGGTGTAGGCGAACCTCTGGTCGCCGTGCACCACCCGGCTGTAGTCCAGTCCCAGCTTCGGGTCCGCGACGACCTCCCCGGCGGCCTTGAAGGTGATGGCGAAGACGAAAGTGGGCGGAGCGATCACGTCGGGGTGACCGAGCTCACCGGCCGCCTCCGGGTCGGTGTACGCGGGATGGGCGTCACCGATGGCCTCGGCGAACTCGCGGATCTTCTCCCGGCCGACCTCGTACGGCGCGGTGGGCGGATAGCTCCGCCCCACGAAGGACTGGTCGAGCGCCATGGCCCGGTACCTCCATACGGCTTGTTGGTGGTTGCTGAATCGGACGGCTCGGACGGACGCAAAGCCGTGAGGCCGCCCCCGCGAACGGGGGCGGCCTCACGGCTTTGCGTGTCTGTGCGCGGCGGCCTGGCCGGTCGCGGCGCTTATCGCGTCTCGCGGTGCGCGGTGTGCGCGTTGCAGCGCGGGCAGTGCTTCTTCATCTCAAGACGGTCCGGGTTGTTGCGCCGGTTCTTCTTGGTGATGTAGTTCCGCTCCTTGCACTCCACGCAGGCCAGCGTGATCTTCGGGCGGACGTCGGTGGCAGCCACGTGAGTGCTCCTTGACGGCTGGGACGGGTTCAACGCAGAAAGAGTAGCCGATCGGAGGACCGACCCCTCAATCGGCTACTGGGTTTGGTAGCGGTGACCGGACTCGAACCGGTGACACAACGATTATGAGCCGTTTGCTCTACCGACTGAGCTACACCGCCGCGATGCGGGCGGCCCCCGTCTCTCGACGGGGAGCCCCACACATCAGAGCCCCAATACGGAATCGAACCGTAGACCTTCTCCTTACCATGGAGACGCTCTGCCGACTGAGCTATTGGGGCGAGCGATGAAGACATTACACGTTCCGGGTGCCGAACGTGAAATCCGTACCGGCCACACCTCCGTACGGCGGCGCGGAGCGGCCACCGGTACGACTATTGGGCCCCCACGTGATGGCGGCACGCCCCGGGCCCGCCCTGGTCCTAGGCTTCGGTGCACCCAGCGATCATGAGTGAAACGCGGGAGCCTCATGCCCGACAGCCAGCCGCAGGAACCGGCGCAACCCGATCGCGACGCACCACCTCATCCGGGCCCCTCCGACCGCCCGGGCTCACCGGGCGGTCCCCCGGACACCGCTTCGGAGGACGCCCCGGCGCCGACCGCGCTCGTCCTGTGCGGTGCCCGGCTCGCCGACGGCCGCGCCGTGGACGTGCGGATCGGCGGCGGGCGGATCGAGGCGGTCGGGACCGCGGGCAGCCTCTCCTCCCCCGCGCCTGCGTGGGTCACCCGGATCGACCTCGACGGCTATCTGCTGCTGCCCGCGCCCGCCGAGCCCCACGCCCACTACGACACCGCGCTGACGGCGGACGAGGGCGCGCACGGCGCCCTCGGCGCCTCCCCGTACGGCCCCAGAGACCCGTACGACCCCGGGCGCCTCCGGCAGCGCGCCGCCGAGGCCGCCCTGCTCCAGCTCGGCCACGGCGCGACCGCGGTGCGCACCCATGTGCGCGTCGGCGACATCGCCGGGCTGCGCGCCCTGCGGGCCGTGCTGCGGGCCCGGAGCGCCCTGCGCGGGCTGGCCGACCTCACCGCCGTGGCCGTGCCGCGGCTTCTGACCGGCGCGGCGGGGGCCGACGGACTGGCGATGCTGCGCGAGGCGGTGGGCATGGGGGCCACCGCGGTCGGCGGCTGCCCGGACCTCGACCCCGACCCGGCCGGTTACGCGGAGACCGTGCTGAAGGTGGCGGCCGAGTACGGCTGCGCGGTGGACCTGCACACCGACGGCTCCGACCCGGTCCGGCTGTCGCGCCTGGCCTCGGTGGCCGGCGGACTGCGGCCCGGGGTGGTCATCGGCCCGTGCGACGGCCTGGCCAGGCTGCCGCGGGAGACCGCGGCCCGCGCCGCCGAGTCCCTCGCGGCGGCCGGTATCACGGTGGTCTGCCTGCCCCAGGGCGGCTGCGGCCTGCCGCCGCGGGCGGCCGAAGGCCCTCGCACCGCGCCGGTGCGGCTGCTGCGGGCGGCGGGGGTGCGGGTCGCCGCGGGCAGCGG
>NZ_JAJFAU010000026.1:0-4969 GCF_022614595.1 Streptomyces sp. CNQ085
GTGCGGGGGTGCGGGTGGCGGCCCGCGCCCCCGCACGGACCGCTGCCGTCAGGGGCGCGGCCGGCGGCGTCAGTCGTCCTTGCGGCGGCGGCGCCACCGGCGCCCCTTGCGGCGGCCCCTGCTCCAGAACCACCCCGCCGGAGGCTCGTCCGCCCGCCACGGCTGCGGCTCGGGCGGATTGTCCCGCCAGCGGGCCCGCAGCATGCGTGTACGCGCGGCCGGCTCGCTCACCTCGGCACCGCGTATGAAGTCCTCGTCGAGCACGACGTCGTCCCAGACGCCTCTTCCGGCGTCCTCGCCGTCGCCCTCTCCCCGTCGTGCGTGTCCAGTGCCCACAGCGCACCTCCTGGTCACGGAGAACGGACGGCGGCCCCCGTCGAGTTCCCGCCGAACGGATGCTTCTCAGACCGGGGAGAGCCGGTGGACGTGCCCGGGCGCCGTCTCGAACTCCACGATTCCGGCCTCCGGCCGTACGGTCTCCACCGGCCGCCCCTCGCAGGACACCGCGCCCTCGCCGGCCGTGCGCACCCGCGCCCGGCGCGGGAGAGCGGCTCGGCTCCGGTCAGCGCGCCGCCCCGCCAGGTGAGGTCCGTCTCGAAACCGTCGCGCGCCGGCAGCCCCCGCACCGACCCCTCACCGGTGAAGCGGTGGTGCTCCTATACCGACAGCGCCAGCCAGGCGCCGCCGGTGGGTCACATCCCCCAGAACAACGTCCCGTCCACCGGCGCGGTTCCGCGCCACAGGTCGGTGTTGTGGTGGGCGACCCAGCCGCGCGCGCCGTAGCGCCGTACATGGCCCGGGCGGTACGGGCCCGCGGGTGGCACCGTGTTCAAGACGGGAGCGGCCCGGCCTCCCCCGCCAGGGCCGGGCGGTCTCGTCTCACGGGGCGGAAGGGCCGAAGCCCAGTTCCGCCCAGACCGTGTGGCCCCTGCCGTCGGCACACGGCCGCACCCCCCAGGCATCGGCCAGAGCGCTGACCAGCAGCAGTCCGCGCCCGTTCTCCCCCTCCGCGCCACCAGTCTCCGGGCGGACTCCCGCCGGGCGCCCGGCGGGGCCGCCCCCCTGATCCGTGACCGTCAGCCGGAGCCGTGCGTCCGTGACGCGCAGTTCGCAGTCGACCCTCTCGCTGTCGGTGTGACGCACGGCGTTGGTGAAGAGTTCGGAGACGACCAGTTGCACGTCCTCACGGATCATCGTCCCGATGCCCCAGTCCGTCAGCCGGGCGAGGACCCGCCTGCGAGCCTCGGCCACGGAGGCGCCGATGGCCGGGAGGTGGAACGCGTCGCACAGAGCCCTCTCCACGGACCCTCCGGTGCGCTCCAACGGGCGGACATCGGAAAAGTAAGCCACGCCCTCAGTGTGGCGGGTGTGGACAACATCTGGCAAGGATCAATCTGTTGTTTGCAGAAGCGTGCATAGCACCCTGTCGAGAGGATCCGGCGGCATGACAAACTGCCGCTACTGACAAGAGAGTTGGAGCGCGGGAGGGGTGCGGTGGCTGACACCAGGGCGGGCGGCGCCCCCACGGTCCTGCGGGTGGTGCTCGGCAGACGGCTGGGTGACCTGCGCAGGCGGGCGGGGCTGACCTACGAGCGGGCCGCCGAGGCGCTCGACGTCACACACGCCACGATCCGCCGGATGGAACGGGCCGAGGTCGGCCTGAAGATTCCCTACGTCGAGAAGCTGCTGCGCACCTACGGCGTCACCGAACAGTCGGAGATCGACAGCTTCCTGTCCCTCGCCCGTGAGGCCAACCGGCCCGGCTGGTGGCACCGCTACCGCGACGTACTGCCCGACTGGTTCAGCGCCTTCGTCAGCCTGGAGAGCGAGTCCCACGTCATCCGCGCCTACGAGCCGCACTACGTGCCCGGGCTCCTCCAGACCGAGGAGTACGCCCGCGCCGTGCTGCGCGCGGGGATGCCGCACGCCGCCGAGGAGGAGATCGAGCGCGGCACCGCACTGCGACTGGAACGCCAGCGGCTGCTCACCCGCGACGAACCGCCACTGCTGTGGGTGGTGGTGGACGAGACCGTGCTGCGCAGGCCCATCGGCGGGACCGAGGTCATGCGCGGGCAGATCTCCCGTCTGATCGAGGCGTGCTCGATGCCGACGGTGCGCCTGCAGGTCATGCCCTTCTCCGCGGGGCCGCATCCGGCCATGTACGGTCCCTTCCACATCTTCCGGTTCCCCATCCCGGAGCTGCCCGATGTCGCCTACAGCGAGAGCCTGGTGGGCGCCGTCTACTTCGACCAGCGCGACGATGTCTCGGCGTTCCAGGAGGCGCTGGACCGGATGTGCGCACAGGCGGTGCCGGTGCGACGGACCGAGGCCGTCCTGGACGGCCTGCGCAAGGAGCTGTGAGCCACCCCATGAGTGAACGCGTCTACAACGGCATGCCCTCCCGGCAGCTGGGGAGCGAGGGCTGGCACAAGCCGTGGAGCGGCGGCAACGGGGGGAGTTGTGTGGAGGCCATGCGGCTCGCGGACGGAAGGGTGGCGCTGCGCCAGTCCACCGATCCCGACGGGCCCGCCCTGATATGCGCCCACCACGAGATGGCGCGGTTCATCCAGGGTGTCAAGGCGGGGGAGGCCGACTTCCTGCTCGCTTTGGAGTCGCCGTGTCCCGCGCATCTCGCACACCCGGCACCGAAGCCCGCACATACCGCGCAGAGCACGTGTTGAGGATCGACGAAACCATGACGAGGACGGCGACGGCATGACCGACCAGACCCACCTGATCCACCGGGCGGACGGGGGCTTCACGCCCGAACAGATCGACACCAGCAGGCCGCACCCGGCCCGTATGTACGACTACTACCTGGGCGGAAGCGACAACTACGAGGTGGACCGCGAGGCCGCCGAACGCCTGATGAGCATGGCCCCGGACGTACGGGTGAGCGCCCGCGCCAACCGGGACTTCCTCGGCCGCGCGGTGCGGACGGTGGTGGGAGAACTGGGCATCCGCCAGATCATCGACATCGGCACCGGTATCCCCACCTCGCCCAACACCCACGAGCTCGCCCGGGCCGAGGCCCCCGACACCCGCGTGGTGTACGTCGACAACGACCCCATCGTCTCCGTCCACGCCGGTGCCAAACTCACCGGCGCGGGCAACGCGGAGTTCGTCCTGGCCGACGCCCGCAGGCCCGAGGCCGTCATCGAGCACCCGGCCGTCCGGGAACTGATCGACTTCGGCCGGCCGGTGGCCCTGCTCCTCGTCGCCGTCCTGCACTTCGTCGGTGACGGGGAGGACCCCGCCGCGCTGGTGGCCGCGCTCGGCAAGGCGCTGCCGTCCGGGAGCTGCCTCGTCCTCACCCACGGCACCTCCGACTTCCACGAGAGGAAGCGGGTGGAGGAGGGCACCGACGTCTACCGGAACGCCACGGCCCAGGTCAGCCTGCGCGGCCACGCCGAGATCCTGTCGTTCTTCGACGGCTGGGACCTCATCGACCCCGGGCTGGTGCAACTGCCGCTGTGGCGGCCGGACGGGCCGGTGCCCGAGCCCGGCGAGCTGCGCCGCGTCGCGCTCTACGGCGGGGTCGGCGTCAAGCGCTGAACCTCCTGACCGGCGCCCGGCCGGTCCACCGGGACTCCACCGGCGTGCTGTGGCGGATCGACCTCGAGGGCGACGAGCCCGTGCTGACGGTCGAGGTCGTCAACTCCACTCCCGGGCCGGACGGTACGTACCGCACGTACCGGCTGAGGGTGCCGCCGTCCACACGGACCGCCCGCGAGGGCGTCGCCTGGACGTTCCCCGCGCCCCGACGTGTACGAGCCGGAGGTGCGGACCTGACGGTCCGCCCCGGCGAGGGGCGGGAGCCGGCCGGGCGGCGTACCGGGCGGGTGTTCCGCCCTCGCGCCGTTTCCCGGGTGCCGCCCGGCACCCGGTTGGGCCGGGGGCGGGAGGGGGCGAGGGAGCCGGTGGGCCGGGGTCCTGAGGACCCCGGGCACGCACTTGATCGTTTGTCAGGAAAAGGGCTGTTACCTACGGCGGTGCAGGGCGGTTGTCCAACCGGGCACAGGAACAGTTTTGGCATGAGCACTTCCTGAAAACGCTCTGCGCTGCTACCACGTAGTAGGCGCACCTCATCCCTCCCTCCACACCCAGGAGACTCCATGAAGTTGTCCCGTCTCGCGTCCGCGGCGGCCACCCTAGCCGCCCTCGTCGGACTCGGACTCGGTGGCGCGGGCGTGGCCTCCGCCCAGGAAGCCGCGGCCACCTCCTACGTCGCGCTCGGCGACTCCTACTCCTCCGGAGTCGGCGCCGGCAGCTACGACAGTTCCAGCGGCTCCTGCAAGCGCAGCACCAGGGCGTACCCGGTGCTGTGGAAGAACGCGAACGCACCCGCCTCCTTCCACTTCACCGCCTGCTCCGGCGCCAAGACCACCGACGTCATCAACAACCAGCTCGGTCCCCTGACGTCGGGCACGACCCTGGTGAGCATCTCCATCGGCGGTAACGACGCGGGCTTCGCCAGCGCTATGACCACCTGCGTGCTGCGGGGCACCAACGCGTGCGTGGCGCGGGTCAACGAGGCGCGCGACTACATCTCCGGCACACTCCCCGGGAAGCTCGACGCGGTCTACGGCGCCATCCGCAGCAAGGCGCCCAACGCCCGGGTCGTCGTCCTCAACTACCCCCGCTTCTACAAGCTCAACGGCAGCTGCTGGGTGGGACTCAGCGAGACCTCGCGCGCGGCCATCAACGACGCGGCCGACCACCTGAGCGACACCATCGCCAAGCGCGTCGCCGACCACGGCTTCACCTTCGGCGACGTCCGCGGCAGGTTCACCGGCCATGAGATCTGCTCCGGCGACTCGTGGCTGCACAGCGTCGACTGGCTCAACATCACCAACTCGTACCACCCCACGGCCGCCGGCCAGTCCGGGGGCTACTACCCCGTGATGGAGAGCCTGGCCTGACGCGGCCGGCCGGGGCCCGGCCGGAGCGATGGCCGGTGGGGGGGGGG
>NZ_JAJFAU010000026.1:4979-42188 GCF_022614595.1 Streptomyces sp. CNQ085
CCCCCCCCCCCCCCCCCCCCCCCCCCCCCCCCCCCCGCCCCCGTCCCGTTCTCCGGCGCGGCGCGCGGCGGGGCGGGGCGGAACCAGACTGCCCGTGCGTACGTTCTCCGAAGTGAGCGGCGATCGCACCGCCGCCCGAGGAGGCGTGGAAGATGACCAACCGTGGAAAGATCGCAGTCGGCGGCGTGGTGGTGGGGTTGCTGCTGTGGGCGGTGACCGGCAGCTTCCTGCTGGCACTGGCGGTCGTGGTCGGCGTGCCGGCGATCGCCTACCTGGCGCTCGACCCCTCGCAGCGGCGCAGGGTGCGACGGGCGGGCCGCAAGGAGCTCGGACGCTGACCCCGCACACGCCGGGCGGCCCGCGCGGGACGGCCCGGATCCATGCCGTCGTGTCCGGTCGTACCGCCAGCTCGTCCAGAGCCCCGAGCGACTCCGGCAGCTCCGGTCCGCGGCTCACCGGAAGCACCTCGCCGGGCTCGTCGTCCAGCAGGACGAACGCGATGTCGTCGGTCCGCGCCACCAGGCTCCAGCCGGGCCCGTCCGCACGCAGGGTCCGGGCCTCCCCGGTGGCGAAGGCGGACCGGATCCGGCCGGGCGGCGGGCAGTGCGTGTAGCCGCGGGCCTCGGCCTCCTCTCCGGAACCTCCGGACATCGTCCGCGCACCCCGGCCACGGGAGGGCGCGGCGTCGAGGGACCGAGGACACACCTGGGGTCCTCGACGCGGCCCGTGCCGCCGGGGAGCGGTGCGGCGCTCAGGTGCGTACGGCCAGCGCGAGATAGCGGTGGTCCTCGTCGGCGCAGGAGGCCAGGCGCCAGCCCGCGGCCGCCAGCAGGGGGCGGAGGTTCGGCTCGGCCCGCGGGTCGTCGGGCCTGAGCCGGCGCCCGCGGCGGGCCGCGAGGGCGGCGCGTCCGACCGAGTGGAACAGCGCGAGACGGCCGCCGGGCCGGACCACCCGGGCCAGCTCCCGCAGGCCGTCGGCCGGGTCGGGCAGATGGGACACCAGGCCGGCCGCGAACACCGCGTCCAGCACTCCCTCGCGCAGCGGCAGCCGGGCGGCGTCGGCGACGGTCAGCAGTGCGCCGCGGTGCCGCCCGGCCAGAACGGCGACCTCCAGCATCGCCGGGGTGAGATCGACGCCCAGCACCGTGCCCTGTCTGCCGACCGCCGCGCGCAGCGCGGGCAGCGCACGGCCGGTGCCGCAGCCGGCGTCCAGCACCGTGTCGCCGAGGAAGAGACCCAGCTCCGCCACGGCGGCGTCGTAGGCGGGCCCGTCGTCGGGGAAGCGGGCGTCCCAGCCGGCGGCCCGCTCGGTGAAGAATTCCAGCACACGCGTCCTGTCGTACTCCGTCATACTGTCTTCGTCGTCCACTGTTGGTGCCTTTCCCGGTGACTGATCGCGGTACCCCTGCTTCCGGTTTCCTTCTGGTTCCGGCCTGGCCGCCGGCGGCCGAGATCGGTGGTTGCCCCGGGGCCCGTCGTGGGTAAGGCTGGCACCGCGTGACCATGAGAAGGGGGAACCGGTATGGCACTGAGCAGTGAGCTGGACTGGCTGCTGGACGATCTGACACAGCGGATGCCCTCGGTGCGGCATGCGCTGGTGCTCTCGAACGACGGGCTGGTCACCGGAGCCGCCCAGAGTCTGGAAAGAAGCGAGGCGGAACACCTGGCCGCCGTCGCGTCCGGGCTGCACAGTCTGGCCAGGGGCACGGGAGAGCGTTTCCACGTGGGCCGGGCACGGCAGACGATGATCGAGTTCGACGAGGGGATGCTGTTCGTGACGGCCGCCGGGGACGGCAGCTGTCTGTGCGTGCTGGCCGAGGCGGATGCCGACATGGGGCAGATCGCCTACGAGACGACCCTGCTGGTGAACCGGGTCGGCGAGCATCTGGGCGTGGCCATGCGCAACGGACACTGATCGGCGGTGCGCGGCGGCCGCCGTGCGACGGACCGGAGGCCGACCGCCCCGCGAGGTGGCGCCGACCGTTACCGGACATAGCCCCACCGGGGCTTTCTCCAGGTTTTCCACAGGCACCCCGGCGCGGCTCGACAACGGACTACCTTCATCGCACACGGTAGTCGTCGAGATGCACGGGGGATCATCATGCCGGTCGGGCTGGTACGGGCGGAGAAGGTCGCGGAGAAGGCCGGGGCACGGGAGACGGGCGCGGCGGAGGCCGTGCCGATGGACGAGGCGCACCGGGCGCTGGGTATCAGGCCGAGGGAGCTGGAACTGGCCGTGGAGCTGGGCGCGCTGGCGACGGTCACGCCGAGGCGGGAGAGCCATCACCGCCGGGTACCGGTGGCCGAGCTGACCCGGGTGTGTGCGGAGAAGGGGTTTCCGGCCACTTTGCGTGAGCGGTTGCGTCTGGTCGGCGTGCGGGAGGGCGCCGGGCTGCTGGGTGTCACCCCGGTGCGTTTCGCGCGGCTGGCCCGGGCGGGCTGCTTCGGCCCGGTGCGTTTCTCCCTCAACCGGTACCGGGCAGTGGTCTGGCTCTATCTCGCCGGTGAGCTGCGGGAGGTCGCCGAACACCAGCCGGCGCTGCTCCGCGGCGCACTGCCCGAGGGGCTGAGGCGCATCCTGGCCGAGGGTGAGGACTGGCGTCCGCGCCACTGGCGCAACCGGCGCATCGCCCGGGCGGCCGCCCGGACGGACGATCCGTGGGCGGTCGCCGCCGCCCACGCCGCGGTACTGACCTCAGAGGTGCTGGAGGAGGCGGTATCGGATCCGGCCGAGCGGGCCCGACTGGAGGAACTGCGGCCGGAGCTGACCACCGCCCGGCCGGAGTCCTTCGCTGCCAGGAGGGTCGTGCGGGAACTGCTTACCGCCGACGGAGAGGAGGAGATCCTCTGGCACCGGCTGGGCCTGGCGTCGGCACTGAGCACGGCGCGGTCGGCCCGCCCCCTGAGCCGGCCTGAGGGGGAGCCCCGGCCGTCGCCCCCGCCGGCCGGGGGCCCGTCCTCACACGAGCCCGGGGCCGCGGCCGTCAGAGCTGCCCCACGTCGATGACCTTGATCACCGCGCGACCCTCCCCGTCGGAGGCAGTGAGGTCGACCTCGGCGGTGATCCCCCAGTCGTGGTCGCCGCCGGGGTCGGCGAACGTCTGCCGCACCCGCCACAGACCGTCCTCGGGACGCTCCTCGATCCGCAGCAGCTTCGGACCGCGGGCGTCCGGGCCGGTGCCCAGGTCGTCGTACTCCTCCCAGTACGCGTCCATGGCTTCGGCCCAGGCGTCGGCGTCCCAGCCGGCCCCGGCGTCCAGCTCGCCCAGCTCCTCGACCTTGTCCAGGGCCGCCAGCTCCACCCGCCGGAACATCGCGTTGCGTACCAGCACGCGAAAGGCGCGGGCGTTGGCGGTGACGGGCTTGACCTGGTCGGCGCGGTCCTGCGCCTCCTCGGCCGTCTCGTCCCCGGGATGGGCCAGCTGCTCCCACTCGTCCAGCAGACTGGAGTCGACCTGGCGCACCATTTCGCCCAGCCACTCGACGATGTCCTGGAAGTCCTCGGACTTCCGGTCGTCCGGCACGGTGTGCTCCAGCGCCTTGTAGGCACTGGCCAGGTAGCGCAGCACGATGCCCTCGGTACGGGCCAGCTCGTAGTGGGAGACGAACTCCCCGAAGGTCATGGCCCGCTCGTACATGTCACGGATCACGGATTTGGGGGACAGAGGATGGTCGCCGACCCACGGGTGGCTCTTGCGGTAGACGCCGTAGGCGTGGAGGAGCAGCTCCTCCAGCGGCTTGGGATAGCCGATGTCCGCCAGCCGCTCCATCCGTTCCTCGTACTCGACGCCGTCCGCCTTCATCTGCGCGACGGCCTCGCCCCTGGCCTTGTTCTGCTGGGCGGCCAGGATCTGACGAGGGTCGTCCAGCGTGGACTCCACCACGGAGACCATGTCCAGCGCGTACGAGGGGGACTCGGGGTCCAGCAGCTCGAACGCGGCGAGCGCGAAGGTGGACAGCGGCTGGCTGAGTGCGAAGTCCTGCTGGAGGTCCACGGTCAGCCGGATGCGGCGCCCCTCGGCGTCGGGCGCTTCCAGCCGCTCCACGACCCCGCCGTCCAGCAGGGAGCGGTAGATGGCGATCGCCCGCCGGATGTGGCGCAGCTGGCTGCGCCGGTCCTCGTGGTTGTCCTCCAGCAGCTTGCGCATCGCGGCGAAGGCGTCACCGGGCCGGGCGATAACGGACAGCAGCATCGCGTGGGTCACCCTGAAGCGGGAGCTGAGCGGTTCCGGATCGGAGGCGATCAGCTTCTCGAAGGTCTGTTCGCTCCAGTTGACGAAGCCCTCCGGGGTCTTCTTCCGCACCACCTTGCGGCGCTTCTTCGGGTCGTCGCCCGCCTTGGCGAGGGCCTTCTCGTTCTCGATGACGTGCTCGGGGGCCTGTGCCACGACCAGACCCGCCGTGTCGAAGCCGGCCCGGCCTGCGCGACCCGCGATCTGGTGGAACTCCCGTGCCCGCAGCACCCTCACCCGGTTGCCGTCGTACTTGGTCAGCGCGGTGAACAGCACCGTGCGGATAGGCACGTTGACGCCCACGCCGAGGGTGTCGGTACCGCAGATCACCTTCAGCAGGCCCGCCTGGGCCAGCCGCTCCACCAGCCGTCGGTACTTCGGCAGCATCCCGGCGTGGTGCACCCCGATGCCGTGCCGGACATAGCGCGAGAGGTTCCGGCCGAACTTGGTGGTGAAACGGAAGTTGCCGATCAGCTTGGCGATCTCGTCCTTCTCGGCGCGCGAGCACATGTTGATGCTCATCAGCGCCTGGGCGCGTTCCACCGCCTGGGCCTGGGTGAAGTGCACGATGTAGACCGGCGCCTGGTGGGTCCCGAGCAGTTCGGTCAGCGTCTCGGTCAGACCGGTGGTGCGGTACTCGTAGCTCAGCGGCACCGGCCGGGTGGCGGAGCGCACCACCGCGGTCGGACGCCCGGTACGCCGCGTCAGGTCCCCCTCGAACCTGCTCACATCGCCGAGTGTCGCCGACATCAGGACGAACTGCGCCTGGGGCAGCTCCAGCAGCGGGATCTGCCAGGCCCAGCCGCGGTCCGGTTCGGCGTAGAAGTGGAACTCGTCCATCACGACCTGGCCGATGTCGGCGTCCGCACCGTCGCGCAGTGCGATGGAGGCGAGGACCTCGGCGGTGCAGCAGATGACGGGCGCGTCGGCGTTGACCGAGGCGTCGCCGGTGAGCATGCCGACGTTCTCGGTGCCGAAGATCTTGCACAGGTCGAAGAACTTCTCCGATACCAGAGCCTTGATGGGGGCGGTGTAGAAGGTGACCTTGTCCTGGGCGAGCGCGGTGAAGTGCGCTCCGGCCGCGACCAGGCTCTTGCCGGACCCGGTCGGTGTGGAGAGGACGACGTTCGCCCCGGAGACCACTTCGATCAGCGCCTCCTCCTGGGCGGGGTAGAGCGTGATGCCCCGCCCCTCGGCCCAGCCGGAGAAGGCTTCGTAGAGAGTGTCGGGATCTGCGGTGCTCGGCATCTGATCGATAAGGGTCACGCCCTCCATACTGCCTGCCGGGGTGCCTCCGGTGGGAACCGGCCGCCCGCACGAAGATCATCGGCACTACGCTGTGCCACCGGCACACCGGCACACCGGCACACCGGCACACCGGCACACCGGCACACCGGCACACCGGCACACCGGCACACCGGCACACCGGCACACCGGCACACCGGCACGAGGGCACAGCGAGCGATGGGGTGGGGACGCACATGATGGGACCGGCGCATTCACTGTCGGGGGCGGCGGCGTGGCTGGGAGTGGGAGCGGCGGCGGACGCACTGGACCGGCCGATGCCATGGCCGGTCCTGGTCGTCGGTGCCCTGATCTGCGCGGGCGCGGCCCTCGCGCCCGATCTGGACCACAAGTCGGCGACGATTTCCCGTGCCTTCGGTCCGTTCTCCAGATGGCTGTGCACGGTGATCGAGAAACTCTCGTGCGCGGTCTACAAGGCCACCCGCAAGTCCGGCGACCCACGCCGCGCGGGAGGCCACCGCACCCTCACCCACACCTGGCTGTGGGCGGTGGCGATGGGCGCGGGCTTCTCGGCCTTCGCGCTGTTCGGCGGGCGCTGGGCGGTGCTGGGCATCCTCTTCGTCCACATGGTGCTGGCCGTCGAGGGCCTGCTGTGGCGGGCGGCGCGGGTCTCCAGCGATGTCCTGGTGTGGCTGTTGGGAGCGACCAGCGCCTGGATCCTGGCGGACATCCTGAACAAGCCCGGAAACGGGGCGGACTGGCTGTTCACCGCACCCGGCCAGGAGTATCTGTGGCTGGGCCTGCCGATCGTGCTGGGCGCCCTGGTCCACGACCTCGGCGACGCCGTCACCGTCTCCGGCTGCCCGGTCCTGTGGCCGATACCCGTGGGGAGCAAGCGCTGGTATCCGCTGGGAACCCCCAAGCCCATGCGGTTCAAGGCGGGCAGCTGGGTCGAGTCGCAGGTCCTGATGCCCGGTTTCATGCTGGCCGGCGGGCTGAGCGGGCTGTGGGCTGTGGGTTTCCTCGGCTGAGCCCCCCTTCGGCCGTGCCCCCTCGGCCGTGCCGGATCCGTCAGCACGCCCCGCCCTGCTCCTCTCGGACCGTCACAGCGCGGCGTAGGCGCCGTCCGCTTCGGACCGCCGCTCGGTGAGCGGCCCAGCAGCGGCTGGTACACCACCAGGGCCGTGCTTCCAGCAGGCCGCCCAGCTGTGAACGCCACAGCCAGAGCATCAGGTGAAACCCGGACCGTACGCCGGGGTCGCCGGGATCGGGATATGGAAGATCGCGAAGGCGCATGGCGTCCCGGAAACGGTCTCGATGGCGGAAAAGCGGAACCGACCGTGCAAGCCCTCCGCCATCCCCGGTGGAAGGGCAAAGGGTTTTCCGTACGGAGGACGCGACGGCGCGCGGTCCGGCTCTGCGCCCGCCGGCACCCGGGCGGGTGGTGCGGAAGGGCGGCCGGAGGGAGGGCGACCGTAGGCTGGTGAGCCCGGGCCGGCCCGACCGCGGGTGGGTCCGCAGGTCCCCGCCGTCTGCCGAGGGAGCGCATTGCACCGCGACGAACCCGACTGGACCCCACCGCGGAAGAGGAAGGACGAGCCGCAGCCGCCCGCCCAGATCCGCCGTATCCTGCGTCTCTTCCGCCCCTACCGCGGGCGGCTGGCCGTGGTGGGGACGCTGGTGGGCGCCTCCTCGCTGGTGTCGGTCGCCTCACCGTTCCTGCTGCGCGAGATCCTCGACGTGGCCATCCCCGAGCAGCGCACCGGCCTGCTGTCCCTGCTCGCCCTGGGCATGATCGCCACGGCGGTGCTGACCAGTGTCTTCAACGTCCTCCAGACACTGATCAGCACCACCGTCGGCCAGCATGTCATGCACGACATGCGCACCGGGGTCTATGCCAAGCTCCAGCGGATGCCTCTGGCGTTCTTCACCCGCACCCGCACCGGTGAGGTCCAGTCCCGCATCGCCAACGACATCGGCGGAATGCAGGCCACGGTCACCTCCACCGCGACCTCCCTGGTCTCCAACCTCACCAGCGTGGTGGCGACGATCGTGGCCATGCTGGTGCTGGACTGGCGGCTGACGCTGGTCTCCCTGCTGCTGATGCCGCTGTTCGTCTGGATAAGCCGCAGGGTGGGCCGGGAACGCAAGAAGATCGCCACCCGGCGGCAGAAGCAGATGGCGGCGATGTCGGCGATGGTGACCGAGTCGCTGTCGGTCAGCGGCATTCTGCTGGGCCGTACCATGGGCCGGGCCGACTCCCTGACCCGGTCCTTCTCCGAGGAGTCGGAGCGGCTGGCGGACCTGGAGATCCGCTCCAACATGGCCGGACGCTGGCGGATGTCGGTCATCGGCATCATCATGGCGGCCATCCCGGCGCTGCTGTACTGGGCGGCCGGCCTGCTCCTCCACCTCGGCGGCCCGGCCTTCTCCATCGGCACCCTGGTCGCCTTCGTCACCCTCCAGCAGGGTCTGCTGCGCCCGACCGTCTCACTGCTGAGCACCGGTGTGCAGGTGCAGACCTCGCTCGCCCTCTTCCAGCGCATCTTCGAGTACCTGGACCTGCCGGTGGACATCACCGAGCCCGCCCGGCCCGTGAGGCTGGACCGGGCACGCGGGGAGGTCCGCTTCGAGAACGTCGGCTTCTCCTATGACCCGGACTCGGCCACCCCCACGCTCAGCGGCATCGACCTGACCGTCCCGGCGGGCGGCAGCCTCGCCGTCGTCGGCGCCACCGGTTCCGGCAAGAGCACACTGAGCTATCTGGTGCCGAGGCTGTACGACGTGACCGGCGGCCGGGTCACCATCGACGGCGTCGACGTACGGGAGCTGGACTTCGACTCCCTGGCCCGGACGGTGGGCGTGGTGTCGCAGGAGACCTACCTCTTCCACGCCTCCGTCGCCGACAACCTCCGCTTCGCCCGACCCGGCGCCACCGACGCCGAGATCGAGGCCGCGGCCCGCGCCGCCCAGATCCACGACCACATCGTCTCGCTGCCCGAGGGCTACGACACCCTCGTCGGCGAGCGCGGATACCGCTTCTCCGGGGGCGAGAAGCAGCGCCTGGCCCTCGCCCGGACCGTTCTGCGCGACCCGCCCGTCCTCATCCTCGACGAGGCCACCAGTGCTCTGGACACCCGAACCGAGCAGGCGGTCCAGCGGGCCGTCGACGCACTGGCCGCGGGCCGTACCACGCTGACGATCGCCCACCGCCTGTCGACCATCCGCGACGCCGATCAGATCGTCGTCCTCGACGGCGGCCGGATCTCCGAGCGCGGCACCCATGAGGAGCTCATCGCGCTCGACGGGCGTTACGCGGCCCTGCTGCGGCGCGACGCCGTCCTCCCCGAGGCGGCAGATGCCGAGTCCGCCGGACCGGCCGGGTCCGGTCCGGGAGCGGTCGAGACCGCCCCTGCCTGAACCACCGTCGGCGCAGCACCAGTAGTACGTGCTCCCGCACCGTATCGAGCCGGAAACGGAGGAGGGACACCGGGACACCGGGACACCGGGCACGGTCCGGCGGCGGGAGCGATCAGGACAGCCTCCCCGCGGCGCGCAGCTCGTCGAAGACCAGCTGGTCCACCGGCGGCACCAGAGCGCGGTCGGCGTACGCCAGCCAGCGGATCTCCTCGATCTCACCGGCGGCTGCGAGCGTGCCGCGGTGGTCGCCGGTGTAGCAGGCCATCCGCACCACCACCCGGGGAGTGTCGACATCCACCGGTGCCTCGTACGTGCCCACGTGGGCGACCGTGCCCGGCACGATCGCCACGGTCAGCTCCTCCCCGACCTCCCGCAGCAGGGTCTGCTCATCGCTCTCCCCGGCGTGGCGTTTGCCGCCCGGAATGTAGAAGAGGTCCTTGCCGCGGGTGCGGGCGCCCAGGATCATGCCGTCGCGCAGATGTACCCACGCCACCGTGTCGATGAGTCCGTGCGCGGGGCCGGGCGCACCGGGTATGGGGCCCGTGGCGCCCGTCACAGGGTGGTCCTCCCGCCCGAGAGGTGGAGTCCGGAGGAGCGCGGGGCGAACACGCCGAACTCGTTGCCCTCCGGATCGGCCAGGATGTCCCATTCGGTCTCCTCGTCCTGCCGCCGCACCATGGTGGCGCCCAGCGCGAGGAACTCGCCGGTGTCGCCCCACACGTCGAAGCGCACCCGGTTCCGGCCGGCCCCGGGGGCCGGCGCCGGGGTGAACCAGATCACCGGCCCGGCGTCCTGCGGATGGTGGATGGCCACCGCCCACTCCGGCGGCGGAGGAGGCTGGCCCATCGGCCCGCGGCGCTCGTACCCCAGCGCGGCGCACCACCAGTCGGCGAGCGCCTGGTGGTCGGCGGCGTCCACGACCAGGTCCTTGATACGTGCTGGCATGCCGACGAGCGTAGTCCGGCGCGGCGCCGGGGCGGGGGACCATGGAACCATGGGCGTTGAACGGATTCTCGTCTTCACCCGGACCACCGGTTACCGGCACGGCTCCATCCCGTACGGCGTCGAGCCCCTCCGCGATCTCGGCGCCGGCCTGGGCCTCACCGTGGAGGTCACCGTGGAGCCCGGAGTCCTCGTCGCCGCCCTGGACGGCTGTCGCGCGGTGGTCTTCCTCTCCACCAGCGGTGAGGCGCTGACCGCCGAAAGCCGCGATGCGCTTCCAGCCCGCGCGGCCGGGTGAGGGTGCTGGTCTCCGCCGACGAGTCCACCTACGAGGGCGGCGGGACGGGGAAGGACCCCCCGCTGGCCCGGTGCCAAGAGAAACACCGGAGGCCGCTCCTTCCGCACCGCCCTGGGACACGGCCCCGAGGCATACACCGCCCCCGGCTTCCGGCGCCATCTGCTCGGCGGTCTGGCCTGGGCGGCCGGACTTCGCATGCCCTGACGCCGCCCGGTACCATCCGGCACCGCCCGGTAGCGCCCTCGGAACGGGGCGGCAACGGGCAGGATGGGGCCATGGTCACGATCCGGCTGGTCCAGGGCGACATCACCGAGCAGTCCGCCGACGCGGTGGTCAACGCCGCCAACTCCTCCCTACTGGGCGGCGGAGGCGTCGACGGGGCGATCCACCGCGAGGGAGGTCCGGAGATCCTCGCGGAGTGCCGGGCCCTGCGCGCCTCCCGTTACCGCGGGGGTCTGCCCACCGGCCGGGCGGTCGCCACCACGGCCGGCCGGCTGCCCGCGCGCTGGGTGATCCACACGGTGGGGCCGGTCTGGTCCGCGGCCGAGGACCGCTCGGAGCTGCTGGCCTCCTGCTACCGGGAGTCGCTGCGCGTGGCGCGTGGGCTGGGCGCCCGCACCGTCGCCTTCCCCGCGGTATCCACGGGCGTCTACGGCTGGCCGCTGGAGGACGGGGCCCGCACCGCCCTGCGCGCGGTGCGGGAGGAGACCGGGTGGGAGGAGGCGGCCGGGGCGTTCGAGGAGATCCGCTTCGTCCTGTTCGACCGACGGGCCTACAACGCGTTCACCGAGGCCCTGTGACGGCCGTGTCCGGGGCGGCGCCCGTGATCGCGCCCGCCTCCGGTGCTCACGGCTCGCACAGGTCGATGCGCACCGGGTGGCCGTCGTCCGGGCCGTAGCCCGCGAAGGTGGCGGTGGTCCTCGGTTCGACCGTCCGGCAGGGGCTGTGCGTGCCGCCGGCTTGGACCACCCGGACGGTGCGCGCCCCGGCGCAGCCGTTGGTGACGAAGCTGTGGCGCCGGCCCGGGGCGGGAGCGAGGCACGCCGGCGCCTCGCCCGTTCCGGCCGCCGCTCGCTCCGCGAGACCCCTCAGCGGTAGAGCAGATACGCGCGCCGCGTCCGCTCGAAGGCGCGAACCTCCTCACGCCAGGCGGCTACGACCTCGTCCGCGTCCTTGCCCGCGTCGATCATCTCCCGCAGCCGCGGGGACCCGGAGAGCTTGTCGATCCAGAACGGGCGCCTGGTGTCCCAGGAGTCCTGGCGCCAGGCGAAACCGGGGTAGCGGCGCGCCTCCACCAGCATCGCCACCGCCGTGGGGATCGGCTCGTAGCGGCGCGGGTCGGTGAGGTGGATCTGGACGCCCGCACAGGTGGTACCGGTGTGCTTGCCGAAGGTCGGTGCGAAGTACCCCTCGCGGAACCGCACGCCCGGCAGCTCCCGGGCGTCCAGCCGGTCGCTGTAGCGGTGGTCCAGGTACGGCGCTCCGACGAACTCGAACGGGCGGGTGGTGCCGCGCCCCTCCGAGAGGTTGGTCCCCTCGAAGTAGCCGGTCCCGGCGTAGACCACGGCGGTGTCCGCGGTCGGCATGTTCGGGGAGGGCGGCACCCAGGGCAGGCCGTTGCCGTGCGCGGTGGAGTACGGGTCCCAGCCGCGCACCGGCACGACCTCCAGCTCCGACTGCTTCCCGCCCTCGCCCTCCTTGGGCATCAGCTCGCCGTTGAAATAGCGGGCCAGTTCGCCCACCGTCATCCCGTGCTGCTGGATGATCACCTCGGCGCCGACGCCCGAGGTGAACTCCTCGGTCATCAGCGGGCCGTCCGCCCGTCGGCCGATCGGGTTGGGGCGGTCCAGCACCACGAAGCGGGCGCCGGTGGAGCGGGCGGCGACCATCGCGCTGTACATGGTCCAGATGTAGGTGTAGAAGCGGACGCCGACGTCCTGGATGTCGAAGACGATCGTGTCCGCCCCGGCCCTGGTGAACAGCTCGGCCAGCTTCGCCGCGCCCGCGCCGTACGCGTCGTACACCGTCAGACCGGTGCGCGGGTCGGTGAACTCCGGTTCGGACCCGCCCGCCTGGGCGCTGCCCCGGAAGCCGTGCTCGGGACCGAACACCCCGACGATCTCCAGCTCGCTGTGCGCGGCCATGGAGTCCACGATGTGTCCGGTGTCGCGCAGGACACCGGTGGGATTGCTGATGACGCCGACCTTGCGGCCGCGCAGCATGGACCAGCCGCGGGCGGCGGCGACATCGGCGCCGGGGACGACGTCCCGGCCGTCCGGCCGTCCCGGAGCGGCGGCGGTGGCGGAAGGGGCGGGCAGGAGCGGGGCGGCCAGCGCGGCGGCCGCGCCGCCGGCGAGGAGTGAACGGCGGGAGGGCATGCCGGGAAGCTAACCGTGCGTGCGGTGAGCGACAAGGGGCCACGCACGGTGACAGAGGTACAGAGCAGTGGCGGCGTTCCGACGGAGCAGCCCCGGTTGCGCGCGCCCGGTGGTCCACACCCCGGCTCACTCCCCGACGAGTACCACCTCCAGGGTGCGCGGCCCGTGGACGCCCTCCACCCGGTCCAGCTCGATGTCGCTGGTGGCCGACGGGCCGGAGATCCAGGTCAGCGGACGGACCGGATCGAGCCTCCCCAACGCCTCGGGCACCGACGCCACCACCTGCCCGGGGGCACGTACCACGCAGATGTGGTGGTCGGGGATCAGGGTGATGCGGCGGCGCCCCTGCCCGGGGCGCCGGGCATCGGCGACCGCCCGGCGGTGGGCCAGGGCCAGGGAGTCCAGAACGCGGCGGACCATCTCGGCCGGATCGCGGGGGACCGGCTGACCGGTGCGGCGGCACGCCTCGGCGATCCGCCCCGGCGCCGGGAAGACCGGATCGCCGGCCTCCACCACCGACCGCAGCCCTGGCGCATCCGCCGCCTCGCGCCGCAGCGTCTCCAGGTCCGGCGCGAGCCCCTCGGTCTCCCAGGAACGCAGACACTGTTGGAGATGCCACAGCCCCATGATGTTGCGCAGGTAGCGGACCGTGCCGTCCACGCCCAGCTCGTTGGTGAAGTTCGCGGCGCGCGACTGCCCGGTGAGCACCGGCGCCTCCAGCCCCCACACCGGCCGGCGACCAGGTGCCCGTGGCGATGTACGCGAACGCCCGCCCGCTCTCCGCGGTCACCCCGGCACACACCTCCGGCCGGAACCTGGCCGGCTTCCGCCGCCCGAGGGGCGGTTGAGGAGGTCCCGCACCGCACGGACCGCGGCCCGGCCCGCCCGGCCCGCGCCGACGGTGCTCGCCGAGGGGCCGTAGCCGACCAGATGGATCCGCGGATCGCGCACCACGCGGGTGCCGTCCATGCGGATGCCGCCGCCCGGCTCGCGCAGCCGCAGCGGTGCCAGATGGCCGACCGCGGGACGGAAACCGGTGGCCCACACGAGGCTGTCCGCCGCGATGGAGCGCCCGTCGTCCCACTCCACGCCGCCGGGGGTGATCCGGTCGAACATCGGCAGGCGCCGCAGCACCCCGCTCTCCCGGGCGCGGCGCGCTTCCTCGGTCATGGGCAGCCCCGTCACGGAGACCACGCTGCGCGGCGGCAGCCCGTCGCGCACGCGCTCCTCCACCAGCGCGACCGCCGCGCGTCCGCGCTCGGCGTCGAACGGTCCCTCGGTGAAGACCGGCTCGCGGCGGGTCACCCAGGCCGTGGCGGCGGCGACCGGTGAGATCTCCAGCAGATGCTGCACGGCGGAGGTGCCGCCGCCCACGACCACCACGCGCTCGCCGGCGAAGGCGTCCGGCCCGGGGTAGCGGGAAGTGTGGACCTGGCGGCCGGCGAATGACTCCTGGCCGCGCACCCGGGGCCGGAAGGGACGGTCCCAGGTCCCGGTGGCGTTGATCAGCGCCCGGACGGCCCACACGCCGGCGTCAGTCTCCGCCAGCAGCCGTCCGTCCCCGGCCTCGCGCACCGCGCGCACATGCACCGGGCGCCGCACCCGCAGACCGAAGGCGCGCTCGTAGTCGGCGAAGTACCCGCCGATCACCTCGGAGGAGGGGCGGTGGGGGGCGGCGCCGGTCAGCTCCATGCCGGGCAGGGAGTGCATCCCGTGCACCCGCTCGTACGTCAGGGTGGGCCAGCGGAACTGCCAGGCCCCGCCGGGGCGCGGGGAGTGGTCCAGCACGACGAACTCCCGGCCCGGCTCGTATCCGGCGCGCCGCAGGTGGTAGGCGCTCGACAGGCCGGCCTGCCCGGCGCCCACGATCACGACCTCCGCCTCCGAGAACTCCATGTCCCGGCCAACCACGGGCGGAGCCGGATGCTTCCCGGAGCGGGGCAGGCCTCAGGATGGAGTCATGAGCGATCGCTTCAGTACCCGTACCCTGCACATCACCACCGGCTCGGACGAGACCGTCGCCGACCTCACCCGCGAATGCGAGGGTTTCCTCGCGGAGGTCGCCGACGGCCGCGACGGGCTGCTCAATGTCTTCGTCCCGCACGCGACGGCCGGCATCGCGGTCATCGAGACCGGCGCGGGCAGCGACGACGACCTGCTCGCCGCGCTGCGCGACCTGCTTCCGGCCGACGGCCGGTGGCGCCACCGGCACGGCAGCCCCGGCCACGGCCGTGACCACGTCCTGCCGGCCCTCGTCCCGCCGCACGCCACCCTGCCGGTGATCGGCGGACGACTGGAACTGGGCACCTGGCAGTCGGTCTGCCTGGTGGACACCAACAGTGACAACCCCGACCGGCGGGTGCGGCTGTCCTTCCTCGGTTAGCCTTAGCCGCCGTATCGGGGCCGGGAGGGGCCAGGAGAAGGGTGGGAGCCCTCCCAGCCTGGTCCAGGCCAATGCTACGGTCGCCCCGGCCCCGGAACGGGGCAGCGATTCGGGCAGAGCCGGACGGGAACGAACGGGAGAGGGCGGCACAGTGGACGGTGCGGACGGTGCGGACGGCGGACGGCGGGCGTACATCGGGTCCTACACCTCGGCGGGCGGACACGGCATCACCACGGCCGCCGTCGACCCGGACACCGGGGCGCTGACGGTGCTGCACCACACGGATGCGGTACCCGACCCCTCCTACCTCGCGCCGGGGCCGGGCGGAGGGATGCTCTACGCGGTGAGCGAGACCGAGGACGGCCGCGCCGCCGCGCTGTCCCTGGCCGACCCCGACCGGCCGAGCCCCGCCGGGGCGCCGGTGCCTGTCGAAGGCGCCGGACCTGCCCATCTGACCTGTGCGGCCGGACAGTTGATCACCGCCAACTACACGTCGGGAAGTGTCAGCTCGCTGCCGCTGCGGCCCGACGGCACCCTCGGCGCACAGCCCGCCGTACTGCCCCACAGCGGCCGCGGGCCGGTACGCGGGCGGCAGGAGGGGCCGCACGCCCACGCCGTGGTCGCCGACGCCTCGTGGCGCTGGCTGCTGGCGGTCGACCTCGGCGCCGACTCGGTGTGGGTCTACCGGCTCGACCACGCCGCGGCCGCGCTCCGCCCGCACGGGCGGACGCCGCTGCGGCCCGGCAGCGGGCCCCGGCACCTGGCCTTCCATCCGCGCGGCGACCGGGCGTACATCGTCAACGAGCTGGTCTCCACCGTGGTCTGCTGCCGCTGGGACCGGACGAGCGGCGTTCTGGAGCCCGCGGGGGAGGTCGGCACGCTGCCGGCGGGTTCCGGGGCGGAAGGGAAGAACCATCCCTCGGAACTGGTGGTCTCCGCCGACGGCCGCTGGGCCTGGGCGGCCAATCGCGGACACGACAGTATCGCCGTGCTGGCCCTGGAGCCGCACGGCGAAGGCATGGAGCTGGTCACCACCGTCCCCTGCGGGGGGCACTGGCCGCGCGACCTGGCCCTGGACCCGGCCGGGCGCAGGCTCTACGCCGCCAACGAGCGGTCGGGCGACGTGACCTGGTTCGACGTCGAGCCGGGAACCGGGGTGCCGCACCGGGCGGGCTCGATCCAGGCGCCGGCCGCCACCTGCGTCGTCCTCTGCTGAGGGACCGGCCGGGGACCCGGCACGCCGCCCGGTCGCCCCGCGGCCCGGCGGGCCGCGGGGGGAAGGGCCTGGGTCAGTGGGCCTGCGCCCTCTGCGGCGACCGCTGGGCGATGCCGAGCTTCGCGGCGTAGGTGGAGGCCACCAGCCTGCCCACCGCCGTGTAGGAGCCCAGCGGTTCGGCGGCCCGGCAGTCGGCCTCCCGCGCGGCGGACTCCAGCAGGCCCTCGGGGATCTCGGGACCGATCAGGCAGGGAGCCAGGGCGAGCTGCTGGGAACCGGCCTCGCGCAACTGCTCGGCGGCGCGGGTGACGGCGCCCTCCTCGTCCAGCCCCGCGGACAGCACCGGCACCGCCAGGCGCGCGGCCAGCAGCATCCCGGTGATCCCGGCGGCCTGTACGGCCTCCTCACCGCCCATGGCGGCCAGGATGATGCCGTCGGCGGCGGTCGCCACGGTGAACAGCCGGGCGCGGTCGGCCCGGGCCAGCCCCGCCTCCGAGAGCTTGACGTGGACGGCCTCGGCCAGCAGCGGGTGCGGGCCGAGCACGTCGGTCAACTCGGCGCCGGAGCCGCTCTCGAGCACGGCCTGGCGTATCCGGCGCAGCTGCGCGCCGTCGGGCCCGGCCAGCAGGGGGACGACCACCCCGAGCGGGGCCTCCTCGATCCGGCGGCGGGCGGCCTCGGCCTCGGCCTCCACCTCGGCGGCCTCCGCACCGGCCTCCATCGCCTCGGCGGCGGCGGACTCGATGGCGGCCGTCGCCGCGGCGGCCCGGGAGGCGCGATCGGCCGCGGCCTGCGTCAGCACACTCTGGAGGGCGGGGAACTCGCCGTCGTCACCGTCCACGAAACCGACCCGGGCGTCGAGACCGGGCAGCTCGGAGCGGGCGATGCTCAGGATCTCCTCGGCAAGGCTCCGGGAGGCGCCGGAGGGCACCCCGGGGACGGCCAGCACCAGAGCGGGCGCACCGTCAGGCGCCATGGCGGGCCGAGGACGGCGGTGCCGTCCGGGCTGGCGGGGACGCGGCATTCGTACGGGCAGGCCGTTCGCGGGCCCAGTGGGGGTGCTCATGGCGCCGCATGCTAATGCCTTGACGAGTTTGGCTGTTCGGGCGGGGCGGAGGAGTGCCGGTCTGTCCCCTTTTGTTCAGCGTGTCGCGGTGACGAGTCCATTACGCCGCGTTGCGGAGGCGTGTTGCACGGTGTGTCCGCTTCCGTCTCCTCCTCCCCCCTCACCTGATGTGGAGAAGGACCGGATCCCGCGGCAGCCGCAGTGTGCCCCGGGCCAGCCGGGCGGCCAGGAGCAGGGCTCCGGCCAGGGGGTCCCCCGCCGCCGGAACGGTCCGGGTGTGCGGCAGCCGTACGGCCAGCTCCCGCCGCAGGGGGGCGAGCAGCGGCTCGCCGATCCGGAAGAGTCCGCCGGTCAGAGCGACGAGGCTGTCCCGGGCCCCCGGGCAGACGGCGGCGGCGCTTTCGGCGATGTGAACGGCCGCCTCCTCGACGATGCGCGCCGACACCGGGTCCCGGTCGGCGCATCCGGCCACCTCCGGGGCGAACGAGGCGAGCACCGCCGGGCGGTCGGTGCGCGGATACAGCTTCCCCGGCAGAAAGGCCGCGGGGCCGAAGAGGGCCTCGGCGCGGGCGAGCAGCGCGGCCGAGCCGTCCGTCCGGCGGTCGTGGGCGCGCATCGCCGCCTCCAGCCCGGCCCGGCCGATCCAGGCGCCGCCGCCGCAGTCGCCCAGCAGATGACCCCAGCCGTCGGCGCGCCGCCAGGAACGCAGGTCCGTACCCGTCGCGATCATCCCGGTCCCGGCGGCGACCACGGCGCCGGGCCGCTCGCCCAGGGCTCCGGCGTACGCGGTCACGGCGTCGGCGGCCAGCGCCGTGCACCGGGCACCCAGCTCCCGGGCGAACGCCTCCGGCAGCATGGCGCGCAGTTCGCCGCCGAGCGTCGCCATGCCCGCCGCCCCCACGCACACGGCGTCGATCCGGAGTCCGGCCGCGCCCGTCCCGGCGGCGTGCGGATCGGCGGCGGCCAGCAGGGAGCGGGCCCGGGGCAGCGCCAGCTCCAGCAGATGGGCCGCGTCGATGCCCGCGGGGCCGGTGCGCACCGGAGAGTCCGCGGCGGCGGTGCCCACCGGGCCCGGCGTCGCCGCGCGGGCGTCATCGCCGGCCCGGGCCAGGGCGAGGCGCAGGCCCGATCCGCCCGAGTCGATCCCCAGGACCCAGGGCGCCGGGCGGCCCGTCACGGCAGGCGCCAGTCGACCGGCTCCCCGCCCTGCCGCACCAGCAGCTCGTTGGCCCGGCTGAATGGCCGCGACCCGAAGAACCCACGGTCCGCCGACATGGGGGAGGGGTGGGCCGACTCCACCGCCGGGTACGCCTCCAGCAGCGGCCGCAGGTTCCGGGCGTCCCGGCCCCACAGGACGGCCACCAGCGGCTTGCCGCGGGCCGCCAGAGCCCGGATCGCCTGCTCGGTGATCTCCTCCCAGCCCTTGCCCCGGTGCGCCGCGGGCCGACGCGGCGCGGTGGTCAGCGCCCTGTTGAGCAACAGGATGCCCTGCCGCGTCCACGGGGTGAGGTCACCGCAGGACGGGCGGGGCGTCCCGAGGTCGCCGTGCAGTTCGCGGAAGATGTTCTCGAGGCTGCCGGGCAGCGGGCGCACCTCGGGTGCGACGGAGAAGCTCAGCCCGACGGCGTGGCCCGGTGTGGGGTAGGGGTCCTGGCCCACGATGAGGACCCGTACGTCGTCGAAGGGCTGCTGGAAGGCGCGCAGCACGTTCGGCCCGGCGGGCAGGTAGGTGCGCCCCGCGGCGATCTCCGCGCGCAGGAAGTCGCCCATCGCGGCGATGCGTCCGGCCACCGGCTCCAGTGCCTTGGCCCAGCCCGGTTCGAGGATCTCGTTCAACGGTCGTGCTGCCACGGGCGGTCACTCTACTGGGTCGGTCCGCTGCCTCTCAGCCGATCGCACGCAACCGGCCGCCGCCCGCGCGGGCCGGTGCGGCGCCCCGGCGTCAAACAGCCCGGGTGTGCTGGTCGGGCGGGCGCACCGGACGCTCCGAGCCGAGCGCCCGTGCGGCGCGGAGCGTCGGTGCGGGTCTCGCAGCAGCTCCCGGCCGAGGAACACCGCGTCCGCCTCGCCGTTCTCGACCGTCTTCTCGGCCTGCTCCGGTTCGGTGATCAGCCCCACCGCCGCCACCGGCAGCCCCGTCTCGGCCCTGACGCGGGCGGCGGAGGGGGCCTGGTAACCGGGGCCGACGGGGATGCGCGCCCCCGGCACGGCGCCTTCGCCGGAGACGTCGGTCAGATCCGCACCGTGCTCGCGCAGCAGCGCGGCCGGCCGCACGGTCTCCTCGGGACTCCAGCCGCTCTCCGCCCGGTCGGTCGCCGAGACCCGGACGAACAGCGGCAGTTCTCCGGGCCACACCTCCCGCACCGTGTCCGCGATCCTCGGGGCCGGGTGTGCGCGGTTCTCGAAGCTCCCGCCGCAGACAGCCGTGCGCACCGTGAATCTCGGCGACCTCGAACCCGGCCTCCGGCGCCCGTCGCGCCGCTTCGGTGAACCGGTCGACCATGTCGTCGATCTGCTTCCGCGTCATCTCCAGCGGTACCGGACGACCCTCGGTGAAGGGCGGGGCGCTGGGGGCGACCGGCTGCCACCCGCCGTGGAGATCTCCGTCCGCGACGGTCCGTCAGGACATCGCACGCATCCGGTTGATCTCGGCCGTCTGCTGGACGGCCACGTCCCCGGCCATCTCCTGGACCTGGACGTCGCGGCCGTCGGCCGTCACGTCCCTGGCCATCGTCACCGCGCCCCGGTGGTGGGCGATCATCAGCTTCAGGAAGAGCCGGTCGAAGTCCTCGCCGCGGGCCTGCCGCAACTCGTCGAGCTGCTCCTCGGTCGCCATGCCGGGCATCGGCGCGCCGCCGTGGCCGCCGTGGCCGCCGTGCTCTCCGTGGTCCTGGTGGCCGCCCCCCTCGCCCTCGTCACGGCCGTTGCGCTTGAGCCAGGATCGCATCGCCGAGATCTCCGGGCCCTGGGCCGCCGCGATGCGGTCGGCGAGCCGGCGTACCTTGCCCGGTCCGGCGTGCTCCTCGGCCAGGTCGGTCATCACCAGCGCCTGCCGATGGTGCTCGATCATCCCCGTGACGTAGGAGAAGTCGGCCGCGCTGGGCTTGTCCCTGAGCGTCTCGCCCGCCTTCCGCGCCTCCTCCGGGGAGAGCGTCTCGGCGGCCTCGCCCGGCCTGCCGGGCGCGATCACGGACGGGCCGCCGCCGGGGGCCGCATCGTCCGGACCGTCCTCGCAGCCGGTCAGCGCCGTCAGCGCCGTCAGTGCCGCCAGGGCGGAGGCGAGCGCGCGGACGGGAAACCAGGATCTGTGACGGACGGTCACCATTCCTCCTGTGGCACGGGATACGCCGGTTCCCCGATCCTGGCACGGAACGCTCCGGCATGCGCGAATCCCGGCACGGAGGAACCGGTCACGCGTCCGTGTTCCCCTGTCGGAACAGGGGTGCGAGAAGTCATACTGCCCGAGTCCGCGAGCCGCCCAACTCGGGGCGCTGCCAAGCGGATCGACAGAGAGGGATCAGTGACGTCGTTGCCCAGACCCCGTGCGCGGCGCAGACACCTCGGCGCGGCGGCGGTACTCGGCCTGCTGTCCACGCTCCTGGCCGCCGGACCGGCGGCGGCAATTCCCGACTCCGGTGACTCGCCGGCCACGTCCGGGAAGGTGTCGAAGCGGGACCGCGCGGAAGCCGAAGCCGCCGTCGACAGCGGCGGGATACCCGGCGTGGACGAGATCGTCCACAGCGGGAACGTCTCCCACCTGGCCAATCTGCCCAAGGGGGCGCTCAGGAGCCTCAACACGGACCTGGCCTTCCAGGACCGCTACGCCTTCGCCGGTAACTACGACGGCTTCACCGTCTACGACATCAGCCGCCCGAAGTCCCCGAAGGTCGTCAGCCAGGTCCTGTGCCCGGGAGGCCAGAACGACATCTCCGTCTCCGGGGACCTGCTCTTCCTGTCCACCGACTCCTCGCGCAGCGACGACTCCTGCAACAGCACCGCCCAGTCGCCGACGGAGAAGAGCTCCTGGGAGGGCATCAAGGTCTTCGACATCAGCGACAAGCGGAATCCGCGGTACGTCGCGGCCGTCGAGACCGCCTGCGGCTCGCACACCCACACGCTGGTGCCCGACCGCGGGGACGTCTACGTCTACGTCTCTTCCTACTTCCCGGACGAGACCTTTCCCGACTGCCGGCCGCCGCACGACGGGATCTCCATCGTGAAGGTGCCGCGCGGGGCTCCCGAGAAATCATCGGTGATCGACTTCCCCGTCCTCTTCCCGGACGGCGGCAACCCCGGCCCGCCGGAGAACCCGGTCGCCATGGTGCCGACCACCGGCTGCCACGACATCACCGCGTTCCCCGAGATGAGGATCGCCGCGGGCGCGTGCATGGGCGACGGCATCCTGATGGACATCTCCGAGCCGGCCGCGCCCCGCGTCATCGACCGGGTCCAGGACAACGAGAACTTCGCGTTCTGGCACTCGGCGACCTTCAACGAGAACGGCCGGAAGGTCGTCTTCACCGACGAGCTCGGCGGCGGCGTCGGCGCCACCTGCAACGCGGAGGTCGGGGACAAGCGGGGCGCCAACGGCATCTACCACATCACCGGCAAGGGCGATCGGCGCGAGCTGGTGTTCAAGAGCTACTTCAAGATCCCCCGGCACCAGGCCGGGACCGAGAACTGCGTGGCCCACAACGGCTCGCTGATCCCGGTCAAGGGCCGGGACATCATGGTGCAGGCCTGGTACCAGGGCGGTGTCTCCTTCTGGGAGTTCACCGACTCCACCAGGCCCCGGGAGATCGGGTACTTCGAGCGCGGCCCGTACTCCGACCCCGACTCCATCGGCGGCTCGTGGTCGGCGTATCACTACAACGGCCACGTCTACTCAAACGACATCCAGATGGGCTTCGACGTCCTGCGGATCCGCGACCGGCGCACCGCCGGCGCCGAGCGCGTCCGGCTTGACGAGTTCAACGCCCAGACCCAGCCCGACTACCGCTGAGCCGGCCCGTGACCGCCTGAGCCGTTCGACATCACCCCCGGACACCGGACACCGGATACCGGACCTCCGCAGCCGTGCCGCCGGGGTCCGGCCGTTGACCCCGCGGCCGGACCGGCGCAGGGGTTCACAGCGGGCCCGACAGGGGCAGCAGCGAGCCCTGCCCGGACGGCTCCCCTCCGGAGGGGTCGGGAGGGAAGCCCAGCTCCCAGTCCAGCCCGTACCGCGCGAACAGCTCGGCGCGCAGCCTCGCCGACGGCATCGGCGCCCCGGGCAGCAGCACGGCCACCACCGCCCCCATGAGCAGTGCGCGCAGCAGCGGGTAGTCGGTGTCCGGGTCGTGCGAGCCGTAGCCGACGACGGCGTCGCGCAGCAGCCGGGCCAGCCGCTGCTGCTCGTCGCACTGGACGAAGCCCTCGTGCTGCAGGATCCCGGCCATGTGCGTGCGCATCAGCGTCGGCCGGTCACGGGCGAGGCCCAGGACCGCGTCGATCGCGCGGGCCAGCCCCTCCCGCCCGGCGTCCGGGCCCGCGGGCCGCGGTTCCCGGTCCAGGGTCTCGGCCAGGGTGAGGTGCATCAGCCGGTGGACGGCCGACTGGAGCAGCTGCCGCTTGCCCGGGAAGTAGTACGACACCAGACCCCGTGCGGAACCGGCCCGGTCCGCGATGTCCCCCAGGGTCGTCGCCTCGTATCCGCGCTCGTCGACGAGCTCCACCGTCGCCTGCAGCAACCGCTCGCGGGATCGCCTGCGCAATTCCTCATTGACCGATGCGCTGCGAGGGGACATCCTGTTAACTCCTGCGTTGACTGGCTCAGGGCCAATATACTCAGCGGTCTCCGGACGCCGACCGGCGAGTCACGGCGGTGTCCGGTCGGAAGCCGGTCTCGGGCGACGCGGGGGATCGCCCGAGACCGGCCCCTCTCCATCCCATCCGTACGGCTGCCCGCCCGGCCCGCTCAGCCGGCGCGGTCCACCGGGTCCAGAACTGGACGCAGTCCGTCGGGGCGCCGGTCGCAGCCCGGCAGGCACGGTGCGCGGGGAGGCGCCGCCGGGCAGCGCACCGGCCTCGTCGAGCACGGCGCGCAGCCAGTCGGCCGCCGGTTCGACGCGCAGCGGTGTCCAGGAGAAGTCGAAGAGAACGCCCCTGTTCACCATGGGGACGATCCTTCCGGGCCGCGTCGTCGCGGTCGAGGGCGCCGGACACCGCGTCCGCCCCACAGCGCCGCCGTGACGGCGGCCACGGCGAAGCCCAGCAGCCAGCCGACGACCACGTCGGTGGGCCAGTGCACACCCAGGTAGACCCGGGTGAACCCCACCCCGGCGACACTCGCCGCGCCCACCCACAGGAGGGCCAGGCGCACGGGGCGGCCCGCTCCGCGCAGCTGCGCCAGCCACAGCAGCAGGCCGCAGGTGAGCGCCGCCGTCATGGCGTGGCCGGAGGGCAGCGCGGCGAAGTCCGCGGAGTCCACCGGATCACTCCAGCGCGGGCGGTCGCGGTCGAACAGGGCCTTCAGGGCCTGCTGGAGGAGGGCGCCGGCGATCGCGGCGGCCGAGAGCCAGAGCGCCGGCCGGCGCGCGCCGCGCAGCACCAGCCACACCACCGTCACCAGCAGCACGGCCCGCATCGTCCACGGATCCCAGACCCAGTCGGTCAGCACCCGGTTGAGCCGTGTCCAGCCGGGCTCGGTGACCGCTGTGCGGTGCAGCTCGCCCGTGACGCGTGCGTCGAGGTCCAGCAGCGGGTCCCACCCCGTCAGGACGAGCACGGTGAGCACGGCGGCGGCAACGGTGCACAGCGGGGCGGCGAGGTACGGGAAGGAAGGCCGGGGGGAACACCGGGAGGACGGCTGTGGGGAGGGGGTCATGCAGGAGAGAATCGCCGCTGGGAGGCGGTCCAACCGTCCGGTCGGCGAGTCGGCCGGTCGAGGGGGAGCGCGCAGCGGCGCGTGAACGTCAGCCCAGCGCCCTGAGCCCGGGGGCGAAGGCCACCAGCAGCGGCACCAGCGGCACCAGGGCCGCCAGCGCGGTCATCCGCAGCCGCCGGACCACCGTCAGCCGGGGAGCGGCCCTCAGCAGCCGGTCGACCCGCTGCGGCACCTGTGCGCCGCGGTGCGAGGCGTTCGGGTCGAAGACCCCGCGCTCCTCGTTGAGTTCCACCAGAGCCAGGGCCACCGCCAGCCGTCCGCAGCGCCGCGAGGCCACGTCGTCGGCCGCCAGCTCCACCAGCCGGTGCACCTGGTCCCGGAACGCGTGGAAGACCGGCACCTGCGGGAAGCCGGCGGCGAGCGCGGACGAGCAGTTCAGCAGCCAGTCGTGACGGGCCCGCAGATGGCCCCGCTCATGGGCGAGGACGGCGTCGAGCCTGCGTCCCTCGAGCCGGCGCAGGGCCGCGGTGGTGACCACGAGCCGGGGCGTGCTCCCCGGCAGCCACCAGGCGTCCGGGCGCTCGCTCTCCAGCACCGCCAGCCGCTCCCCGGAGGCCGGTTCCTCGCCGGGCAGCAGCGGGGCGCGGGCGAGGAGTTCGGCGCGCCGGGTACGCCGACGGGCGCGGGCGTGGCGGATCTCCCGAGTGAGCATCGCGGCGGTCCACAGGCCGCCGCAGGCGAGCACCACCGCCACCACCGCGGGCCAGGAACCGCCGAACGCGCTGAGCCCGTACGCCTCGACGACCCGGCTCGGGGCCGGGGCGAAGACGTGGCCGCGCACGGCCTGCCAGGCCGCCGCGCCGGACAGGGCCATGGCGAGCACACAGCACAGCAGCACGGCGACCACCACGCACTGCCACACCAGCAGCGCCAGCACCGGCTCGCGGTCCGGCCAGGAGCCGCGGGCCAGCACGCGCGGCGCCGTCGCCGCGATCAGTGCGCCCAGGACGATCAGTGCGAGCGCGACCATCATGAGGACAGCCTATGAGCCGCCGACCGCCCCGCGGCCGGCGGAAAACGTGAAGTGACGCACGCCTCACCGACGCGGCGTCCCACCGGTTCCGGCGGAGGCCTCAGGAGCTGAGCGGCATCGTGAACATCCCCATCCCCATCCCCAGCCGGCAGGCCGCCGCCACCTCCGGGCCCCATGGCGTCCCGGTACTTCGGACACCGTCCGCGCCGCCGTCCGTGCCGGCCCCGGACGGGAGGCGGGGGGGAGGCCTGCGCGGGAACCAGCCTGACCCCGGCGAGCAGCGTGTACAGCGTGAAGTAGACCAGCAGCGCTCCGGTCAGCGCCGCCGTGGAGGCCGGCCGCGCGGACGGTGCCGCATGGTGCCCGTGGGCGGGGGCGGCGGCTCCACCGCCGAGGCGGGTAGCGCCATCACGGCCATGCCCAGTCCCATGACCGCCTCGCCGGCGGCCTCCCGCCGCCGCCCGGGCGCACCGTCGCGCGCCTGCCGCAGGCAGTACACGCCCACGGTCCCGCACAGGGCCACCAGCATCCAGCCGACCGGCTCCGGTCCGTGCACCCCGCCTCCCCGCCACACCCCCGGCCGGCCCCTCCGGCCTGTTCCGCGGGGAGGATGCCCGGAACCGGGCGCGCGCACGGGAGCGCGCGGGGGCAGTGGTGGAGCGCGGCCGGAGCGCATGCCCCGGTGCCGCGGGCAGCGTTGCCGGAACCCGTGCGGGAGGCTTCAGATTCCGGGGCGGTAGCGCAGCGGATGGTCCTCGGGAATCTCGACGAGGACGATCGGCACCCCGTCCGGATCACTGATCCACATCTCCACCAGTCCCCACGGCTCGCGCCTGGGCCCGCGCGACACCTCCACGCCGCGGGCGGTGAGCTCTCGGTGGGCCCCGGCCGCGTCGGCGACCTGGAGCCACAGCCGCAGGCCGGGCGCGGGCGGGTCCTCGGACCGGCCGGAGACCTCCAGGAAACCGCCGCCCAGGAAGTAGACGGTCCCGCGCTCGGGCCCGGTGCCGAACTCCCGGTACACCGCCAGCCCCAGGGCTTCGCCGTAGAAGGCCCGCGAACGGTCCGGGTCGGTGGGGCGCAACAGGATCCGGCTGCTCAGTACGTGAACCATGCCGTCGAGCCTAGGCCGTGGCCGGAGTGCTGTCCGGCATACGAGCCGGCCGGCCGGGGCGCGTGGACGGAGGGTTAGGCTCGGCTCCATGAACGTCCCGAACGTCCTGAACACCGTGAGCGGCCCCACCTCCCCGGTCCCCGGCCTCACCCCCGGGACCGCTCCCGGTCCGGGTTTCAGGACCGCGGGCGAGGACGACGTCCCCGCGCTGGTCGCCCTGGTGGAGTCGGCGTACCGGGGCGAGGCCAGCCGGACGGGCTGGACCACCGAGGCGGATCTGCTGGATGGACAACGCACCGACCCCGAGGGAGTCGCCGGCATCATCCGCGCCCCCGGCAGCCTGATGCTGGTCGCCGAGCGGGACGGGCAGCCGGTCGCCTGCTGCCAGCTGGAGCGCCGTGCGGGCGAGGCGGGGGAGGCCGTCGCGTACTTCGGGATGTTCGCCGTCCGGCCGGCCCTCCAGGGCGGCGGGCTGGGCAGGGCGGTCCTGGCGGAGGCCGAGCGGGTGGCGCGGGAGCGCTGGCAGGCCAGCGAGATGCACATGACGGTGATCACCGCCAGGGCGGACCTGATCGCCTGGTACGAGCGCCGCGGTTACGTCCGCACCGGACGCACCAGCCCCTTCCCGTACGGCGACGAGCGCTTCGGAGTCCCGCTCCGCGACGATCTGCGGTTCGAGCTGCTGGTCAAGCCGCTCCGCCGGCCGCCTTCCTGACGGCGGGCAGGTCGGTGACCACGCCGTCCAGGCCCAGCTCACGCACGCGGGCCAGGTCCTGGTCGGTGTTGACCGTCCACGAGATCACCTTCAGGCCCGCGGCGCGGCAGCGTCCGACGACCTCCGCGTCCAGCCGGCGCAGTTCGCAGGAGACCATCGCGGCTCCCAGTTCCACGGCGCGCTCGGGAGCGGTGGGCGTGGAGGAGCCGGTGACCAGCGCGATGGGGAGGTCCGGCAGCAGCCCGCGGGTTTCGCGCAGGGCTTCGTCGTGGAACGAGATCACCGTGATCCGCCGCTGAAGACCGAGCCGCTCGACGGTCTTCGCCAGCACCCGGGCCGCGGCACGGTCCTTGATCTCGGCCTGGAGCGGTGCGGAGACCGCTTCCACGACCTCCTCGAAGACGGGGACGCGCTCGCCCCGGCCGGCGTCCAGCTCGCGCAGTTCGGCCAGGGTCTTCCCGGCCACCGGACCGGAGCCGTCGGTGGTGCGGTCCACGTCGGCGTCGTGCATCACCACCAGTGCGCCGTCCCGGCTCAGGTGGAGGTCCAGTTCGATGACGTCGAAGCCCTCGCGGTCGGCCCGGACGAAGGAGCGCAGGGTGTTCTCGGGCTCGACGCCCATCACCCCGCGGTGTCCGACGGTCAGCAGTGGCACGGCGCGTTCTCGCTTTCCTGCGGTGTCCCGGGAGGTGGTGCGTACGCGCGGCAAGGGTAGCCGCGGACGATCACCGCCCGCGGAGCGGGGTGCCCGTGGCGGGGAAGGCCGGGCGCGGAGCGGGCAGGAGGCGTGGGATCGCCGCGCGTACGGAGATCCCTTCCCCTCCAGGGGGTGTTCACAGGAAGAACACCCGCGTTGCGAGTAGATGACGGAAGAATTTCCTCACCCTCGGGTTGATCGGTGAAGTCTGCGCGGCTACGGTGCTGGTACGAGAGTTTCTTCTGTGAAGGGGTAGTGATGACGGAAATCCTTTCGCCCGCGGTGATGACGGGTGGCGCTCCGACCGCCGACGGCCCGTCCGCTGGCCGTGTGGTGGAGCACCCCGCCTGGGCAGTGCTCAAGGAGGCCGTCGAAGCCGTCCGCCCCGCCCAGTCGAAGGACGGCTCCATCGACTTCGAGGCCGAGGGCGCCCCAGCGCGGGCCGAGGTCGAGCGGCTCGTCGAGCGGGTCGTGGCCTGCGTCGAGGAACTCGCGCCGCTGCTCCCGCACAACGAGGCGTACCACCGCGCCCTGGTGGCCGACCTGCGCCGCTGGGCCGGGAGCGGCTTCGGCGTCCCCGACTTCCTGGACTCCCTGCTGGCCTTCCGGCCCGCCTCCCACCGCGTCGACGGCCTCCAGCACCTGGTCGTCTTCCCCATGTACACGCAGAACGGCAATCCCGACCGCAATCTGGAGGCTGTCGCCCTGCGCGTGGTCTGGCCGGACTGGCTGGCCGAACTGGAGCGCACCCGCTACGACAACCCGCTCTTCCTCGGCATCACCTTCGAGGACTTCACCAGCGGCTACGACACCCACTCCGCGGTCCTCTTCCCCGAGACCGTCGCCGTGCGCGAGGCGCCCGAGCGGTTCTCCTGGGGAGGGATCTTCTGCGACCGGGAGGCCGCCCGTTTCCGCCGCGTCGTCGACGCCGCCTGCGAGGTCACCAAGCTGGAGCTGCCCGAGGACGCCCGGGGGCTGCTGGCCGACCAGAAGCGCGCCCAGCAGACCTTCGTGCTGTGGGACATGGTCCACGACCGCACCCACAGCCACGGCGACCTGCCCTTCGACCCTTTCATGATCAAGCAGCGCCAGCCGTTCTGGATGTACGGCCTGGAGGAGCTGCGCTGCGACCTCACCGCCTTCCACGAGGCCGTGAAGCTGGAGGCCGACGGTTTCGAGCAGGGCCGCGACGTGCAGTACGCCGTGCTGCTGGAGCGCCTGTTCCGCTTCCCCGTCACCGGTGAGCGCAGCCGCAACTACGACGGGCTGGGCGGCCAGCTGCTGTTCGCCTACCTCCACAAGCACGACGCCCTGCGCTGGACGGACAACAAGCTCGGCATCGACTGGCAGCGGGCGCGGGAGGTGACCGTGCACCTGCGCGAGGAGATCGAGACTCTCTACCGGGAGGGCATCGACCGCCCGAAGCTGGTCCACTGGTTCAAGGCCTACGAGCTGGTCTCCACCTACCTCGCCCCGCATCCCGGCTCGGCCTGGGCCAAGGGCCCAGACGCCCTGGACCTGAGCCTGCCGCCGCGCAAGCTGGTGGACGACGTGCTCCCCGACGAGTTCCCGCTGAGCATGTTCTACGAGGCCCTCGCCAAGAAGCTGCGTAACGTGATCGCGTCGACCAAGGGCATCACCGCCGAGTCCGCCCTCCCGGCCGCGGCGTGACCACCGGACGTAACAGAGAGGCGATCACCACCATGACCAGCACACCCAACGGCAACGGCGGCCCCCTGGACGGCGCCGTCGTCGCCGTCGCCGGCGCGGCCGGGCCCGCCGGCCGGGCCGCGCTGCTGAACCTGGCCGAACGGGGCGCCACCGTCGTCGCCGCCGACGCGGACGCCGAACGGCTGGCCGAGGCCGTGGACAGGGCCCGCTTCGCGCACGGCGGAGCCGCCGTCACCGGCGACACCGTCGACCTGCTCGACCTGGAGGCCACCCGCGAATGGGCCACCCGCACCGAGAACGAGTACGGCCGCGTCGACGGGCTGGTGCACCTGGTCGGCGGCTGGCGCGGCTCGGCGGCCTTCGCCGAGACCGACCTGTCCCACTGGGACCTGCTGGAGAAGCTGCTGGTACGCACCGTGCAGCACACCTCCCTGGCCTTCGAGGGAGCCCTGCGCCGCAGCGGAAACGGCCGCTACGTCCTGATCAGCGCCGCCGGCGCCACCCGCCCCACCGCCGGCAACGCCGCCTACTCCGCGGCCAAGGCCGCGGCCGAGGCATGGACGCTGGCCCTGGCCGACGCCTTCCGCAAGGCGGGCAAGGGGTCGGATGCGGGGCCTCCGGCCGCTGCTGCCATCCTGGTGGTCAAGGCGCTGGTCAACGACGCGATGCGCGCCGAGCGCCCGAACGCCAAGTTCGCGGGCTTCACCGATGTCGGGGAGCTGGCCGAGGCCATCGCCGGTGTCTGGGACAAGTCCGCCGAGGAAGTGAACGGACACCGCCTGTGGCTGACCCCGCAACCGTAGAGGCCCACCCGACCGAGGAGCCCCCGGCATCCCCACCGACGGATGCCCGGCGCCGCCACGATCCGCGGACGCGCGGCTTCGCCAGCGACAACTACGCGGGCGCGCACCCGGAGATCCTGGCGGCGCTCGCCCTCGCCAACGGCGGTCACCAGACCGCCTACGGGGAAGACGACTACACCGCCCACCTCCAGGAGGTCTTCCGCGCCCATCTCGGGCCGGCGGCGGAGGTCTTCCCGGTGTTCAACGGCACCGGCGCCAACGTCGTGGCCCTCCAGGCCCTCACCGACCGCTGGGGCGCGGTCGTCGCCGCCGAGAGTGCCCACATCAACACCGACGAGTGCGGCGCACCCGAACGGGTCGGCGGGCTGAAGCTGCTGACCGTACCCACCGAACACGGCAAGCTCACCCCCGGACTCGTCGAGCGCGAGGCGTACGGCTTCGACGACGAGCACCGGGCGATGCCGCAGGCCGTCTCGATCACCCAGAACACCGAACTGGGCACCGTCTACACGCCCGAGGAGATCCGGGCGATCTGCGAGACGGCCCACGAACGCGGCCTGGCCGTCCACCTCGACGGCGCCCGCATCGCCAACGCGGCGGCCGCGCTGGACGTGCCGCTGCGGGCGTTCACCACGGACGCGGGCGTGGACGTGCTCTCCTTCGGCGGCACCAAGAACGGCATGCTCTTCGGCGAGGCCGTCGTCGTGCTGAACCCCGGCGCGGTGCGGGCGATGAAGCACCTGCGGAAGCTGTCGATGCAGCTGGCGTCCAAGATGCGGTTCGTCTCCGTGCAGTTCGAGGCGCTGCTCGCCGGAGACCTGTGGCTGCGCAGCGCCTCCCACGCCAACGCCATGGCCCGGCGGCTGGCCGACGGCGCGCGCACCGTCGACGGAGTGGAGATCCTCCACCCCGTCCAGGCCAACGCCGTCTTCGCGCGGCTGCCCCACGACGTGAGTGAGCGGCTGCGCAAGCGCCACCGCTTCTACTTCTGGGACGAGGCCGCCGGCGACGTGCGCTGGATGTGCTCCTTCGACACCACCGAGGAGGACGTCGACGGCTTCGTCGCCGCGCTGCGGGAGGAGATGGCCCGCTGAGACCGCGCTGGGCGGCCCGCCGGCCGGAAAGGGGCGGCGGGCCGCCTTCGGGTCGCGCGCGGTCCCCGGCCCGCCCTACAGAGAACCGGCCTCGGCCGGGGTCGGGGCGGTGCCGCCCAGGTGCGCGGGCATCCACCAGGTGTCGTCCGGGCCCTTGGGCCGCACCGGATACGCCCGCTGGGCCGCCTCCAGCAGTTCCTGCACACGGCCGCGCAGCCGCTCGGTGAGCCCGGCCGCCGACTCGCCCTCGGCGGGCCGCAGCGGTTCGCCCACCCGGATGGTGATGGGGAAGTGGTTGCGGCCGAAGTCCCTCTTGCGGCCCTTGGTCCACAGCCGCTGCGTGCCCCACAGCGTGACGGGCAGCAGCGGGACGCCCGCCTCCTGGGCCATCCGGGCCGCACCGGTCTTGAAGTTCTTCAGGGTGAACGACTGCGAGATCGTGGCCTCGGGGAAGACGCCGATGATCTCGCCCGAGCGCAGTGCCTTCAGCGCGTGGTGGTAGGCGTGCTCGCCCTGCGAGCGGTCCACCGGTATGTGCTTCATCGCGCGCATCAGCGGCCCCGAGACCCTGTGCCGGAAGACCGACTCCTTCGCCATGAAGCGCACCAGCCGCTTGGCGGGCCGGGCGGCCAGCCCGGCGAAGACGAAGTCGAGGTAGCCGATGTGGTTGCTGACCAGCACGGCGCCGCCGCGCCGCGGGACGTGCTCGGTGCCGTCGATGTCGAAACGCAGGTCGAGCGCCCTGAACAGGGTTCGGGCTGCGCCGATCACGGGCGGATACACCAGTTCTGCCATCTGGGAGGACCCTTCTGGGAAGCTGCCTGGGGAGGGTTCTCCCGGCGGATCTACCCGAACCTACGTCGCCGTAACTTCCCTGGCCAGTTCCGGGGACGGGAGATCCTCGTCACGTTCGGCAGTCACCCGGCGCCCCACCCCGCGACCCGGCGCAGCACCAGGTACACCTCGCAGCCCAGGCAGTAGCCGAAGGCGGCGTTGAGGAAGGCCGCGGCGAGCGCGCAGGCGGTCGCCGCCATGCCCAGCCACAGGGGCCCGGCGCCGTACCCGACCAGACCCACCAGGGCGAAGGCCAGCCCCACGCCCTGCGCGAAACGGGGCGGCGCCGCGTGTTCCATTCCGGCTGGCGGCCCCAGCCGGGGCCGGACCAGGTGGCGGAAGAGCAGCCCGTACGGTGAGCGCGCCACGCCGAGCACCGCCCCGGCGGCGAACACCAGCGTCTGCGCGGCCAGCAGCCGGAAACTCCCGCTGGCCAGCACGGCGGCCAGGACCGCGGTGGTCACGGCGGCGGCGAACCTCGTTCCCCGTGTGTCGACCCTCATTGTGTCTCCTTCGTGGGTGCCCCCGGCTTCGGCTGGGGGTGGGGGTGCCTCCCGCTTGCGGGGGAGAAACCAAGTCCCTGCGGAGCGGGGCAGGGAGAGGCGAACCGCCGCCGGGGCGGTTCGGCGTCTGCGGCCGCCGGCCGATACCCGCTGCTCACACGGAAGCCGGTAGGATGTGAGGGATGGCGCGGCAGGGCAAGCGGGCGTATCGGTACCGCTTCTACCCCACGGACGAGCAGGCAGCGGAGCTGTCGCGCACGTTCGGCTGCGTCCGCCTGGTGTACAACAGGGCGCTTCAGGAGCGTACCCGGGCCTGGTACGGCGAGCAGTGCCGTATCTCCTACGCGGAGTCCTCCGCGATGCTGACGGAGTGGAAGAGGACCGGGGAACTGGCCTTCCTGAAGGAGGCGTCCTCCGTCCCGCTCCAGCAGGCGCTGCGCCACCTTCAGGCGGCGTTCGCCAACTTCTTCGCCCAGCGCGCCCAGTACCCGCGGTTCAAGAGCCGGAAGAAGTCGCGGGCGTCGGCGGAGTACACCCGCAGCGCCTTCATGTGGCGTGACGGGCGGCTGAAGCTGGCGAAGATGTCCGAGCCGCTGGACATCCGCTGGTCCCGTCCGCTGCCCGAGGGTGCGGAACCGACCACGGTGACGGTCTCCCGCGACAGCGCCGGGCGCTGGTTCGTCTCCATGCTGTGCGAGGACACCGTCGCGCCGGCTCCGGCCACCACGAACGCGGTCGGCATCGACGCCGGCCTGACGTCCCTGGTGACCTTGTCGACCGGGGAGAAGGTAACCAACCCCCGGCACGAGCGGCGCGACCGAGCCCGCCTGGCCCGCGCACAGCGAGAGCTGTCGCGCAAGGCGCCGGGATCGAACAACCAGGCCAAGGCCCGCCGGAAAGTGGCCCGCGTGCACGCGCGGATCGCCGACCGGCGCCGCGACCACCTGCACCAGCTCACCACTCGGCTCGTCCGTGAGAACCAAACGGTCGTGATCGAGGACCTCACCGTCCGCAACCTGCTGAAGAACGGCCGCCTCGCGCGCGCCATCTCCGACGCGTCGTGGACGGAACTGCGCTCCATGCTGGAGTACAAGTGCGCCTGGTACGGGCGCGACCTCGTCGTGATCGACCGCTGGTTCCCCAGCAGCAAGCTGTGCGGGGCCTGTGGCACGGTCCGTGAGAAGCTGCCGCTGAACGTCCGCACCTGGACCTGCGAGCACTGCGGCACCACCCATGACCGCGACACCAACGCGGCACGCAACACCCTGACCGCCGGGCTGGCGGCAGCAGCCTGTGGAGACGGTGTAAGACCTCAACGGGAGACCTCCCGGACGGGGCAGCAGTCGGCGAAGCAGGAACCCCAGCGGGCGACCGCTGGACTCCCCCGCCCTTAGGCGAGGGAGGAAGTCAAGGCGACAGCATTCCGCACTCCGTGGGGCGCCGGGGGCCGGATGCGGGAATCGGCGGCATGGCCCCGGGCGCTGTGGGAGACGATGCGGGCGGAGCGGCGGGGTGACAGGGGCGGCGGAGATGACAGGGACGACGGGGATGACGGGTCTGGTCGTGTGTCTGGCGGTGCTGGCGCTGGCCGGCGCCTTCGGGATGGCGCACAGCAGACGGAACGGAAGGATGACGGTGCGCGGACGGGACGCGGAGGAGAGGCTGACCGCCGGGGAGGTGGGCGCCGAGCGGCTGGGGGAGCGGGCCACGCTGGTGCAGTTCTCCAGCGCCTTCTGCCAGCCCTGCCGGGCGACCCGGCGGATCCTGGCCGAGGTGGCGGAGATGGCCGAGGGAGTCGTCCACGTGGAGGTGGACGCCGAGTCCCGGCTGGATCTGGTGCGGCGGCTGGGGATCATGCGCACCCCCACCGTCCTGGTGCTGGACGCGCGGGGCCGGATAGCCCGGCGGGCGAGCGGACAGCCGCGCAGGGCCGATGTCATCGCCGCGCTCGGGGAGGCCGTGTGAGGGCCGGGAGGGCCCCTGGGGCCGGCAGGGGCGCCGGCCGCGTGACCCTGGTCCCATCAGGGGTGGACGAACTTGACGCGGGCCGCCCGCGGTGGACGGCCTGGCCTGCCGTGGGCAGGGGATCTCGGATGAGCGCACCGAACGGCATCCGGCGGACGGCGGAGGCGGCCGGGGCCGGTCCCGACCTGCTGCGCGCCGTCTTCCGGCGGCACGCCGCCGGGGTCGCCGTGATCACCGCCCACGGGCACGGCCGTCCCGCCGGCTTCACCGCGACGTCCCTGGCCTCCGTCGCCGCCGAACCGCCGCTGATCTCCTTCAACATCGCCACGTCCTCCTCGGTGTGGCCGGTGGTCGCCGAGGCGGAGCACGTGGGGGTGCACATCCTGGGCGAGCACCAGCGCGAACTTGCCGACACCTTCGCCCGTCCCGGCGCGGACCGCTTCGCGCCGCCCACCCGCTGGCGCCGCGGACCGCACGGGGCGCCGGTGCTGGAGGGCGTGCTCGCCTGGACGGTGTGCGCTGTGGTGGCCCGGGTGCCGACCGGCGACCACCGGGTGGTCCTGGCGGAGGTGGTGGCCGGGGACTCCTCCGGCACGGGCCGCCCGCTGCTGTACCACGCGGGGCGTTACAACGCGCTGGGAGAGGGCACAGTGCCCTCCTGAGCCGTTGGAAAGGTCACAGTTCACCGGCCTTGCCGCCGGGTAAGTGCCTGGATGTACTGGCGAGTAATATCCTGGACGGAGAGCCGGCCCCACCGGACCGGATTCCGCCCGATCAGGCGCCTATGCTGCCTGTGAGACAAGGCAGCCAGTAATGACGACGCAAGTAGGAGAGCCGGCGTGAGCTTGAGGATCGTTGTCTGTGTGAAGTACGTGCCCGACGCCACCGGCGACCGGCACTTCGCCGACGACCTGACCGTCGACCGCGAGGACGTGGACGGTCTGCTGTCGGAGCTCGACGAGTACGCCGTCGAGCAGGCCCTGCAGATCGCCGAGAATGCCGACGACGCCGAGGTCACCGTGCTGACCGTCGGTCCCGAGGACGCCAAGGACGCGCTGCGCAAGGCGCTGTCCATGGGCGCCGACAAGGCCGTGCACGTGGAGGACGACGACCTGCACGGCACCGACGCGATCGGCACCTCCCTGGTGCTGGCCAAGGCCGTCGAGAAGACCGGCTACGACCTGGTCGTCTGCGGCATGGCCTCCACCGACGGCACGATGGGCGTGCTGCCCGCGCTGCTGTCCGAGCGCCTGGGCGTGCCGCAGGTCACGCTGCTCTCCGAGGTCTCCGTTGAGGGCGGCAAGGTCACCGGCCGCCGCGACGGCGATACCGCGACCGAGCAGCTTCAGGCCGCGCTCCCCGCCGTCGTCTCCGTGACCGACCAGTCCGGCGAGGCGCGCTACCCCTCCTTCAAGGGCATCATGGCCGCCAAGAAGAAGCCGGTTCAGTCCCTGGGCCTGGAGGACCTGGGCATCGACGCCGACGAGGTCGGCCTCGAGGGCTCCTGGACGAAGGTCGACGCCGCCGCCGAGCGCCCGGCCCGCACCGCGGGAACGATCGTCAAGGACGAGGGCGAGGGCGCCAAGCGGCTCGCCGAGTTCCTCGCGGGCCAGAAGTTCGTCTGAGCCCGAAGGCCCGGCGCACCCCCCACTCCTTTCCGTCCTCGCAATCCTCGCAGGAGAGCAACTCCCATGGCTGAAGTCCTTGTCTACGTCGACCACGTGAACGGCGCCGTCCGCAAGCCCACCCTCGAACTGCTGACTCTGGCCCGCCGCATCGGCGACCCGGTCGCCGTGCACCTGGGTGCCGACGCGGACGGTGCCGCCGCCACGCTGGCCGAGTACGGCGCGGTGAAGGTGCTCGCCGCCGACGCCCCCGAGTTCACCGACTACCTCGTCGTGCCGAAGGTGGACGCGCTCCAGGCCGCCTACGAGGCCGTCTTCCCGGCCGCGGTGCTGGTCCCCTCCTCCGCGGATGGCAAGGAGATCGCGGCCCGCCTGGCGCTGCGCATCGGCTCGGGCGTCATCACCGACGCCGTCGACCTGGAAGCCGGCGACTCCGGCCCGGTGGCGACCCAGTCGGTCTTCGCCGCGGCCTTCACCACCAGGTCCCGCGTCACCAAGGGCACCCCGGTCATCACCGTCAAGCCCAACTCCGCCGCACCCGAGGCCGCCCCGGCCGCGGGCACGGTCGAGCAGCTCCCGGTGACCTTCGGTGAGAAGGCCACCGGCACGAAGGTCGTCTCCCGCACTCCGCGCGAGTCGACCGGCCGCCCGGAGCTGACCGAGGCCGCGATCGTGGTCTCCGGTGGCCGCGGCGTCAACGGCGCCGAGAACTTCTCGGTCGTCGAGAACCTCGCCGACGCCCTCGGCGCGGCCGTCGGCGCCTCGCGCGCCGCGGTGGACGCGGGCTGGTACCCGCACACCCACCAGGTCGGCCAGACCGGTAAGTCCGTCTCGCCGCAGCTGTACATCGCGGCGGGCATCTCCGGCGCCATCCAGCACCGGGCCGGCATGCAGACCTCGAAGACCATCGTGGCCGTCAACAAGGACGAGGAGGCCCCGATCTTCGACCTGGTCGACTACGGCGTGGTCGGCGACCTCTTCGACGTCCTCCCCAAGCTCACCGAGGAGGTCAAGGCCCGCAAGGGCTGACACCCTCCGCGGAAGGCGGACAGCGGCCGGGGCCGCGCGGCCTACGACGTGGTGATCCGGCTCGACGACCCCGGCTGCGCC